>JBHLME010000152.1:0-9289 GCA_048938445.1 Promethearchaeota archaeon | reverse complement strand
AAACAGTTTCACATAGTTCAATAAAAAAAGAAAAAATAAAAAGATAAAATAAATATTGTGTTTATAACTATACATAAACATTTCAAATATTATATTATAAGAACACATAATCGATAAATTACGTTTGTAAATTTATGGCTGTACTCGAAATCGGGATATCCTTAGGTTCACGCAATTTAATTGATAGGAAGTATTATTCTTCTTCAGATGATGTCTTAGATCCTAATTTAAGATCGGGTTTTCTATCAGCTCTTGAAAGTTTTACAACAGAAGTCTTTGGAGATGATATTCATGTTGTTTCACTTGCTTCTTATAAACTTGTATGTTATACTGAGATGATAATTTCACCAGATTCCAATGATAATCATGTCATAAAGGAACCTCTTCTAAATTATGCGATTATTGAGAAAGAAACCGATGCTCAAGTAGTAAAAGAGCATTTAAAACAAATTTCTGCTTATTTTTTAAATCGTTATTCTCGTAATGACCTATTTAGTAAAAAGGAGAAATATTTTCGTAATTTTCAAGAGAGAATTGACGAGGTTCTTGGAGATTTAAGGTTAAAAACAGAGGATCGATTTCGAAGTATCTTTTAGTAATTTAATAAATATTAATTTTTTAGGGGGTATTTGAAATGTCATCCAATATAGGACCAGAAGCACAAGCAGCTTATCAAAGATATTTAGATGCAGGTTCTATTGAGGAAAAAATAAAAAAATTAGAGGAATTCCTTTCATTAGTCCCTAAACATAAGGCTACGGAAAAAATTGTTGCATTAAATAAATCTCGCCTAGCAAAATTAAAACGAGAATTAGAAGAAAAAAAACTGAGAACTAAAAGTACGAAATCTATAAGTCCATTTTCAATAAAAAAGGAAGGTATACAGGTTGTTTTAATAAGCGATTTTCACACGCCTGGAGCAGGTAAAACTACACTTCTAAATTTTTTAACTGGAGCAGCGAAAGATAAAATTGGTAAATTTACTGCGCTCCCTGAAATTGGAATTTATGATTATAATAATATTAGATTTCAAATTGTTGATATGCCTTCATTGATGGAAGATGCTTCAAAAGGTATTGGTAATGGAAAAGAGATTCTTGCCCAAATAAGGTCTGCTGATTTAATATGTCTTATTGTTGATTTATCGCGGAATTATAAAACCCAACTAGATTTATTGTTGAATGAACTATATATAGCAGACATTCGGTTAAACGTTCCTCCTCCTCCAATTTCAATAGAAAAAACAGGATCAAATAAAATACAGGTTTTTTATTTAACTAAGGCAGCAAAAGCTAACAAGAATATGGAAGATCTTACAAATAAGATAAAAGAAATTGTCTTTGAAAATGGAATCAGAAATGGTATTGTAAAGATCAAAGGAAAAATCATTCTCGATGATGTTGTTGATGCATTAACTACAGCAGTTGTTTATAAAAAAGCAATAATAATAGCTACTAAAGGAGATCTCCCTCATACAGAAGAAAAATTTGAATGCCTTCGAAAAGAGTACTCAAAACAATTTCCAATAATTATCGGAATAAGTATATCTAAAAAGACATTTCCTCCTGATTTTGGAAATGTAATTCTTAACTATTTAGGTAAAATTAAAATTTACACCCAAAACGCTGGAATAGTAGCTGAAAAACCTTTAGTTATTGATGAAAATTCAACTGTAAAAGATGTTGCATTAAAAATTCATAGAAGTTTCTATGAATTATTTGATCACGCAATAATTATACGAAAAACTGCTCGACAGAAACGAAAAAAAGTGGGTTTAGATTATGAAGTAAAGGATATGGATATTATTGAGCTCCATACTATTTAAAATGGTTTTTATAAGTATAAATGGACTAAGAAATTTCCCCATCGATATAGTCTTCTAAATTATCAGACATTTTTAAAATGTTCATAATGATTTCAGAAAATTCATCATCAGGAACTTCTTCTTTACTGATAATCTTCATTGCCCAATTTCTGTATTTTTTGAAATTTACTCCCTCTGAAACTGTTTTAACTTTATTTGAAAATGAATATAAACTAAGATAACAATCTTTATAATCTCCCATTTTAAGAGATTTATTACCAAGTTTATCAATTGTTTTAGATAATGTTTCTTTAATAGATTTTAAATAATACCTCAATTTAACAAAAGTTTCATTTAATTCTTCCTTAATTTTATTTAGACGATTTTGATATTCAATGAAAGTCTTTTCTTCATTCAATTTCTCAGAAAGTTCTATAATCTTCTTACATACAGCGAGCTTTCGAAAAAGATTTACCACATTTTGATCATCTAATCTACTGGACAAAAAATCTCGTTCTTTCAATAAATTCTCTCTTTCTTGTTGAGATAATTCACCTTTAAGAAGTGATCGGTGTGACCACATTGATTTTAGAAATAATGCAGCATCTTCAGTTAGATTACTTATATCTCCAAGCAATTGTTTTTTTGAATATAAGATTTCTGAAATTTCAGGATCTAAAACGTTTAATTGAGATTTATTGTGATTCCATTCAAGAAGTAATTCTTTATGTTTATAAAGTATTTTAATTATTTTTGGTAGTATTTTATTGACTGTTTTAAAATCATCCTTATCTGCAATCATCACCACATCCGTTTTAATTTCTTTAAGAGAGGATGTAATGATTGTATATTCACCCATAGAAATATTTTTTAATTCTCTTGAACCATCTTTTACAAGTTCTGAAACAAAAGTATTAATAGCTGCAAAAAAAGAAGAAAATAATTCTAATTTACCAGAACCTACATTTTGAAGGCTTTTTTCGTACATCAAAAGCCCACTACCGCTCTGATATAGAAATAAACTATATAACAAGAATAGATATCCTCAATTATTATATTTAACAAAATGTTCAATAAAATTTAATTGTTAATTATTTGGGTGAATTAATTATCTAATTTTTTTTATCATCTAACTATTGCTTCACTTGTTCTGCGATATCTAATAGCTCCGATAATTGTTTTTTATAGCTAGGATCTAAATTTTTAATACTTTGAGCGATTTCAGTTATGCTTTCTATCGAATAAATGAAAGATTCTAAAAAATCAACTAAATCTCCTTTAAAAACTAAGATATCATACTCTTCCTTCAAGTAAATGCAAATTTCATCTATAGAGAGATGATCTTTTATTCTTAAAGAAAGAATAAGTTTCTCAAAATTAATCCGTCCGCATTCACAATAAGGTTTATCCTTGCATTCACAGTTAAAAATGTCTCGCATCCATTTTATTACAGTTTCAATAAAATCTCTTGAATACCTTGACTTCTTTATTACATGATCTGCATGTAAAAGAGAGAGAGTACTAGCAGTAAATAAATTATTAGAAAGATATTTCATACTTCTGTCTCTAGATATGTCTGCAACGATTTTTTTTGTTAAGTATACATTTTTTAAAGGTTCTAATTCAAGAGCGAGTTCAATTAAGCTTTTTGTTTTATCCTTGCTTATAATTTGAATGATCTCAATACCCTTTTCAACAGTGAGAAAGGATTTGGCGATTGCTTTCCCTAAACTAGTGCTGTTATATGTTAGATTTTCTTTTATATTGATCATTCTTTTTTCATCTAATTTCTTGAGAAAAATATCAAGATCATAATCATTATTGATTAAATAACCATAAAATTCAAGGATTTTTTCTTTTTTTAAGCCTTGAAATGATGTAATAAAAGCAAGTAATTCTGTAATCGACTTATCTCCATCTGGAACTAATTCAAAATCCTTTATTTTACCTTTTAAAAGCGAAATGGCAATATTTTCTTCAGTTGTTTTCATCTTAGGTGAATAAATTTTTCCAGGTTCTACTAAGAGATATGCATATCCAATTTCATGCTTTTTGAGTCTACCAGCACGACCTAACATTTGTTCGAACTCTGCAACGCTTAACCAATTTATTCCCATAGCTAATGATTCAAAAATTACTTGTTGGGCGGGAAGATCTACACCTGCGGCTAGGGCTGCTGTCGCTACTACTCCCATTATTTTTTGAGATTGAAACTCTAATTCTACAATTTTTCGTTCTTCATGAGTTAATCCACTATGATATGCTCGAACATTTATACCTTTATTTTTTAGGTTATTTACTATTGACTCACATTTCTTACGTGTGTTTGTAAACACTATTGATTGTCCTCTATAACCATATTTTGATTTATTTGAAAATGTTGACCGTATTAAATTTACAATATATTTTTCTTTTTGAAGGTTATTCAAGCATAATAGCAAATGACGTTCAATTGGAACCGGTCGATTATTATACCGTATTAACATACAATTTAATTTTTTTGCTAAAGTTTCAGGTTCTCCAATAGTTGCACTAAGATAAAGGTATTGACCACCCTGAAAAATAGTTTTTAATCTTGCAATAAAACCATCTAATAAAAATCCTCTATCTGGATCAATTAATGTCTGAATCTCATCAATTACTATTGTTCCAATATTTCCTAATTTATTTTTATTTCCACTTCTTAAAATGAAATCAATTGCTTCATAAGTAGCTATAATTATATCAGCATCTTTTAATTCTTCTAGGTTATCATTTCGATTTTTATCAAGTATAGACTCTCCAATCCTCTTGACGATTTTTAAATTTAATCTTTTATACTTTGTAGTAAATTCATTTGTTCGAATATTTGCTAAAGCAACGATCGGGACCAAATATAACATTTTCAAATTTTTATTCTCAAGAACTTTTGAAATTCCTGATAATTCCCCTATTAATGTTTTGCCTCCTGATGTTGGTGCCATGATTAGTTGATTTTTTTTTTCAGATATCAAGCCATTTTCAACTGATATTGCCTGAATGGGTAGGAGGGTGGAAATTTTAATGTCTTTTAAGAGAATATCTTTAAATTTTGAAGGCACATCCAATCTATCTATTTTATAATCCAAATATTTCTTACTTATAGTTGGATTTTTTTCAATATCATAGAGTGTAATCACCTTGTTTGCTGAAGGATTAAAATCTGTAGTAAACGCCTTAATTATTTTTTCTACATCTTTAAACTTATATAACATGTGATTAAAAAAATTTTTCAATTTAGGACTAATATTATCTCTTGGAATTATTCCAATACTGGACGCTCTTCTCAAAACTATTTTTAAAGCACAATCTGGACAAATTTTTTGGTCCTTATGAGAAATTGAGGTGCTTCTACCCTCTAGTAACGTAAATTTACTCTTATCAAGACATGAATTACATAAGGTTAATTTTATAATCTTATCTTCATCAAATTGAAAATTTGTTAACATTTCTAAAACAGGACTGAGCTCATCAAAAGTTGATTGATTTGAAAACGCGATAAATTGATTTTCATTTGAGAATAATAATTTTTTAAAAAGTCGTGGGTCTACGGGATCTATTGTTTTATTTTTTTGAATTTTATTAAATGATAAAGGACGCATTTTATTTTTAATATCTAATCCAAAAATCACGTTTCCCTCAAAAAAAGGAGTATTAACAAAGCTCAAAGCTCGTTTTTCCTTATTAAATGATTTTAAGTAATACATGCTTACATTATAAAGCAAATCTTTTTTGTGTTCCCGATTTTTATCCATAAGAATAAAATATTTTTTTGATAACACGACACTTAAAATAGTTTTAATTGTTAGCTAAAATGATACAAAATAATTCAATTTTTTGATGTTGAATTTTTATATTTTAATAAATCTACTAAAAAGATAATAATAAGAATAATAAAAAAAAGAACTAAAATCGAATAACGAAATTGTATTTCCTTTCAATTAAAAACCAAAAGCTTGCTTAATTTTATCATATACTTCTTTAATTTGGCGAAGCTTGGCTTCATCTCCTTGAGCAAGGAAGTGTTCAATCCATTGGGCAACTCCTCCTTGTTTTATCCAATCTAAAAGATATTGGGCGCTTTGTCGGTCTACATCAGAAATATTTATTCACTTTTTATTTCGTTTTTATTTAATAATATTATGAATTAATGGTATATAATTATTTATGAAAACTCAGAACATAAAAATATATACTTTTCTTGTTTGATATATTAATAACATAAATATAAAAAATATGTGAAATTCATGCCAGATGTTAGAATTAAAACTCCAAATTTAGACGACGTGTTTGAAAAATGGAAACAATCTGCAGCAAGGAAGGATAAAAAAAAACTTGAAAAGCAGTTTGGGACAAAAGGTGCCGTGTTTTCATTAGACGCGATTTCTGCAGCAGAAACCGTTAAAGATACAATGAAGGAAGCAGCAATATATTTCTCTATCAAAAAAACAATTCAAGCTTCCAAGGATAAAGATGAAGGAACTGTCATTGCTCCTAGATTGAGCAAAGTGACATTTTACTCATTTAAGGGTTCTGGAAATGTAAATAAAGACAACTGGAAGGGAAATGATTCAGTCCCCATGCTAGAATCAATTAAAGGAGTGCAATGCAAGACATGCCGTGGAAAAGGATATACTGAAGATAAATGTAAGACATGTAAAGGTACCGGCAAAATTACGGAAAATTGGCAAGTTTTAATTGGAGAGGAGCAAAAAAAGGAGAAAAAAACCTTTGATTATCCTTGTGCTGATTGTTATGGTGAAGGTAATTTAAGATACCAGTGTAAGGAATGCAAGGGTCATAAAAATCTCTATAGATATGAAATTCTTCCTGTACCGTTTAAGACAATTATTTCTGGATTTCCTGTTCTTCATAGTAGCGCTCAAACAAAATATGAAAAAGAAATTGAAAAAGATCTCCATCAATTAATAGAACAAGTTGAGGGAATTAAATTTAATGATTTTAAGGACCTTACCAATAAAGCAGAAGCAAGTTTGGGATATTATAATAAAAAAATTAGTCAAACAATTAGTGCTGCAAAAAGTGATTATAATAAATATGAAAAGGATAAGGAAGCTCAAATTCAGAGCCAAATTTATCTATTTCCAATGATTCAATTATTTTGTGAATCGAAAAAGGGCTCAAAATTTGAAATTTATTCTATTGGATCTGATCAAAAATTCATTATATATTCAAATTTTTAATCAGGTTTAAAATCTATAATTTTTATTTTTTTAATTGCTGTTTTTTTTAAAACTTTTAGTCTTAAAACCACCCATCATCCATTCTAAAGAGTATTTACCGTCAAATTGATGATTCCAGATATACATTAAAAAACCCAAGAAAGCTATATACCCCCCATAAATAAACCAAACATTAGACAAGTCGAGAATTCCTACATACAATGTTAACCAAATGTAATGAATTATAAATAAACTAAGTGAAATTTTACCATAAAATATAAACACGCTGGTGATATAATTATTTACTCCTTTTATGTCAATAAAGTAATAAAGTCCTCCAATAACTATAAGAGCTACTCCAATTGAATAGAACATGTTTGAAGGTTCCGCTCTAAAAACAAAAACTGGAAAAAATAAATCAAATCCTGGTTCAGGTCTAAATGGAGTTCCATCAAGAACAAAAAGTATTAAACCAGTTAATACGAAAAACATGCCATTTCTCATGTAAATATGGAACGCATCCAATTTTGCTTCTTTGGAATCTAAATATTCTACTTCCATTAATATTTCTCCAAATATTGACGCAAAAAAACATATTGAGATGTATGGTAAAATAGGATTATGAGCCGCTGGTGAAATTACGATAAATCTAATCACCCATATTATTGGATTAAACCAATAATATAAAGGATTGTCAATTATTGTATATATAGGAGTCGTTAATAAAATTATAACTATTCCAATCAAGGCTCTAATCCCCCTAGTCAATTTCATAATATAATACGTGATAATCTGTGAAAATCCAATAAATAATAGAATATTCCATCCCCATAGATTCAATGGAAATGGTACATTTATCTCAGGAATTAACACATCAATAGCTCCAATTGATAATAAATTATACAATATACCTAAAGCAATTATAGAGAACCCTCTCATGAATATAGTATTTCTTATATCTCTTTCGGGAATTTTTCCCATCTTTCTCTTGATCGTGAAAGCAACAGATAGACCGCTCAAGAAAATGAATAATGGAGGACCAAATACATCTAAATATCTATAAATAATGGCATATATTGGTGCTAAGTATGGTCTCTTCCATACTCCTGCAGAATGCGCTAAGATTATCAGACATATTGCAAATCCTTTTACAAAATCAATACTCTTTATCCTATATGATTTATCTGGGGTAATTTCAGTAGGATTAAGGCTATTATCTTCAATTTTTTCCATTATGCAATTAAGAAAGGTTATGTATTAAATAATATGTTAATTCTTTAAAAAAGCTTGATGATATTTTTATAGATTTTAGTAAACTTTATATAAGTTTCAACTTATGCATTAGTTGAAACTTATAGATTATTTAAATTATTTAATAAATAAATGAAAATGTAAAATGACTGAAAAAACTATAGTACATTCAGAACTAAATTTTTTAGGATATTATTTACCATCGAATCCATTGGTAATTGCAATAGCAGGTATTTTTATTGCTTTTACATGTGGAATGACTTTATTGTTTCCATTATTATTTCCACAAGGATATATAAACATAGGAGATTTAGCTGTAATGATTACAGCACTGTTATTTGGACCCATTATTGGAGCTATTGCTGGAGGAATTGGTCCAATGATAGCAGACTTTATCTTATATCCTCTAACAGCATTTTTAACTTTAGTTATTAAAATGTTAGAAGGATTTCTTGTTGGAATAATAGCAAATCCAAGGAAGAACCATAAAAAAATAGATTATCGAACAATTTTAGGTTTGATTATTGGTGGCCTTACAATGGTTTTTGGATACTTTTTTGGAGAATTGATTATTTTTCAAAACCCTGGTTGGGCTTTTGAAGAATTACCGTTTAATTTTTTCATACAATTTGGAATAGGTATAATCGGATCTATAATTTTTATAATTTCTTTTAGAAAATCCATTATTGAAGGTTTACCACAAGTTTTTGATAAGATCTTTATCCTTGAAGATTTATAGGAGAGTAATAAGAATATCTAAAGCATCCAAAACCTTTTTACCTTTCTCAGTTATCGAATAAAATACATTTTTTCCTTCTTTTTTCCTTAAAATCAAATTTTTTGACTCTAATTCTTTTAAGTGCTGATAAATTGCAGGTAAACTTATCGATCCTATTATTTCTTTTAATCTACTCCCATGAATTCCTTTTTTATCAGATAAAGAAATTTGAGAAAGAATTTTTAATTTTGTGCTTAAAATTCCTCCAGGACCAGCAGTTTTAGCTCTAGTTGATAATGCTTCCAATACATGAGG
>JBHLME010000151.1:0-9305 GCA_048938445.1 Promethearchaeota archaeon | reverse complement strand
AATATAAAGGATTCGTATACATGTGCTTCATTTTTATATTATTTGATGGAGGAAAAAAAACTTTTACCTGAAAATCTGATAATTTTTGGCTGCCAGGATTACCCTGATGATGATTATCGATCTAATAACGACCCAAGGATTGTAGATTACGTTAATTTTTATAATTCCTTTGAAAAAAAGGGAGTTAGATTTATATCAAAAAATGATAGTTTTCATATGGTTGAAAGGTTGAGTTCAGCTTTAGAACTAGTCGATACACCTTATTTCTACGTTTCATTTGATGTAGATGTTGGAGGCTTAAAGGAAATTATTGCTGCTCGATTTAGAAACGCAATTGGATTAGATAAATTTGCAATTTTAAATGCGGGTAAAAAAATAAAAGAATATATGGATTTAAAAAGATGTAAATTGATTGGTCTTGATGTAATGGAAATAGATACACATTTACTTTGTAGAGTCTTTCCAAAGTCAGGAAGGATAGACCAGACAGTTGAAGTTGTTGATGAATTTCTAGATTTTTTTATTTAGCTTCCAATTCTTCTTTTGCTAAAAGAGCAGCCCCCATAGCTCCAATAATCTGAGGATCAATTGGTAATTTCACCGTCTTTAAACCCATTTTATTCTCTAGAAATGCAACTACACCAACATTTTTTGCAACTCCTCCCGAAATTGTAACGTCTTCTTCAAGACCAACCCTATAAACTAATGTCATAATTCTGGATGCAATCGTATCGTGTATGCCAGCCACAATATCTGCTACATCAGTCCCTTCAGCCATCAGACTAACAACCTCAGTTTCTGCAAAAACACTACATTGAGCGGTGATTTTTGCTTGATTTTTTGTTTGAAGGGAAATAGGACCAAGCTCTTCAAGCTTTAATTCTAGGGTTTTAGCCATAACTTCTAAGAATCTTCCCGTACCAGCAGCGCATTTATCGTTCATGGCAAAATCAAGAATTTTTCCGTTCTTGTTAACCTTTATCACCTTACAATCTTGACCTCCAACGTCAATTATTGTTTTTACTGTTGGAATAAATGAATGGGCACCTTTTCCATGACAAGTAAGTTCAGATATTTCTTTATTAGCAAATGGGATTTTCACTCGGCCATATCCAGTTCCAACTACAAATTTAATATCCTCTAAAGTTAAATTACCATTCTTAAGTGCTTCGTCCATTGCATTCCTAGCTGTTTTTTCTGGTTTAGGTGTGGTAGGGACGATCCCATAAGATAAGATTGATCCATCATTATTTAATATTACAGCTTTACCGGTTAAAGAACCAACATCGCAACCTGCTACAATCATATATTTTTAACCTCCTTTATAGGACTACTTGTGTAAGAAAATCTGAAATTTTCCCTCTGATTGCTTCTGCTGGTACCTCTCTTGAGTCATAAGGATCGCAACCAAAAATCAAAGATGGGATGCCAGTTTCTTCACGTACAATTTCTGTAGTAATTCTTGCCATTGCATAAGCGTGCTTACAAGCGTATTGTATTGGATATATAACACAATCAAGTTTATAATCCTTAACATAGTTTACAACATATTCAATATAATATTCAGCAGGGCCTCTGCACGAACCTACCATTGAATAGTCTAATGTACCCATTGCTAAACTTTCATAACATTTTTCAAGTGTTGATGTGTCTTGGGGTCTAACTTGATAATATCCTAATAAATCCATTATAGCAACTGCATTGTAAGTCTCTTCCAACCAAGGGAGTAGATCACGATCAAAGAATACATGAGTATATGGCCAACCAATTCGGATTTTTTCGTCTTCGATACCCCCTATCCCTTTTTTAACATTTTTTGCAGCAGCATCTCGAATATATTTAGTAACTTCGACAGCTTCAGATGTACCACCAATAGTTGTCATAAAAAACCAATTCCAAAATCCTATCATACTGGTTGCAGGGCAAGGTACTGTTTTAAGAAGTTCATTAAACTCCATTACATATTCCCGTGCCTGATTAAGCAAGAGCATCGATTGTTGAAATTTTTCAATATTAAATTTTTGATTCGTTTCTTTTTCTAGCCAACCAATAAAGCTCTTTAATTGATTTATAATGTATTCCACAATTTTCTCATCGTAAAATTCACTATCTTGTTCACAAGCCCAATAGGGGATGTCTATATTATATGTTGGAACTCCAGTTAAACTTTCAAAAACCTGATAATTCATTAAAAGTGAATTACACGGGGTTGATAGAAAGAAGAGAAGATCTGGAATAGGTGCCGCACCCTGCAGATGAGCACTTATTAATGGTCTACTTGCGTTACAAAGAGTTGGATTATCTCCATATCCAATTTCATTAGCTTTATCAAGGTAAGGTTCGTTCATGTGAAGAGGCGCTAAGCCCACGCTAAAAATCTCTTGCATAAGAGGTTGTAGATTCATAACATGGAATAGTTCAGGACCATAATTAAATGGATACATGATAATAGATCTTCCTTCCTTTCGCGCCGTACCAATATTAAGAAGTATTTTTAAGATCGTTTCCATAGGAGGTGTAAATTGTTCTTCATCTTTCAATATATTAAGCATTCCACTATACATGCCTTTTATTAAAAGAAAATCCTTACCCCAACTTCCTCTAGCTAATTTTTTATATTTTTGATAAGTTTCTATATCCATTTATTTCATCTCGCCTCTAATACTTCCATAAAAGCTTGAACTCGAGTTTTCATAGCTCCAACACCGCTCAATACATATTCCCTCTCTAAATCTAAAAATGGTATGTTAAGTTCTTTCAATTTTTTACGAATAATGAAAATCTCAGCCCACCAAAGAGCACAAAACTTCATTCTCTGAAGGATTACTCCATCTACATTGAATTCTTTAATTAAATCTACAATATGTTCAACCCTCATGGATTGTCTACCAGCCATACGCGGACATGAAACTCTTGCCATATAGTAATCAGCGAGAGCATTCAATGGATTTATCGTTTCATCAACATTATCCCAGAAATATCTTGGTCCAAGGCAATAAGAATCAGTAACTACCAATCCACCAAGATCTTCAATTATCTTAATATAATCGGGGTCATCAATCATACTTCCAGCTAGCATTATTCTAGCCTTATAATTTGAAATACCTTCTTTTCCGTCAATTTCTTGGAGTTGTTGAGCCAATAGTTCATTAAATCGCTCTTTTGGAATTGAAACATTCGTTAATAATATATTCATCATATCAGTACCAGTAATGGGAGGTGCGGTATTTTTTCTAAGTAAGTACAACTCTTTTAGAAGCGTACGGGATTTATTGTATAATTTAATTGTATTTCTGAGTTTATTATCAGTAATTTCAGTATTAAAATTCTCCTCCAAGGTTTCTTTAAACTTGGACAATTCGTGTTTAAACCAATCGATGGTTATTTCATTAATATTCCCGGGAACGCTTAGAAAATGGTGAAAGGGAAATGGAGTCTTAAATCTTATGTTGTCATAGAGGCGACGAATCTGATCGCAACTGTTGCAGGAAATAATACCATCAAGAAAGTTATATTGCTTTCTATTTGCCATCTCAAGGCAGCAACGGGTAAAACTACAGGCGGTATCGGCCAGATATGCATCTCCCATCGGTGTATCAGTGCAACCTTTCGCTCTGATTCTGATAGGCAGAATATCAGCAGCATAAATAATCTCATCAGGAATATAGGAACAAAAAGTTCCTAAAACTTTTTTTCCTTCTTCTTTCCAACTCTCAATCCAAGGATTCTGGAGTTGAATGGCTTCAGTAAATTTTTCTAAAACTGTCATATTCAAATCTCAAGTTCAATATTTATTGAATTTACATAAATGTAAATTCCATATAAATTTTGCGGGATAATAATTAATAGATTAGTTTATCTATAAAAGATATATCTTTTTCTCTTAAATATATTTATACTATTATTTGGAAATCTATAAGACTATATGTGTAAGAAAATCAGAAATTTTACTTCTTAATTCTGCAGATGTTACTTCCCTTGAGTCATATGAATCAACACCAAGAATCAAGGTTGGTATTCCTGTTTCCTCACGAATAGCTTCTGATGTTAACCTAGCCATAGTGTAGACATGCTTACATGCGAAATGCATTGGCATAATAACACAGTCTATTTTATAATCTTTAACGTAGTTTATGAGATAATTTAAATAATATTCTAATGGACCTCTACATTTCCCAACCATTGAAGCATCTAAAGTTCCTAAAGCCAAACTTTTATAACAATTCTCAATTGTAGATGTATCGTGAGGTAGTACTTTGTAATGTCCTAATAGGTCCATTATGACTACAGCATTAAATGTTTGTTCTATCCACGGGAGTAAATCAAGATCAAAGAATACATGTGTGTAAGGCCATGCAATTCTGATTTTTTCGTCAGGTAATCCCCCTATCCCTTTCTTTACATTTTCTGCGGCTGTATCGCGAAACCATTTGGTAGTTTTAACTGCTTCAGGGCTTCCAGCCCGCATTACCATTGTCAAAAAAATTCCAAAACCAGATATACTTGGCATAGGACAAGGTACAGCCTTAAGAAGTTCATTAAATTCCAATGTATATTCACGTGCTTCATTAACTATCTTCATAGTTTGTTGAAATTTACTGGCATCAAACTTCTGTTTTGTATTATTCTCCAACCAAGTTATTAGATTTTTTGATTGATTGATCATATAATCCATTGTTTTCTTGTCATAGAACTCATTATCTTGGTTATAAGCCCAATATGGGACATCTATATTATATGATGGAATTCCTGTTAACTGTTGATAAACTTGATATGAAGCTAGAAGAGAATTACACGGTGTTGAAAGATAGAAGAGAAGGTCGGGGATTGGTGCTGCTCCTTGCATAACCATGCTAATAAAAGGTCTTTGAGCATTACAAAGAGTGGGATTATCTCCATATCCTATTTTATTTATGTAATCAATATAAGGTTCATTCAAATGAACAAAAGCCAATCCAACACTAAGTATTTCTTGCATCATTGGTGCTAAATTCATAGCAAAAAATAGCTCAGGTTCATAGTTAAAAGGATGCATAATTACAGGAATTCCTTCTTTTCGTGCTTTTGGTATATCCAGAAAAGTATTAAGCAGCATCTCATTAAATGGGTTTAACCCTTCGCTCTTCCCTATGCTAAAAAAACCTCCTTCGCTCTTCGTTTGGCTTAGAAAACCTCTGTACATTGTTTTCCATATAGTAAGATCTTTTCCCCAATTTCCTCTACCGAGTTTATTATATTTGTCAAATAATTCTTTATCCAATTTTTTTACCTCAATTATAATAATGTGTAATGAGGAAAATATAATTCTACTTCTTTTCCTTCATGTTTTTCCATCTTTTGAAATTGTTTGTCTAAAATAAATAAATCTACAAGCATCTTTGCTAAACTTGCAATATTAAGCAATTTTGTTTCTTTTAATAAATTGATAGCTCTAAGATTTTTTTTAATAAGATCAGAATCACTAGTTTGAATTAATTTTGTCACCATTTCTATTTATTTTACAAATAAGTAAGCTTTTTACTCATTTTGTATTAATTATATAAGTTATTCATAACTTTATTCTCAATGTTAATAAAGTTATCTCTTATTAAATTCATATTTTTAACTATAATTTTACCAACCATATAATATAAACAAATAATAGGAAAAGATATCTTTAAAGTGCCATGAAGTTAGCCATTTATATTTAATTTCTTAAAACAATTACAGCAAAAAAACTGCAAATAAGGACTTTCCCATAATTCTAATAGTCTTTCTTCTTTAACTTTTGTATTTGAGTCGCAAAATTCGTAATAATACATAGTTTTTTTACAATGCCAGCATTCTCTCGTCTTTTTCTCGTAATCCTCAATGTATGGTTCCTTAATTCTCTCTTTTAACTCTTTTTTGAACAATGTAAATTCGTCATAATTTATCATTCCTCTTTTATACATAGACAATCCGGTTGATAATTGAAAAAGAACATCTAAATTATGATTATTTCTTGCTGAGGTTTCAATTGACTCAACAAATCCATATTTCTCTACAATAGAGGTTAAATATCCACTATCAATTCCGCGTAAATAAAATAAATCGGTTTTAGTTCCAACAAGAATAATTTGGTCAGGAGTAATATTAGATTCTTTTGCGACTTTAATAAAATAATCAAGATCTTCTAAAGTATTAGGTCGTGTGAGATCTATAACAAGTATGACGCAATTTGCACCTTTATAACAAAAAGGTCTTAAAAAACTGAATCTTTTCGCTCCTACTATATCCCAAAATTGTGCGGTCACGTTTCTTTCAAAAATATCGTTATATTGTTTAGAAAAGAAATCCAGTCCAACCGTTAATTTAGTTTCGGGGTCAAAAATTCCGCTTTCCAATCTTTTAAGCATCGTAGTCTTTCCCACTCCTCCATAACCATCAACTACGATTTTAACATATTCTGTAAATGCGATCCCCCTTGAATAAGTAATTCAACCCTTAATTTTATTCTAATTTTTTGGGATTTAATTCAAATCACTATCACTCTAATAATAACTATTTATCAATTTAAATTTATTTTAATACAAAAATGTATAAATTTATTCCATCACAATGATTATTTTAATATGATCTGGACTTTTTTCATAAGAAGCAAAAGCTTCTTGTATTTTTTCCAAAGGATATGTTCCAGATATTAACTCTTTTACTTTAATATTTCTTGATTCTAAACCTTCAATCGCCTTTTCAAACGGACCGCATCTACTGCTATAAAGAGTCAATTCCCTAACAACAATATCTGTGAGATTAATAGGGGTTGCTAAGCCATGTGTACTTTTTATATGTAATTTCCCTCGAGTTCTACAAGAGGCGACTATATCCTTCAGTGCGTCTGGATTACCTGTCGCATCTATTACGACATCTGCCCCTAGCCCATTTGTAAGATCTTGAATTGCTTCTGGAATATTTTTTTCTTTTAATCGATTAATTGTTTCCTTCGCTCCAAATTTTTTAGCTAATGTTAATTTCCTATCTGATCCATCCACCACAATTATTTCTAAACCTTTTAATTTAGCGACTTGGCATATCAATAATCCAATCTTACCAAGCCCAAAAATAGCTATCACCTTATCATCTTCATCTAAAGGCATCATCTCGAAGACTTGGAAGACCGCAGCGAGAGGTTCTATAAATGTTGCTTCATTGAAGGAGATTGATTGGGGAAACTCATGCAGTAAATATGATTCGACAGCAATATATTCTGCAAATGCTCCATCAATATCTATCCCTAATGCTTTCCTTGATAAGCATTGAGTATAAATATTACGTGTACAATAAAAGCAGGTTTTATCAATATTACTATTAATTTCAGAACTAACGCGCATTCCAATCCAAGATTGATCCACATTGTTTCCAACTTCTATGACTTCACCCGCAAACTCATGACCAAGTATAAGCGGTGTTGGCGTAGTTAGATAACCTTTTACTATTGCCAGATCAGTACCACAAATTCCCGCTGATCTCACACGAATAAGTGCTTGAGAATCAGTAGGTTTTGGTTCTTGTACTTCTTTGATATTTATAAATTTTCCATTATATACTGCCGCTTTCATAATAAGTATAATTTTTATTATTATTACAATTTTAGCAGATCCACTTAATAAAAAACCCTAATATATCAGTCATTTTTTTAATTTTTCCCTTTTTTAATTTATAAATTATTGAAGTAAATTTCATGAAAGATTACGAAATTAAATATTTTTTTTTTAGATCTCTAAAAAATATAAACAATTTACTAATAAATACACATTCATAATATAAATTAGAACTTCTAAACATATTTTTTTAATTAAAGGAGAGAATTAAAATGAATCCATTATATGAGGATTTCTTAAAATTACTAGAAAATGAGGATAAAGAGAAGTGCGTTGAGTTTATTATTTCAAAACTTGACAGTAAAGAAATAGACGTTCCGACTCTCTACACTGAAATACTTGAGCCCTCACTTAATTTGTTTTATTGTGATGCTGAAGATGAGAAATTATGTATATGGAAGGAGCATATAAGAACATCCATAATAAGAACAATAATCGAAATTTGTTATCCATATCTAATAAAAGAAAAAAAAGAAAAAGGGATTAAATCAAACCAAATAAAAGTTCTTGTTGGGTGTCCTGCTGAGGAATTTCATGATGTAGGTGCGAAAATGATTGCTGACTTCTTCACATTATATGGATTTGATGCAATTTATGTTGGAGCAAATACACCTAGAACAGAAATTAGAGACGCGATAAATACTTTAAAGCCAAAGATTATTGCTCTTTCTGTTACTAATTATTTTAATCTTATGGAAGCGGAGAAAGCTATTTCTTTGATTAAGGAACATACGGATTTTGATGGTAAAATTGTTGTAGGTGGTTTGGCTTTTATGAATAATCCTGAGATTTATAAGAAAATTGGAGCAGATATTTTCGTAGAAAAATATAATGACATTCAAAAACTTACTGAGGAGGTATAAAAATTGAATTTACCATTAAGCATAGCATTAAGATTTTTTAGGAGGAGCAAATCGCAAACAATATTGATTGTTATAGGAATTTCAATAGGGATTTCCGTTCAAATTTTTGTGGGTATATTACTACAAAGCTTGCAAAATAGTTTAGTAAATAATTTTGTGGGAAACTCTTCGCAAATTACTATTGAATCTGATACAGAAAATCCATATATAGAAGGATATGAAGGCATCATTGATGATCTTGAAGAATTTGATGAATTAACTGCAATTTCAGCGGCAGCAGATAGACCTGCAACCATTCAAGATGGATTGAAATCCATAAATGTTTTATTAAGAGGTTTTGATATAGATGATGCTGATAGAATTTATAATATAGCACCACGAATTTATGAAGGAGAGGAACCAAGTGGCGATCTTGAGGCAATTACAGGAAGAGAATTGAATGATGAATTAGATCTGGATATTGATGATAGAATTACTATTTTTGGAATTGTAAAAATAGGGGAAAATAGTATAGCAGTTAATCGTACATTCAAAATTGTTGGTTTTTTTGATTTTGAATCAGAAGGGATTAATAGCCAATGGATAATTACCACCATAGCTTCAGTACAAGAGATGTTCAATATGAATAGGACGGTGACATCAATAGAAATGCAAGTTGAAGAAGATCTTTTATATGAGGCGGATGAGATTGCTGATGATATCGATAAAGAATTAGATTTAGAGGATCATGGTCTTAAAATTTCAAATTGGATAGATGAAAATCAACAACTTTTAAATGGACTTCAATCTCAAGGTCTTTCGAGTCTATTTATTCAGGCATTTG
>JBHLME010000032.1:0-38796 GCA_048938445.1 Promethearchaeota archaeon | reverse complement strand
ATGATTAATTCATCAAAATCATCATCATCAGACCAAAAATTATCCTCACAATTAATAAATATACCGATTGTTATAGTAATGTTGTAATTGTTGTAAGAATGGAATAGGTTATTTAAAATGAAGATTAAATCATTTTCATCATCAAGTACTACAACATGATCAGGCATATAATCATACCTATTATAATCAGGTTCATCTCGTCCTAAAGTTGAGTTTATATATGAGATTACATCATAATAGGTTTTAGTTTTATCTTGATCTGAAAAGCTTACGTAAAATTTGGCAAAATCACCAATATTAAATTGAGTTCCCGAAGTATCATCCTGATTATCACTTGTATCATCACCAGCTACTTCAACACCATGTTGACCTGGCCATCGATTATTATCAGAACCATCAGTTCCATGATACGCTTCGACCGTTGCGTTTACAGTAATGCTGAGAGAGGCTGAAATCACATCATAATCAGACATGTTAAATCCCATTTCTATAGGTTTATCCCATTGGACTGCTACTTGTTGATCGGCGGATTCAGACCATGTATGGCTAGCATAAGCCCCTTCGGGTCTAAGTTCGGCTATATCATCTGGTTCATTTGGATAGTATGGATTTGTTGATTTAACCCACCCTCCCGCAGCAGTTGGAGTTCCAGAAATGTCAGAATAAGTATACGAATCACCAATTATTGTATAATTTGCTTGTTCTAGTGTAGTATCCAAGTTGAGATCTAAATCTTGAGGATCTGTTCCACCTGTAGTTGCATACCAAGAAGCTGTAGTGGTAAAATTTGGATTGTTCAACCATTGGGTTATATTCGAAATTTGTGCTGAAGCCTGCAAATTACCAAGTGTGTTATAATCTTTAGAATTATCATTTACACTATTAGTTTTTAGAAATAATGAAGTATTAGTGGTACTAATCAACAATAACGTCAAGAAAATAATAGATATAAATTTTTTTTTTGTTTTTTGTTTAAAGATGTTCATATTTATCATATTAAATATTTAGTTAATATAGTTAGATAAATGTTAATATTATCGAGATTAATTATTTATATTAAAACCAACTAATTTAATACATATTAATACCATCTAATTTATATAAACATACTCCTATTAAGAATTAAATAAATAATATTTGTGAATAATCATGATTGAAGGAATATTATGTTTTCAATTTATCTTAAATCAATCACCTTCAGGTGAGATAGAACCAGAATTTCGACCCATTCAATTGGTATTTAAGAATGAACAATTTACCACATCAAATTATTCAGGCTTAATTAGTGATAACGATCTTTTTGCTATTTTTTATCAACATACCACGGGAATTTATGGACCAAAAAGTGGAAAAGGTAATTTCTACTCTGGTAGATTAAAAGAAACTCCTAACATGGTCATTTCTTATTACAAGCAAGAAAACGACGGCTCACAATATATCACTTTATCCATATTTGACTTAGAAGATGA
Organism: Promethearchaeota archaeon; assembly: GCA_048938445.1. GTDB lineage: Archaea > Asgardarchaeota > Lokiarchaeia > Sigyniarchaeales > SOKP01 > FT1-020. The sequence goes on along the minus strand of JBHLME010000032.1, from coordinate 37,327 downwards.
TATTGATATTTTCGAGGATTTGATTAAAAATTTGGCAACTAAATTAGATCAATCGTTTGAAAATTTAGTAAAGGCAAAAGAAACAAATCAGACAGCAATCGCTGCGAGAATCATGTCAAAGATAAAGACCGATATAGATTTTACAATATTTCAAGTCGATCGATTAGCAAACCTAGATAGATTGCAAAAAGCAGCTTTAATTTTTAATAGTGAAGAAAGATTAGCCATCTTAAATATTCTTCGTGAAAGTCCAATCGAGAAGAGAAAATTGAAAAACGAATTAGAAAAAATAAAACCAATTTTTAGTATAGATCTCCTTATTGAGCCTTTCTTGGAATTGAATCTAGTTCGAAGAGATTGGATTAAAGGCATGCGAGATAGACAAACCGGAAGAATTGAAAATCAAGGAGAATATTTATTTTTAGTAAAAGACATTATGCTCGCAAGAATTCCAAATGATAATTTATTAAAATTCTTAAAAGATAATAACAAATCTCTTTATGAAATATTTCAATCTAAAACAATCGAATATTTCTCAAAATACAATCCATTAACGCAAACTAAAGAAGAAACGAGGAAATTATCATCATTACTCTTAAATCCTGATGTTTATGACTTCCTTGTTTTAATGAGAAAAAATTATTACCCCATACAGAAAATTCCAAAAATATTTTCCCCATTTGTTTCACCAGAAGCATTATTAAAAGAATTGAAGGATTTAAACATCATGATTGATCTTATAGATAACGAAAAAAGAACATTTACCCTATTACTTACAGATATTAAACCACTAGTCATTTTTCCAGAATTTTTACTTCCAAAATTGCGTAAAGCTTACAGGAGTGTTGATAAAGATAAAAGAATAACTCTTGAAATTGCTAAAAAAGCCCTTGAATTATTGGAAGTAACCTATCCTGAATATATTGATTTTTAAAAATATTGATTCTACAATAACTATATTTTTATTTAATTAAAATTAATAGCTAAATAAAAGATTCTTTATTTCCAGTATTAGGAACTCGATCTTTTCATAAACATCTAATCGATTATCAGGAGTCATTTTGAAGAATAATATTGAAATATTTTTCTTTTCTAATTTCTCTTCAACTTCGAATTCTTCTATCATTTGTGTTATGTCTTCATCTTTATCAGCAAATATTCCTATTAAAATTACTTTATTCTTCTTTATTTTATCAATTATCCTTTGGAGCGTGTCATTCCATGCTTGTTCAATTTTTTTCTTACCTCTTGCATCGAAAAGACAGAAAACGCCTTCAGAATCAATTGTTTTGAAAGAATCATAATCATGGTTTTTAATACTAAGGCCACTTGAATATTTAAACATTTGTTCTTTTTTTTTAGATTTCTCCGTTTCATATTGACCTAATTCCTTTAACTCTACCATCAATTCAATACAAGGATTTTCTAATGGATTTTCAGAGATAAATGATAAGCTTAATCCATCAGTTTTATTATGCAAAATTGTTTTGATTTCATCTATAATTGATAATTTTATTCTTTGTTCCTCTATTTCAAGACTTTTGATTATATAGTGATAAGAAAGGATATTAAATGCATATTCAATATTGTCACCATTAAGAGCACTTGTTTCGGTATATAATATACTACTATCACTGGCAATGGATAATCCAGATAAATCTGAAAATGGACTTAGTCCGGATTTATCAAAATACTCTGAAAATTCACTAAAACTACTTGCTAACTGAGTACCTTCTTCTTGTGAAACCACACGGTCATCCACTAAATCATTTTTATTTCCAATTAATATTATTGGCATGTCTTTATAATCAGTAAATTCCCTTAGTTCATCATGCCATGATTTAACATTATCAAATGATGTTTTATTTGTTAAATCAAAGACAATAAAAGCTGCTTGAGCACCTCTATAATAAATTTTCCTATATCTTTTAAAAAATTCTTGAGCACCTACATCCCATAAATCTAATGAAATTTTGCTTCCAAAGGCTTCAAAAACATGTGTCATGATATTTAATCCCATGGTTGCTCGGTAATCTGCAATAAATTTCTGACCTATAAATCTCCTCACGATGGATGTTTTCCCAACTTGATGATCACCTATAATGATAAATTTAAATTTATAGAGTCCTCCCTCTTCAATTTTGTCCTCATAAATAAGCTTTCTTATATCTTTTTCTTTTTTTAAATGATCTAGTGTAGAATCAAAATCTGGTAAGTATAATTGAATTCCCTCATTTTCGGGGATATTTAAAATTTGAGCAACTTTTTCTGCAATGTAATATGCATATGGAGCAATTTTTTCTACAGAGGCCATGCTTTGTAAAACCACGCTCAATGTTGTTTCTTCGGCAATTGAGACAAATAGTAATCTATGTTCACTAGTATCAAAATTGGCAGTTCCAAATTCTTTGAATGCAAATTCATCTCGCAATCGTTCCATTATTGGATTTACAATAGTTCCTAATATAGAAACTATTTCCATGTCAATGTCCTCTCTTTTTTCTCCTGCAATGATGAAACCATCAAAATCAGATACAATTATGGCTTCAATTGCTGTATTTAACGCCAAAAAATTGTCAAATAATTCTTTAAAAAGTGTTATTCTCTTTTCTGCCAAAGATTAGTTCACCTTTTTTTTTTAGGATAGATTATAAATAAAATAGAATTATCGTAATTAATAGATTTGTATTAAAAAAATTGTTAAAATTTTTAATAGTGAATTATTTATTAATTTACATTACTTTTACTGATTTTATAATGTATAACATATATTATTAAGAATAAAAAATAAATTATATATTGATATAAAATGTACATATTTGATGACCACGATGAAATTGAGTTAATTTTTAAATGTAAAACTTGTTTTAAGGAGGAAAAGTTAATAATTTCTAAACTGGATTATATAGAAATAAAATCTTTTCCCTTTACAAAAGAATTTATTCATGAGAATCCACCTCATAAACTAATACTCTCTATTGACAAGAATTTAGAAGTTGAAAACTTTCAAATAGAAGATATACTTGAAAAAGATGTCGATTATTCAAAAGAAGTGGTTACTCAAGCTTTAAGCGAAATAGATCTCACTGATGACGAGATAAAATTATATTTCTTAAGTTCTGGCAGAAATATAGTGTCTCTTGGTGAAATGGCTATTTTAATAAATAAATCTAAAGAAGAATGTGAGAAAATCGCAAAAAAATTTGTTGAAAAAGGATTATTTAAACCAGTTATAGGACCCACTCCTCATTTTTCGCCTTTACCTCCTTATGCTGCCTTAGTTAGTCAATTAACAAATTTCCATGAGTTTATTTCTGAAATTCACACGAGCGCTCCTAAACAATTAGGAGAATCTTTTACCGAACTAGAAACTAAAACAGAAGGTGTTAAAAATTTACATGAATACACCGATTTCATGAAGAAATTAAAAGATGAAACCCTTGGAATAATGGACAAACAAAGACAAGAATTTGAAAAAACAATTAAAGGTATTGATAAAGTAAGAGAAGTTGGAACAATAATTTCAAACATCGAGAAAGATACACAAGAGATATTAAAAAAACAAAATGAAACTATTACTGAACAATTTGATACAATAAACACGAAAGTTGCAGAATCTATTAAATCACAACTCTTAGGATTAATTGAAGAAATGATGAGTGTTAAAACTAAAATCTCATCTAATTTACAAAAGTTAAGATTAGGTGTAATCCAACAAACAGTAGATCAAGTGATCGATAATGTATTTAGTATCTGGATAAAAGAAATGTCAGAAAGTTTAGATAAGCAAATCACTGATGTTCAAAGTATTACAGAAAAAGCATTAAAGAACTCAATAGAAGAATTTTTTAACGATTTCACTTCAAATATGAGTGAAACTATTGGAGAAAGCGTGAATAATTTAAATACCCTCTTGAGCACAAGTTCTAAAACCGGTGAAGAAATAAAAACTCTTTTTAGTGATATAGATGAAAACTTTAGTCGAGCGGTTAATCTTTCAGAAGAAAAATTGGAAGGAGTTACTGACAGTATTTTCAATGCGTTTGGACATTTAAAAGATACATTTACGAATCAGATTATTAGTACTCTTGATAAAGTTTTAGGTGATATTATTAAAAAGCTTGAAATAAGTCAGATCACAACAAAAGAATTCTGGGAGCAATCAAAGAAATCATCAACTTCTACAATGAAGGATATATGGTTCATAAGATCAGTAGAAGGAGTGAAAGCTCATATTGATGAAGAAATGAAAAAATTAAAGGCAAGAATGTTAATTATTGCACCAGAAATTACTGATGTTAATATTGAAGCGGTTAAAGCTTGTAAAAAGCACATTAATATAAGAATTGCTGCGAGTATAGACCTTTCTCGGGCAGATCACGTGGCTATTCATGATGAAATAGAAAACATGCAAAACGTTTCTTTTAGATATCGGGAGCTACAAAATATATGGGGAATGAATAGAGATTATGAATCTGTTATCCTCTGTGTTATTTCAAAATCTATAGTTGGTGGAGAATTGATCACTGAAATTGCTGGTATTGGAAGCATGGTAGATGAACATATCAAAATTTTTGTAAGTAGTTTGGAAGACGCATGGTTAAATGCACGTAAGGAAATGCCATTAACAATGAAGCCATCAATTGCTAGGGAAATTGCTCGAAAAAAAGCATCCATACAATCTTCAAAATCTACTAATAATCTTCCTGCTCCAGCACCAGCGAAGGCACCTGTCCCTGCCCCAGCTCCTGCTCCATCCCCATCTCGTAAAATATCATCTAAACCAACCTTAACATCTACTTCTATTCCAGAGAAAAAGATAATTGCCGATACTAAAGCTGTCCCTGCTGCTGCTCCTGCCCCTGCCCTGGCCTCTACTCCAATGCCTAATGCTGATATAATTCAAAGTTCTTCAATAGCTAGTGAAATGAAAGATTCTAACTTAACTGGTGATGCATATTTAACTCATTTTTTCGATACTATTATGAAAAACCTTGATAAATCAACTGGTTTAGAAATTGTAAAAAGCTTGACAAATTTATATAACGATATCACTGAAATTAGAGGTTATACCTCCATTTTAAAACAAATAGATGTTGGAATAAAGTCCATTAAAAACCAAGATATCTTGAAGAAATCTGAAGTTAATAGTATCAAAAAAAAAATCGAATTTTGGAAAAAGAAGTTAAACCTCTGAATTTCCCTCATTATTTATTATCATGCTAAAATATTTATTTTCTTATTAATGTATTTTTTTAAATGACGCGGGATATAATAACTATCGAACAGGGTAAAATAAATAATTACTTACATCATGTAGATCTAAAAGAGTTTGGAGCTAAGAGGATTTTATCATCTTTTATAGGGGAATTTGATGATTTTACTATTTTTCTTGATTGTGGATCATCATTAGATATCAAGCATTTATTACGTTATGTGAAAAAGAATAACATCGACCTCTCAAAAGTTAAATATTTAATACCAACACATCATCATTTTGATCATGCGGGAGGAATGTGGCTTCTCTATGAAAAAGTAAAAACATTTAATCCAGAAGTTAAAATTCTAACAAACCGAATGACAATGGACTTATTAAATGATTTTGAACAACATCTAAATCGTGCTAAACGCACGTTTGGAAGTGCTATTGGAGAAATGTCTTCTATCGAAGAAGATGCCTTTAAAGTCATCTCACCTATTGCAGATTTTTCTAATGATTTGGAATCATTTAAAATTATTGATACTTTCAAAAAAGAAGGTTCAGAGATAAAATTATCAATAATTAAAACTCCTGGACATACACCTGACCATGTTTGTCCGATATTTATTATAGATAACAAAATTGATTTTATTTTTTTTGGTGAAGCAGCAGGTACTTTATTTAACGCTACGAGATTATTATCAATACCTACATCGATGCCTATCTATTTTAATTTTCGAGAATATATGGAAAGTCTTAAAAAATTACAACTACTCAATCCAACAAGTGCCGGATTTTGTCATTTTGGAGTAGTTAATGGTGAGGAAAACATACATGAGTTTTTAGTTGATAATGAAACACTCATGAAAGAATTTAGAAAACTTATAATTGAAGCATATGACGAAAATCCAAGAACTAAACATGTTGTTAATAAAGTGTTGCCAATGCTTTCTAAAAGAACTGATTTAATTGGAAATGAACATCCCGTTCTACTTAATATTGTTTTAGCAATTACATATGGTATGATGATGGATTTAGGTTATAGAAAAGAATAAGAAATTGGAAACTAAAATTTACTGTTTTGGATCAGCTATATCAATATCTTCTTTTAACATTGGTTCTTCCTCAATGTCCGCTTTCTCTTTAAGATTTTTCTGGATCTTGTTAATTTTCTCTTCGTATTGAGATGTAATTGATGATCCTCGATTGGTAATTGATACATTTCCAGGACCCATTGGTTTTTTAAGAGTTTTTCTATACTTTCTTAGTTTCCTTAATTGTTTTGGAACTTTAAACCTTATTTGATATAGTGTTGCATATACGCTAGTACCTATTAATGAAGATACAGTTATTGCCAAAACAGTAAATAAAAAAGTATTATCAACCGGTTCTGAAGGAGGTTGAGATATTGTAACGGTGATTTGATATCTCTCAAAATCATAATTATCTCCAGCATATGCAGTAATAGTTACTGTATAAGTACCTGGGGGTGCTTGTTCTAAATCGACTTCATATATACCATCATTATTACTATCTTGTAGTGTTCCAGTTCCGTATAACCATGAATATTGAACATTTGCGTTTTTCACAGTCGTATTAAAATCTAAATCTGATAAGACAATTTCTAACCTTGGAGATATACCAACATTTACTTCTACATTAGGTTCTCCTGAAGTTGTTTTTATGATGCTAGCAATTCTCTTCACATTTAATCTAATTACTGTTGAATATGTTTGATAATTATCTTTTTCTGCTATTATTGTTAATAATCTAATTCCAATGTCTAATTCTGTAGTATTAATAAAGATCATGTAGAAATCTAAAACTTGGTAATAAGTTAAGTTCTCTTCTAAGCCCTCACCTAATATCGATATAGCAGCATTATTTATTAGAGTGTTAGTCCCATTTTCAATATATCTAATGGTAACATTTAATTGTGAACCTATTGGAATATCAATTGATTTTTCTTGTGTTTTATTCAATGTATCAAGGAAAATTTGAATGTCAGAGGGTTTATCAATGACCTCAATTGTAACTATTAAAGAATGTGGTTCATAATTATTTCTTTGAAGATAAACAGTTAAAAAATTAACACCCCTGTTTAATACTTCAGCGCTAATGTTTAATTCATAATAACTCGCATATTCCGTAAAATTAAAATTAAGAGTCTCTCCAAAAAGTCTTATGTTAGCGTTCGAAATAAATCCTCCTGTTTGGTTGTCAGTATAAATAACTCTGAAAGACATGTTTTGATTAACTGGTATTTTTTTTGATGGAGTATTTGTAATATCCACTTGGTCTAATAATAATATAAAGTCTGTCTGTCTTTCTTCCACGCTAATTGTCAACAATATAGCAAGTGATTCGTAATTGCTCTTTTGAGCTAAAATATTCAAGAAATTAACACCTTGATTTAATAATGAAGTATTGATTGAGATGGTGTAAAAGTTATAGGTTTGATTCTCAATAAAAGTTACATTTATCGCACCTCCATAGAGAGTTATGTCTGCATTATCAAGATATGTCCCATTTAATAGATCTTTATAATATAAAGTAATGTTTAAGGTTTGATTTACTGTAACTATGATCGATCGATCTATGGTCTTATTAAGATTATTCAAAAGTAATTCATAAGTAGCCTGTCTTTCCATTACTATAATAGTTAGAACTTCAGAAATTTGAGTATAATTTTCCCTATTTGCAGAAACAGATAAGAATGATACACCAACATCAAGTAGTTCAGTATCTAGTGTATAATTATAAAAATATCCTGTTTCGTTGAAAAGTGCTGATATTCCTTCACCAATTAATTTTAATGTGGCTGAAGAAATATAAGCCCCAGTAGCTGAATCTCTATAATATATTGTGATATTTAATAATTCTCCTGAGGATAGGGTGAAGGTTTTTTCACTTGTTTTATTTTCATTATTTAAGATAATATCGAAATACGTGTCCCTCTCATTGACAGTTATTGAAATAGTTGCTAAAGACACGGTATAATTGTCTTTTTTAGCATTAATTGTTAATATATTAAAGCCCAGACTTAAACTAGCAGAATTTATTGTGAGATTATATTGAAATAATGAAGGATGTTTTGTGAAATAATTTACAATAGTAGTACCCTCCCTCAAACTCACATTAGCACCATCCACAAAAAATGCTGGAATTAATTTATCAAGATATATAGCGGTAATGTTAATTAATTCGCCATGTATTATTTCAATTGAGCTTTGTAAAGAACCTTCGAGATAGATCTCTAATTCAGTTTCTCTTTCAACAACATTTATTAAGATATTTTCAATTGATGCGGAATAATTATCCAATTTCGCATAAATTGTTAATGCATGAACTCCAAGACCTAAATTTGCGGTATTAATTGTAAGATTATAATGAGTAAATGCCTGAATATTCGTAAAGTTATATAGAATGATATTTCCGTCCTTTAAATTTACATTTGCTCCATTTAAGTAAGAGGTTAAATTCAAATCTTTATATTTTACTGTAATATTTAACACCTCTCCATATGATATCTCAATTGTTACTCCTAGAGTTTGATTGAGATACGTATCCAGATCCGTTTCTCGTTCAAAAATATTTACAATAATGGTTCCAGTAGCTATTGTATAATTCTCTTTCTTAGCATAAATCGTAAAAGTATTAATACCAATATCATAACCTCCTGTATCTAAGATAAGACTATATTGATTTGAATATTCTGTAAAATTTTCAATTATAGTTGATCCTACTTGTAGATTTACATCTGAATTTTTAAGAAAATTGCTCTCTAAATCTTTATAAATGATCGTTATGTTAATATTTTCATTCCATCTTATATCAATTGATGTTCTCATTGTATTATTCAGATAAATATCCAAACCTGTTTCTCGTTCACTTACCGTGATTATTACTAATTGAGTAGCGACTGAATAATTTTCCTTTTGGGCAGAAATTGTTAAATAGTTTACACCAATATTCAACACTGTTGAATTTATAGTAATATAATACAGTTGTTTAGAAGCATCTTCAGTAAAATTTGCCAAATATCCCGAGCCTTGTATCTGAACTGTGGCATAAGGAATAGATGCATTAGTTAAAGTATCATTATAGGACACTGATATATTAAAAATTTCCATCCAGGGAATATCAAATGTTTGAATTTCAGTATTATTGATTAAAACGTTAGCGATGAATGTATTTCTTGGTTGCACATCAATTTTAAAGCTAATAGTGTATGAAGAATAATTTTCTTTTTGTGCTGTTATTAATAAATAAGTTATTCCCAAACCTAATATTTTGGAATCTATCGTGATATAATAGTGATTCAATGCGAAAATTTCAGTTAAATTTACAGGAGTGCCATATCCCGTTAAGGTTACTGTCGCATTAGTAATATCTTTGAATGGAGGATTTTCTACATCTCTATATTGAGCAGTAATATTAATTTCTTCACCATAATCTACTTCAATCGATTTTGTAATAGTCGCATTTTGATCATTTAATATGAGCTGAATATCGGTATCCAAGGGATTGACCGTGATAATTATGTTAAAATTAATCGAAGTATAGTTGGTTTTACTTGCTGTTATTGGAAGGAAATTTTGACCAATTTCTAGTTCAGAAGAATTAAAAATCACGCTATATTGTTCTAAAGTTGTATTTTCAACTAATGGTTTTATATCAGAACCAACTGTAAGTTGAACATTAGATCCATTGATAAATGTTCCCACTGTATCCTTATACACGAAAGTAATGTTAATATTTTCATATAACTTTACTACCTGTGACGGTATATCTGTTCGATTATTTGAATTTATGTAGAGTTCATAATCAGTTTCAATATCTTCACCTGGAATTGGTGAGTAATATATCATCAAGGATACATTATCTATTGAGAGTGTAAATGTGCTATTAAGTTCGAAATTATCCATTATTATTAATTGAATTGTTAGGGTAATATTTTCATCGGTCCCTAATATTGATGTCACATCAAATCCACCAGACTTTGCTTCCTGCCATGTAGAATTCACTTGGCCTAATTTTATTACTTCACTATGTCTTCGATTATTTATCAAAACTCTTATTTCAGAGTTAGGTGATATATAAGTAGGCCAATTTTGGTTGCTTTGATAGTTAAAATTTAATATTGCCTCATCTAGTACATACTTTGAACCATCAAGTTGGTTTCCTTGTTGGTTCCAAGAGACAGAAGCATATCTGTCCATTTTTTTTTCATATGTAAAAGAAAAGTTGAATTCTGTAAAACTTAAATTTTTCCAATGATCATAATCTGGATCCGAATTTGTTTCACAATAAATATCAATACCTAAAGTTATTGTAAATGAGTCTCCAGAATTTTCAAAAACATCCGTTAGGAATGCAATTAATATATCTTCGTCATGAGTATTTAAAATCGTATTATTTAAGTCATCATACCAAACACCATCATATTCATATTCATCAATATCTTGTCCTAAATAGGTTGTAGTAAAAGAACCCATTTCATGTTTAGTAATTTCGCTTGTATCTGAAATTATAACATAATATCTTACGAAATCATATACTTCATATTCCCAACCGCCACCTACTTCATCTCCAGGTACTTCAACACCTCCTCCTTGTGGTCTTTCGGAGCAAGCTGTTCCATTTATAGCGACATCTAATGAAACAGATGTTACTTGATAATCAGATAAATCTGCTCCAATGGTATAATTTCTTTTGAAATGAATACTTGGAGAATTATAAACGCGACCTTCATCCACATTATTATCATAATCGTGAGAACACCATAATCCATTATTTTGATCCGTACCATAACTTTGTCGACTAGGATCATAACTATTTCCTCCGAATGAATTTAAAAGAATTGGAAGTACTGGTAATTGGGGATTATTAACCGCTACCCATTCACCTGAAGAATTTAGATAAGTCTCACCAAATTCTGTCGTGAAATTTCCCATATCACCCAAAACTTCAAGGTTAGCATGATTATTTTCATATGAGGCATTTACATCAGAAGTATCACCAAGTGTCTCATTATACCAAGGATCAGAAGTCGTAGTAAATCCACCATTTGTTAACCATTCTTTTGAAGATTGTGAAGAAGATTTTAAATTCTGCAATGTATTATCAAAAATATGATTATTTGAACCAAAAGAATCGTCAATATTATTTAGACTAATCAATCCAAAATTATTTAATATCATTCCTATAAGAAATAGGCACGAGAAACCAACCAAATATAAATTAACCTTGATATTTTTTTTCTTCTTCACAACCCAACATCTCCTAATTATGATAACGAACTTTTAAGAAATAGAATAAAGTTTTATATGAAAATAGTGATGTTTTAGTTAAATAAATCTATTTAAAAAGAGATTTTGTCTCTAGATTGTTATAAGTAAAAAAGTGTTGTTAATGATTCAAGCAATTTTATCATATCAATATGAATTAAATCAAGACGAGAAAGGGGATATAAAACCAGAATTTAGTCCTATTACATTACTATTCAAAAATGAGAAATTTAATTTAGATGATTACTCAAGATTAATTACAAGAAATGATATTTTTGGAGTATTTTATCAGCATACTTCAGGTCTTTATGAAGTTTCAGAAAAATTTACAAATTTTTTCATAGGAAAACTCAAGGAAACACCTTACCAAGTGTATTCATATTTTAAACAAGATGCAGATGAATGTTTAATTATTACAATAACTCTCTTTGAGCTTGATGATGATTTAGAAATGTTTGAGGATATAATAAAGGAAATGGGAAAAAAACTAGATTCTTTATATGAAAGTCTCAATAGAGCGAAAATTTCTAAAAAATTAACATTAATTGAGGACGCAAATTTAGCAATCACCAATGAATTAAAATTTACTCTCTTTCAAATTGAAAGGTTATCTACAATGGATAAACTCCAAAAAATCGGATTGATTTTTAAGAATAAGGAACGCTTAGAGATTTTAAAATTATTAAGAGAATTGCCTTGTCGCTCAAAAAATGAATTGAAAAAAAAAGTAGAAAATTTAAATAGGAATGCAAATATAGATGTATTGCTTGAACCCTTTCTCGAACTGAATTTAATCAGGAGAGATTGGATTAAAGGAGAAATTGGAAAAGGTAAAATCAATTCCAAGATAAGAGGAGAATATATATTTCTCATTAAAGATTTTATGGTTGCCAGATTACCACATGAACCGACTATTACTCGTTTAAAAGAGGGTGAAAATAAACTTTTCAATAATTATATCAGATTGGTAAATAAGTTTATTAAGCAATATGATCCCTTAAAACAAACTCTTGAAGAATCGATTCAGTTAACATCAATACTTTTAAAACCAGATGTTTATGATTTTTTTACTTTAATGAAAGCAAATCATTATCCTTTGGATAAAATTCCAAAAATTTTATCGACCTGGGCGGATACTAAAGCAATATTGGAAGATTTACAAAACCTAAATATAATTACTGTCATTAATGGAAATGAAAAGAAAGAATGGGTAGTATTATTTAATGACATACAACCTATAATATTTTGGCCAGAATATTTGCTCCCAGTTATAAGAAAAGCTTATCGTTTAAAAAAAATAACACATGAAGTTGCTCGTAAAGCCTATGACTTGATGGAAGTGACTTATGTCGAAAATGTGGTTATTTAACAGATAGCTTAATATAAATTAAAAGAATATGATTATAATGAATGGAAAAATTGAAGATATTGAATCAAAATTAATCCTTGATTTAGAAAGCAATCAATTCATATCAGCTCTCGATAAATATAAATTCTTGATAGAAATTGCAATTGAAAGAAGAAACCAAGGTTTAATCGATAAATATTCAACTCAATTGAACCAATTAAAGACCAAACTAGAAAATCTAAAAAATAATATTAAAAAAGATATTGATGAAAATTCTCATTTAGAAGATCATTCAAAATACGAAGAAGAATTAACTAAACTTAATGAAATATTCGATATTTTAAGAAAATCAAACCCTTCTGAAGACAAAGAACCTTTAGAGAAAAAGAAAAATAGATTACCTTCAGTAAAATTAGATCGTTTGGTTATACCAACAATAAAAAAACCAAGTGAGCTTATAAAAAAACCTAAAATAACACAAAAAACATCGCTATTAGAAAATATTTCTTCCCACTTCCGAGAATATCATAACTTCTTTATTAATAGAATAAATAACATTCAAAAAAGGATCTCTGATAATATTAAAAAGTTACAAATTGGAGTCATTCATGGTGCGGTGAATAAAGTAATTAATAAAATTATTTATGACGAATTAAAACAAATTGACAAAACTTTTGTAGAAAAAATTAATTCCATACAAGATTATATAACCTCAGAACTAGCTCAAAATCAAAAAGAACAAGCTATATCTGAAGAACATTTGAGATTATTGGATGATTGCATGAAAGTTAAAGGCGAATTAAAAAAATTTGCTCAAGTTACGTTAAAATCCGATGATATAGAATTAACTTTTGAAACGATAAAACCTTTATTATCGATTTACAGAGTTCTTATTGAAAAAATTTGGCAAGGACAAGCTCATTATCGAATTTTACACATTCTTCATGGAGATAAAAAAGAAGTTACTCGGGACCAATTAAAAATGTCTTCTGGTATAGAGGGTGCTTTTTTATTAAGAGCAATTAAAGAGCTTGCACGCGTTAATCTAATTGAATATGATGAGAAAAAGGATGTCGTTAAATTAACAAGACGATTATTTCCAAAGGTGAAACCTGAAAATTAACCTACATTTTTAGTTTAAAAAATAAGAATGCATAAACAAAATATTCTAATGGTTTTCAATTTTAAACAATAATAATGCTTGATAAAACTGAACATGTTGATATATGCATAATTGGGGGGAGCATAGCAGGTAATTATCTCTGCTATTTATTGTCAAAAAAAAGGAACTTTAAAATAGCTGTAATCGAAGAACATGACGAAATTGGTGTTCCTTTTCAATGTGCTGGCATCATATCAAAAAAGTTATCAAATCTAATTCAACTTCCTGAAAAAATAATTTTAAACCGAGCTAAGGTTGCTCGACTTGTATCACCATCGGGAAAATATATTACGCTCTCTGGTGATGAAGAACCATATATCATAGATCGAATTGCATTAGATAAGTTATTTTATGAAAAAGTTTCAAATAAACCTGGAATTATATATTATTTAGGAGAGAAATTTAAAGATTTTAGTTATATTGTAGTAAACAATCAAAAAAGTGTGCTAATAAATACTAATAAAAGAAAAATTATCTCAAAAATGTTAATAGGGTGTGATGGGCCACTCTCTTCTGTTGGAAAAGTACTTGGTGTAAATAATAAAATTATATTTGCATCACAAATTCGTGTTGTTGGAAAATTTAATCAAAATGAGGCTTTAATGTATTTCGATCCAAGATGGAAAGAACTATTTGGATGGATTGTTCCAGAGGGCAATAATTATTATAGAATTGGAATTGCATCATTAAAGAATCCATTATCAAAACTAAAAATCTTCTTAAAAAAAATCAATATTGATTTTAATAACAAAATTGACCAACAAGGAGGGATTATTCCTTACGGTGTAATGAATAAAATTTCTTTCGATAATATATTGCTGTTAGGTGATTCTGCTTGTCAAGTAAAAGCAACGACAGGTGGAGGAATCATAATGCTATTAACGGCTACAAAAAATGCTGCCCTTTGCATTATAAAATGTTTTAAATTAGGTAATTTTTCAAAAAAAAAAATAAAGAAATTTTATATCCAACCTTGTTTAGCTACTATCGGGAAGCAACTTAAAGTACATTTTATCATACGGACTATTCTTGAAAATTTTAATAAAAAAGATTTTGATACTTTCTTTAAAATATTAAAAATAAATAAAATTGAACATCTAATATCATTTTATGGAGATATGGATTTTCCTAAACAAATTATTTTTCAATTATTAAAAAATCCAACCGTTATAAGGTTTATTTTAATATTTTTTATCAAGAACCCGTTTATGTTTCCGAAATTAATTAAAATCCTTTTGACTTAAAATTAATTTAGTGGAGGGGCCTCCATCGATAAGAAAGCAATTTGGCCATTTGTGAAAAAAAACCAGAATATCATAAAAGCTATGATGCTTATTGTAGTTACTGCTCCGACCCATTGAACTCCATTAGGAATTCCTAAATCTGGATTTTTTCTCTGAAGGAAAGCTCGAAACATTGCTGCTACATAAATTGCAGAGATAATTAATGAAATAATGTATAAAAATAACGTTAATAATGCCACAGTATATATTTCTTGGCCTTCAATTGTAAAACTATTTAAAGGTATCCAATAAGTAACTATTAATTTAGTTGGTATTAATAAGTAAATCGTCGCTGTTAAGCCATAAACAACCCCCCATAGTATTCCCTTAAATTGATTAGCCTTTTTAGGAGGAGAATCATGTTCTATTTCTGTCTTACTAATTTCAGAGGTACTGGACATATTACAATATAATAAAGATTTATTATTTTTAATTCTTCCCCTATTATATAATTATAACGTAGGAATTCCTTAACCATTTAACAGGTAGAACCACTTGAATTTGTTATAAATTTTATTAATATGTTTTTAAATTTGAAATGATTTAAGTTTTTAATAATTAATTTATAGATAGTTGAAAAAGGTGATGATGAAATAATGCCCTTTTTAGATAAATCTAAAATGCGAGAAGATGTTCTTAAATTAATAGAAAGGAATACCAACCTTCAAATGAAAGCAGTGGCGGCTTTTCTGGGATTGGAGGAAAATAAAGGTTATAATTTAATGAAATTAATGAGAAAAGTTGGTAAAGCAAATGAAGAATATTATAAAATCATCTCTAATAGTGATCGTTCTATTGCAGAACTTGAAAATGTGCTTACAAATGATGAAAAATTATTTTTAGCTAAGTTATTTCGATATGGAGAGAGTTCTCTTGTAGATGAATATCTTGAAGAAAATCCCCTTCCGGATGATATTAAAATCGAATCTGTCGATCTTGATGGGATTCCAGCAGAATGGCAAGCCGTTCCTAATGTAAGTGAAGATCGTGTTTTATTGTACTTCCATGGTGGTGGTCAAGTTCTCGGTTCTGCAAAGATGCACCGTTTATTTACTCTTGAAATTGGAAAAGCTGCAAAAATAAAAATTTTGAGCGTTAATTATCGTTTAGCACCTGAACATCCTTTTCCTGCAGGATTTGAAGATTGTTTTAATTCTTATAAATGGCTTTTAAAAAACGGATATGTTCCAAAAAATATTGTTATTGGAGGAGATTCATCCGGTGGTAATCATGCATTAGCTATTCTTTTAAAAATTCGAGATGAAGGAATGGAATTACCAATTGGTGGATTTGCTCTTTCCCCAGCAATTGATTATACACTTGAGAGTAAAACTAAATACACGAATAAAGAAACTGATATGTTATCTGACTATGGTGTTTTTTGGTGGGACCTAACATATGTAGCAGGCCAAGATCCTTATAATCCTTATATCTCTCCCGTTCATGCGGATATGAAAGGGTTACCTCCTCTACTCCTTCAAGTAAGCACGTGCGAAATGCTATATGATCATTCAACCCGTTTTTATGAACGAGCAAAAGCTGCGGGAGTAGATATAACATTACAAGAATGGGATGACATGTTGCACGTATGGCAAGCTCTAGGATTATATGAATTATCCGAATCTAAAGAAGCAATTGATAAAATAGGCGAATTTGTTCAAAATTTATTTAAATAAATTCTTTTGTTTATATGAATTTCTTATACTTTTTTTATGACTTTAGAAACAAACTACAATATTTTTAATATAAACTTAAAACTCAATCGAAGCATTTTTTGTAATACAAATTATTAAGAAATTAACTTTTTTATTTCTACTATGGAATTCTTTAATCATTTAGTCATTTTAATAAAGATTAAGAATTATCATTTGTTACATAAATTATAATTTGATTAAAACAATTAAAGAAAATTATTAATTAGGTTTTAAAAATGAATTTTAACCTTACTGAAAAGCAAAAACTCGTCAGAAACAGTGTAAGAACGTTTTCGGAAGAAATTTTAGATCCAATGGCTCCAATAGTGGATAGTGAAGGAAAATTTTCATGGGAAACAGCCAAGGAGCTTTCAAAAATTAATGCATGGGGTATACAGATGCCTGAAAAATATGGTGGTTCATGTTTAGACTCAGTAAGTTATGCTATTACGATAGAAGAAATCTCAAGAATATGTGGTTCTACAGGATTAAGCTTGACTGTACATAATTCTGTTGGAGCATATCCTATTCTTAAATGGGGAACGGAGGATCAAAAAGAGAGATATCTGTACGATATTGCTACTGGGAAGAAGATAACCGGTTTTACATGGACGGAACCAAATGCTGGTAGTGACGCTGGGGCAATTGAATGTTTAGCAATTGAAGATGGAGATGACTTCATTTTAAATGGATCAAAAATATTCGTTACTAATGGTGGAGTTGCCTCTGTTATTTTGGTGGGAACGAGATATAAAAAGAAAAATGGTGAATCTGGAATTGCCGCGATGTTAGTTGAAAAGAAATTTAAAGGATATGAAATTGGTAAAGCAGAAGATAAAATGGGAATGAGAGGAAATGCAACAACGAGTTTATATTTTAATAATGTACGAGTACCTAAAGAAAATGTGTTAGGAAATCTTTCGGATGGTTTTAAAATTGCAATGCAAACCCTAGATGTTGGAAGAATAGGTATTGGAGCACAAGCATTAGGAATTGCTCAGGCGGCATACGAACATTCAGTTGAATATTCAAAAGGTAGAATTCAATTTAAAAGACCGATTGCTGACTTTCAAGGAGTCTCTTTCAAATTAGCAGATATGGCAACAAAGATAGATGCTGCTAGATTATTAGTATATAGAGCTGCCTTTTTGAAAGATAATAGAGAGAGATTTTCAAAAGAATCTGCAATGTGTAAATTATATGCTGCGGATATTGCCAAAAAAATTACATTGGAGGCATTGCAAATTCATGGGGGATATGGATACATGAAAGATCTTCCAATTGAAAGATATATACGTGATGCTGCAGTTACCTCAATTTATGAAGGAACTTCTGAAGTGATGAAATTAATAATTTCGCAACAAATTCTTAAAGGAAATTTTTAAAGAATAGATTTAAAAATTTATTTTTTTATTTGAAATTTTTTACCCGTAAAAAAGTCGTTAGGGGTAAAATTTAAATTGTATTATGATTATAATATAGTTAAATATGTTG
Organism: Promethearchaeota archaeon; assembly: GCA_048938445.1. Classification (GTDB taxonomy): domain Archaea; phylum Asgardarchaeota; class Lokiarchaeia; order Sigyniarchaeales; family SOKP01; genus FT1-020. The sequence goes on along the minus strand of JBHLME010000032.1, from coordinate 18,856 downwards.
ACTAATAATAATACTAAAAATACATTATCATCGGTAGTAGTGGTAGATGTAGTAGTAGTATTATTATAATGCGAGATACTTATCCATAAACTCTTTCTTTAACTTTCTTGGATATGTTCTCGTATCAATATAAAAAAATTAGTTAGAAAGAGTTTTAGATTGGAGAGTTCTCTTGAAATTAGTGAACATTTGATAAATAAAGAAACTGATGTAAAATGGCAATTATAAAGGAAGATAAACAAAAATTTAAACAAGAGACTAATAAAAATTCAATTTCTTTTGGAGGAATTAATAAAAGTTTTCCTCTTTTGAATTTCGAACCAAATGAACAGTTGAAACTACTTAGATTTGGTATTAGAAAGTTTGCTGAAGATATCTTATTACCCGTTGCACCTATCGTTGATAAAGAAGCAAGATTTAGCTGGGAAACTGCAAAAGAACTTGCTAAAATAAACGCATGGGGTATAGAAATTCCTGAAAAGTATGGAGGTGCAGCATTAGATTCAATAAGCTATGCAATTACAATAGAGGAGCTTTCTAGAGTATGTGCATCAACGGGTCTTAACGTTAGTGCTCATAATTCACTAGGGGTTTATCCAATCCTAAAATGGGGTACGGATGAACAAAAAGAGCGATTTCTACCCGATCTTGCAAGCGGAGAAAAAATTATTGGATTTGCAATGACAGAACCAAATGCGGGTTCTGATGTGAGGGGAATTAATTGTCTTGCAAACCAAGTCGACAAAGGGTTTTTATTAAATGGCTCAAAAATCTTTGTAACGAATGGTGGTATTGCATCAATACTTATTGTGATTTCTCGATATAAAACAGAAAATGGAGAAGAAGGAATGGCTGCATTTATTCTTGATAAAAATATGGAAGGATACGAAATTGGTAAATTAGAGGATAAAATGGGAATGCGTGGATCTAGTACAACAAGTATTTACTTTAAAAACGTGTTTATACCTCAAGAAAACATTTTAGGACCTTTATCAGATGGCTTTAAAATTGCCATGCAAACATTAGATGTTGGAAGATTAGGTATAGCCGCTCAGTCATTGGGCATTGCTCAAGCAGCTTATGAACATTCTGTTGGATATTCGAAAGGAAGAATTCAATTTAATAAACCAATTTCTCAATTTCAAGGCATATCATTTAAACTAGCTGAAATGGCAACAAAAATAGAAGCGGCACGATTATTAGTGTATAAAGCAGCATCAATGAGAGATCAAAGCAAAACTTTCTCTAAAGAAGTGGCAATGAGTAAATATTATTCAAGTCAAATCGCACGAGAAATCACGCAAGAAGCAATCCAAATTCATGGTGGTTATGGTTATATGAAGGATTTACCACTTGAACGTTATTATCGCGATGCTAAAGCATGCGAAATATATGAAGGAACAAATGAGATAATGAAGATGATCATTTCACAACAAATTTTAAGAGGAAACATGTAAATGGTTAACATTTTTGTATTGATTAAACAGGTACCGGGCACACATAATCTTGAAATTGATAAAAAAACGGGGGCCTTGATTCGAGAAGGGATTGAAACTATTATAAATCCCGATGATTTATATGCATTAGAACTTGGACTTGAATTAAAAGAGAAATATGGTGGGCACGTTACTACAATAACAATGGGCCCTCCACAAGCAGAATTCGCTTTGAGAGAATGCTTGGCAATGGGAATTGATGATGCCATCCACGTGTGCGATCCAATTTTTGCTTATTCAGATACCCTTCAAACAACTTTAGTCTTGAAAGAAGTTTTTGATAAAATCAAGGATTATGACATACTAATAACGGGAAGCCAAACTTCTGACTCAAGCACTGGGCAGGTTCCTTACCAGTTATCAGAAGCACTTGATATTCCCCTTATCACTGACATATTTTCAATTGAAGTTAAAAAAGGTTATGTAGAATGTCATAGAAATTTTGGTCATGAATCTCAAAATATTCGGATTAAATTACCTATATTATTACGAGTAAGGAAACATTTTAATGAACCTAGACACCTTTCTCTTTTAGGTATAAAGAAAGCATTTGAAAAGAAGATAAAAGTTTTTAATTTTGACACGTTAAACTGTCCAGATTTTATTGATGGATGTAACAAATCCCCTACAATGGTAGTCAAAACTGAAAAAATCTCATTACACAGAAAAAATGAGATGATCGAGGGTACAACCAATGAAAAGATACAAAAACTAATAGAAATCATACAAGAACATGGAATTGAAAAGATATGGGTGGGAGAGAAATGAGTAATACAAGTGATTATCAAGATGTATGGGTATTTACAGAAATCAAAGATCATGTCAAGGTTCATGAATGTGCACTAGAGATTCTTGGAAAGGGGAGAGAAATTGCAGATAAATTAGGACAAAAATTGGTAGCAGTAGTTTTAGCTTTAGAAGCTGAGCAATATCTACCTGTAATTGAAGAGTACGGCGTTGATAGGATAATTTATCTGAGTCACCTAGAACTGAAGCATTATCATGAAGGAATTTTTACTAAACTTGTCCACGACCTTGTAGAGGAATATAAACCATCAATATTTCTGTTTCCTTCAACGGAGGTTGGAAATGCATTAGCAGCGCGTATTGCTTATCGTTGTAAGACTGGTTTAGTAAGTGATGTCTTAAATTTGGAATTAAGTGATGAATATGGAAATAATTTATTATTAACGGACAAACCTGCCTATGGAGGTAATATTCATGTTAAAATCATATGTCCAAACACGAGACCACAAATGTGTACGATTACAATGGGTACTTTTCAAAAAAATATGATTAAAAAAGATAAAATCGAGAGAATCAAAAAAGAGTATAGTTATGATACGAGTCAAAATAAAATCAAAATAATTGGCACTCCAACTCGAAAGGATAAACCCACCTCAATCCTTTCAGATGCTAAATTCGTTATTGGTGGAGGTCATGGATTGATTTCTAAAAAGAATTTTGACAAATTATATAAACTTGCAAAACTGACAAATGGTCAGGTTGGTGGAACTCGGAGACCAATTCTCGACGGGTGGATGCCTGAACATTTACAGATAGGAATCAGTGGAGAAACTATCTTTTCAGATCTTTACATCGCATTTGGTATTTCAGGAGCTATCCAACATGTTGTTGGAATTACAGATTCAAGGACTATTGTTGCTATTAATAAAGACCCAAATGCCCCTATATTTCGAGCAGCAGATTATTGTATAATCGGTGATGCTATTGAAATCCTTGATGGTCTTTTGGAACATTATACTGTTGATTAATTAAAAATAGATAAAAAAAATAAAAAGTTAATTAGTCGACTTATTTTATTTAAATAAATTTATTTATTTCAAAAAATAGTTATAATGTTATTTCTTTTTTTTAAGTTCTTTTATTGATTCTTCAGCTAATTTTACAGCATCTTCTTTCTGTTTCTTGTACTTCGCTACTTCTCCTTCTAAAAAAGATATGGTATTTTCTAGTTCAAAAATCTTGGAACTTTGATCTGAAGCTGAAGGAAATGGTTCAAGCGAAGGTAAGGGTTCTTTTTCTTTTGCTTTCTTTTTTTTTTTTATGGAATTATATTTTTCCTTCCAAACTTTTACCTCCATCTCCAATTCTTTTATCTTTTCACCACTATCCCCAGTGAATACTTCTCTAGTAACATCTTCTCCTTTCTTTAACATTTCATTCTCTGTTTCTAATTCTTTTATTTTTGCTTTTAATTTCGCAATTTCAGCTAAATAATCGAGAGAATCCTTAGCTTCAGTTAAAACTTGAAACTCTTGCTTGCCAGCCTCCAATTCCTCTTCAGATTTGTTTCCTAAAATCCTATTTTTTCGTTTATGCAATTCTTCTACTGTTTGCTCTGATAAGAAATCTAAGGGATTGAATCCAATTCCACCGTGTTTTGTTCTCCTTTTCCTTATTTTTACAAATAAAGGGATACCTACAACCGCCTCTCCACAAACGATACCTTCACCTTTATCTAATCCAGAGATATCATCCTTATTTTCATTACTCAAGTCTTCAGCACTTGAAATAGTAATCTGAATATCCCTGACATCGCTTAAATTCATTACGATCCAAGTTCCTGCTTGTGCTCTAATTGTTGTATCCAGAAGCTGAGGTCGTTGGGTTCCGATCACTATATTAGCTCCAAACTTTCGTCCTTCTTGTGCAAATAATTTAACAATATCACAGGTCTCCGTTTGTTTTTTTCCAGCAAAAAGGTGTGCTTCATCTAAAAATAAATAAAATGGTGGAATTTTTCGAGAAGTACTAGCATTATATAACTTTTTAAGAAGTTTACCCGCAATTACTTCTTGAACTTCGAGGTCCAGACCTCTCAAATTAACAATGGTACATAATCGTGGTGCAACAATATCAGTTGCATCCAAAGAAAAAAGATAATCTAAATCAATATCTCCACCCTTATTTTTACTTAAATCCGCAAATTCAATAATATTATCAACATATTCACTTTCACCAGGACCTTCTGCGGGTTTTGGCTTCAAAGGTCCCTTTATATCTTCACCTTCTAATATAATTTCTGGCTCTAGTTTAACAGGAGCATCATCGTCATCAGCATTGACTTTTAAACTACCATATTCTCCATGCCTATCAAGAATAACTACGGGTATTCCTTTTTTAAGAAATTCTTCGCATAAGACTCCCATTGTATAAGATTTTCCTGAACCAGATTTACCCGTTATAAATATCCTACCAAAATTTTTTACTAACAAATTTACATTAAAAGGATAACCTAGAAGCTTACCGATAGCGATAGATTTATCTGGAGGATTAGATATCCCTAATATCTTTGTTATTTGTTCTTCAGTTGCTAGAAAAACATCAGATCCCACCTCAAATGGTCTTGTAGGGCGTTCTCCAAGAACTTCTAATTTTGCCATCATCCCCTTATCTTCAGTCCACATCTCACTTATAGCCAAGACATAATATGGTTTTTCTTCTCCCTCTCCTTCAGCTCGTCCATAAATAGTAAAATAATTTGATCTTTCTATTTTTGGATCTTCAATTATTAATTTTACTGTATGCCTAGTTGTTTTACCACTAAGTCTACCGATTCTCTTGTTTTGGAGCTGATTATCATCTTCATTTAACATTAATTGTTCACAATTCCTATAATTTTATAATTTTAATTGAATGTTCTTTTATAGTATTAAGTATAATCATAGCTTATAACATATTTAAATCTTTTAGGAGTCCAATATTAAATTTTTCAGTTAATAAGAATTTCTCGCTAGGTTTTTAATGATTCTTGTTTTCTTTTTCTTTTGGAAGTGCAAATAATATGATTGATTTTAGGCTCCTTATAATATGGATATTTTTAATAATATTTGTATTCTTCTTAGTATTTTTGCAAGTAATAATAAGAATTATAAGAAAATGCAATAAATTTCCTATTCCTGCTTTTTTAAAAGAGTTATAGATAATCCATTTCGGAGAATGTTCATACAAAAACCAAAAAAAATAGCAGAGAGAATAACTCTAAAACCTGGGATGATTGTTGTTGAAATAGGTCCTGGGAAAGGAAATTACACGAAAATTATTGCTGAAAAAATTCTACCGGGAGGACTAGTATATGCTGTTGATATTCAAGTGCCTATAATTGAAAAATTGAGAGAAAAAATTGAAAAAGAAAATATACCAAATATCATACCAAAAATTGATGATGCTTATAAATTTTCTTTTGAAGATAGAAGTGTCGATCGAGTTTTTGCTAATACATACCTTTCTGAGATTTCTGATCCTGTTAAGATGTTGCAAGAATGTAGGCGGATATTGAAAAAGGATGGAATTATTTCGTTATGTGAAATGGCACTAGATCCTGATTATCCTTGGCGAAAAACAGAGAAAAAATAGGCCAAAGAAGTAAGATTAAAATTAGATGAGCAATTTGGAAATTGGTTCACATATCAACTTAATTTTAAGAAATAAATATAGAAAAATTACATTAGTAAGTTTAAAATAAGTTTTAATGGTAAAAAGTATTATAAGTAGATAATGGAGTTATTTAAAGAAATTGAAGAGCAATATGTTGAGACTAATGGAATTAAACTTCATACAATTATTTCTGGCAAAGGAAACCCTGTAATTCTTTTACATGGTTTTCCAGAATTCTGGTATGGATGGAAAAATATCATCTTGGGTTTAAAAGATGACTTTAAATTAATTGTTCCCGATATGCGGGGTTATAATCGTTCAGGCAAACCTAAAGGATATGAGAATTATACCTTAGATATAATAATAGAAGATATTAAAGGATTGAGTGAACAGCTAAATTTGGGTAAATTTGTTCTAGTAGGGCATGATTGGGGTGGAGTAGTAGCATGGGCTTTTGCAGAAAAACATCCCGAGTTATTAACTAAGTTAATAATATTAAATTCTCCAAATCCCGCAACATTTAGAAAATCTATAAAAGAAAGTGGGTCTCAGCGAAAAGCCAGTGGTTATATCACGCAAATTACGGCACCAGATGGAGAAGAAAACCTACTAAAAAATAATTGCGAGATGCTGAGAGCTACTGTTTTTATGACTGCAAGCAATAAAAATGGGTATACAGAATTTGATAAAGAAAAATATATTGAAGCTTGGACTCAACCTGGAGCGATTGCGGGAGGAATTAATTATTATAAGGCAAATTCAGACCTTTCCAAATGGACAGGTGTAATAAATGTTCCAACATTAGTAATTTGGGGTATGAAAGATGTCTTTCTTTTACCAAGTCTTTTAGATCATTTGGATGAATTTGTGAATGATCTTATGATAATTAAGAGTGAGAAAGCATCTCACTGGATTAATAATGATGATCCAGAATTAGTAATATCAAGTATTAAAAGCTTTATTAATGACCTTTTAAATTAGCTCTCATTTAATTATCTCTATTACCTTCTCTTCCTTTTCGGCTTTTTTTGAGGATAATGAGTCTTTCAATGTTTTAAATTTTCTATAATCTCTTTTATATTGTCTTGGTAATACAAAATTTAACAGCATTGGAACGAGAAAAACTATCTCTTGCTTCCCAAATTCGGATAATTTATAATATACTCGGATTTGTTTAAGAGTTTCCACCCTACGCTCAACCATATGTCTTTTTTCTAAAGTACGTAGTCTATCAGTTAAAGTTCTCGTGCTAATATCAGGTAAGGCTCGTTTGAGTTCATTAAAACTACATTCACCTTGTATTACTAATGTATAACAAATTTCAATTGTCCATTTTCCTTGAACTGTAGATATAAATTCTGAAAATAGCTTAAATTTTTTTTTCATGCGTATCACGTCATAATCATAATCTTCAAAATCACGCTGAAGTCCTTTTAATGATGCATCGTGAATTGCCGGCATTATTTCAACAAGCTCCTTATATTTATACAATCTTTTCATTTGTTTTTACCTTTTTTTGTTTGCTTTACATCTTTACATTAGATGTGGAGAATCACAGTTAATGCTCTGATAATCTCTTACTGTTTTAAATACTATAATAACTGATTAAATTTAAATTTAAATTTTACTAGTGCAGTTAGTTTAAAAGTTAAACTAGTATATAGTAGAATTTAATTAGAAGAAACGATGAGGATGAGATTTTCTTAAATTTTTGAATAGATAAAAATAAAAATGAGATGGATTTTATATTTCAAGAATTAAATAAAAATGATATAATACTCCCCTATGGTATGTTTGAAAGAAGTATTGTTCCTCTAAATGTTTGTTCAACCAACCATTTTAGTACCAATTTCGATTCATTTATTATTTACTTGATAAAATATAAAATCCAAAAATAAAAAAAATTAATTTAAGGAATATATTTGTGAAAAAAATGAAAAAGAAGAATTATATAGTAATATTAACAATAGGAATACTTCTAAGTACTATTTTTATCATAATAGGAACTTCTAGCCTTGCTTTAAACACCTCATCAAATGATCCTTTAATTGTAGAAACAGAGTATGGTTTAGTCAGGGGTAAAGAATGGGATGTAAATACATATTCTTGGCTTGGAATACCATTTGCAAAACCGCCAATTGGAGAATTAAGATGGAAAGCCCCCGTAGATCCCGACCCCTGGAGTGGTATAATGGAAACAGTTGAATTCCCTGAAGCACCAATGCAATTTGCAAATTGGATGGGGTGCGTTAATGAAGATGATATATTAAATCACAGCTTAATTGGGAGTGAAGATTGTTTATATTTAAATGTCTGGACACCTAAAAGTAGCGATTCAAGTCTCCCAGAGGGACTTCCTGTATATGTTTATATTTTTGGAGGAGGTAATATAGTAGGGCAATCAAACTTTCCCATATATTACGGTGCAAATTTAGCTAACAGGGCTAATTGTGTCGTGGTTACAATGAATTATCGAGTAGGGATAGCAGGTTGGCACTACAACCCTGCTCTTCACGTGGGAAATCCACTAGATGATTCTGGTAATTATGGATTATTAGATATTTTTAAGTCTTTTGAATGGGTAAAAACAAATATTGAAAATTTTGGCGGAGATTCAAATACAATCACGATTGCAGGTGAGTCCGCAGGCGCGATGAATGCATATGCTAGTCTTACATCACCTTATCTCAAACAAGAATTCTTTGATAGGGGTACAGAGTTATTCCATAGAGCCGTTATGGAAAGCGGAGGGATTTTACCTCGGACAATAGAAGAAGGAATAGCAGCATCAGATAATCTCTTAGGGACGCTTCTACTCAGTAAGGGTTTAGCTTCTAATATGACAGAGGCAATGGAAATCGTTAATAGCTTCGGTCCCGCACAGAAAAAGCAATGGTTATTGAATGAACCTATGGAAAACTTTTATAATCTTTTCATAGCAGAGGATTTTTTTGGGCTTACTAACATGATGGCGGTTGCTCCAAGCCTTATTAGTGATGGTTATGTATGTTCTAGTAATCCTTATGCTGCTTTAATAGAGGGTAATTATATCAAAGTTCCCGCAATCATAGGGTGCAATGCTGAAGAAGCTAAGGTTTTCATGTCGTGGATGTTGGATGAACCATTATTTACTAGTGTCATGTTTGGTCATCCTCATCCAGAAGACCTTGCTTATTATCTCAATTCAATTCGTCCTTGGCCAGTAGATCTCGCACCATTTCTAGATTGGATCATCATAGGTGGTTATGAACTTACTGCTGAAGTTATCTCTATTGTCATCCAATTAGTTGGAGTTGATATCCCAGCAACACTCATGAGGATGCATCAAAAGGATGTTTTTTGTTATCAATTTGCCTGGAACCAAGAACCAGAACCTTTTGATTTCCTTGTAGGTGCATGTCATGGTTCAGAGATTCCTTTTATATTTGGTAATGTAGGAGAAGAGGAAAGTTTCCCTTTTAGCAGCGTTTTATGGAGTGATCAGAACATATATGGAAGAAAAATATTATCTAATTCTATGATCTCATACTGGAGCAACTTCATGCGAAATGGAAATCCTGGAGATCCTGATGGTTATTTTAAATCTTATATGGGATTACCACGATGGACAGCTTATACAAGCTTGTTAGATTTGGGTAATAAGCGAATTATATTTGATGCCACCGACTATATAAGAGTTATTAATATGGCAACTTAAATATAATTTTTTTTCACTACTTTTCAGTTGAAGGTAATATTAGTTAAAATCAAAAAAATAAAAAGAAAAAAATAATTGATAAATTATGTATTATAGCTTTTTAACTATTAATTCAGCCATACGGTTAGAGAAACCCCATTCATTGTCATAATAGCTTAATATGCTAATTTGATCCTCAATAACCTTAGTCCAAATAGATGAAAATACTGAACTATGAGGATCACCAATAATATCGCTGCTTACGATGGGATCATCATAATAGGCAAGGATACCTTTCAATGAACCATTTGCCGCTTCTTTCATTTTCGCATTGATATCTTCTGCTGAGCATTTGTTTTCAACTACCGCTTTTAAATCTACAACACTACCATCAACAGTTGGAACTCGAATTGCAATTCCATCTAATTTACCCTGTAACTCTGGATAAACCAAACCAATTGCTTTTGCTGCTCCTGTTGAGGTGGGGATCATGTTCATCGCTGCTGCTCTTCCCCTAATCATTTTAGAGGCATCTCCTGATCGAGCAATATCAACATTAGACTGGTCGTTTGTATAGGAATGTATAGTAGTCATGAGTCCATATTTAATTTTAAAATTTTCTTGCAATACTTTCACAACTGGGGCTAAACAATTAGTCGTACAGGATGCATTAGAAATAATTTTATGTTGATCAGTCAATTTATCATCATTGCACCCTAAAACGACCGTGATATCCGGATTAGTTGCTGGTGCACTTATTAAAACCTTTTTTGCTCCAGCGGTTAAATGTTTACTTGCTCCATCTCTATCAACAAATCTTCCAGTTGATTCAACTGCTACATCAATATTATTACTAGAATGTGGTAAACTAGCAGGATCTCTTTCAGCTGTTATTGGTATCTCTTTTCCATCAATAATTAATGATTTGTCTGTAGAATCTACTTTTCCTTTAAATCTACCAAACACGGTATCATATTTTAATGCATACGCTAAATATTTTGGTTCAAAAAGGTCATTTATTGAAACGATATCTAAACCTGGATTACCCCAAGCTGCTCTAAAGAATAGACGACCAATTCTACCAAAACCATTAATTGCAACTCTTTTTGCCATTTTTAATTCACTTTTAATTTTTTATATGCTTCTATTCATTAAGAAGTGATAATCATTACATATGATTGTTAGTTTATTAATTTTATAGTTTTATAATTTTCTTATGTAAAAATGATATGATTTCAGCAATAAAAATATAAAAAAGTATAAGAAATTTTCAATTATTAAAAAATGAATTAAAAAAATTCTACATATAAAAAATAAATTAAGATAAGAGAGATTTTATCCTTCCTCTTCTTCTTCTAACCTTCCAAGTAACCTAAGTACAGAATCTGCCAGCTTATTTTGACTTCTACTCATGATTCCTTTTATTTTGCCTTCTTTTCCAAGAACTCTTAACATGATTCCGTTCCAAACGGAACCAGGCTCTCCTTTGACTTGTTTAAATCTATCCCGAAAAATCTTTACGGATATTTTATCATAATCATTTGCTGCTTCACTACACTTGAAACATAGGATGCATTTATCCTTATCAACGACCACGTTTTTTCCTTCTCTAGATAATGCTCCTACAGAACATTCATCGACAAATGCGTCGATTTTTTTGGAATCTTTTTCATCACACGTGATAGTAATGCTTCCCTCAACAACCTTTCTAACTTTTTGACCAGAATCAAGAGTTCGAACTTCCTCTTCAAATTCAGGAAGTGATCCATTTTCTACAAGTAAAAGTTTTTTTTCCCCATTTATTAATAATTCTAATGTGTAGCTCGGACAGACCCATGTGCAACTCCCGCACCAAATACATTTTTCTGTGTCTACAACGATTTTCCTATCTGATTCCACGCCCATTTCTATAGGGGTTCCAATAGCGGTCTTTTTTAATGGTTCATTATAAATAGATACCGTTACAGGGCAAACTCTATGACAAAAGCCACATTCGATACATTTAGACTCATCATAGCGAAGGATCATATCATGATTGAGCATTTTATACTCGTAATCAGTGATGTTCTCATCCACTTGAATTGCTTTTTTTGATGGCAAGCTCATTATGATCAGTTTTTATTTTCTTTTAAAATAAATTTATTTTATATTAATATTTATAATTTACCTACTTTCACAAATTAAAGACTAGGTCTTTTCCAATTCCATCTTGGATATTGCTTTACCACTCCTGAACGGCACATCATCAACATTTTCTCCGGAAGTATATTTGAACTTTTCTTTAAATGCTTCATTTAAAGATTGAAAATACAATGAAAGTGGTAAGTCTTGAGGACAATTATTATCGCAATTTCCACATTCAACACACCGATCAGCCACGTGGGCTATGCGTGTTAGTTGGTATGCTTCCTTATTTATTGTTTTATCTTTACGTTTTTTCTGTAGGATGCAATCCACGCAATAACACACGGGACAGCCCCGGATGCACATATTACACATCGTGCATTTTTGAAGCCTGGCAATCTTTTCTTCTTGGGGTACATTAGCCCAATCTTCAAGGTCTTTTGCTCTTTTTGCTTTTGCTTCTTCGATTATTTCATTATATTTTTTAGTATGAGCATCTCCCTTTAATGGTTTTGTTGATACGCTAGATTTTTCTAAGGTATCTTTACCCTTGTCAGTATAAACTTTCAAAATAATCTCATCAGAATCAATTGGAATGCCCAAATCACTTATAGATAAATCAGCAATTACCGGTCTTTTTCTATAACATCTTAGACAATTTTCTGCTATCGTTATGTCGATTTCTTTAGATTTTCCACCAATTCTAACGATCAATCCTTTATCGCCGATTTTTTCTTTTTCTATTTTAGAAACATCTATATCTTTGAATTTTTTTATTTCACGACCCGCCTTCGGAGCCATACCTCTGTCCTCAATGGCGATAATGAAAAGATTATCTAAATTTATTTGCTTAATTTTTGCTAACTCAATAATTGCTCTCGTATCACAAGGCCTAGCAATGAGGCCTATTTTTTCTTTTTTTGCTCCTTCAAGAGATTTATGTAAATACTTTGCTGCTGAATCTGTTCGTGCAAAGCCATAAGCTATTAAATTTGATAAGGGAAAATCTTTTATGTCTTCAGCCTTTTCTACTACTTTTGGAACCACGGTGAATCTATCGACTTCTTTAGTTTTAGCATTAACTTTAACTTCAGCACTTATTATTTTATCAACAACCTTTTCTTTCAACAAGGTAATTAATAGTTTAAAAAAATCATTTTCCTTAATTAGATATTCTGCTTTAGCATCCATGAGTTTCAACTTGCATTATATTATTATTTTTATTCATATATTTATTAAAAAAACTTCAGATTATTTGTATAGTGATATGTTTCATTTATTTCTTATTATAAAATTTTTTAAGTTGTGGAGGATATTGTTTCTAATTTCTTAGATCCTAACAAATTGTTTATAAATTCTATAATTTTATCAATTGCTTCTTGAGATTCGGGAAGTCTATATATTCCAAAACTCTGCCATACATGCATCATGTCATCCCATTCTTGTAATGTTATATCTACTCCCGCAGCTTTTGCTCGCTCATAAAAACGGGTTGAATGATCATACAGCATTTCGCACGTGCTTACTTGTAATAATATGGAGGGCAATCCTTTTAAATCAGCATGAATGGGTGAAATGTAAGGATTATAAGGATCCTCATCTCTAACATAAGCAGGATCCCACCAAAAGACACCAACATCAGCTAATATTGGATCCGTTTCTGCGTTTTTATATACTGTCTCAGACTCGTCAGAGTAGTCAATTGCCGGAGATAGTGCAAATGCGCCCCGAGGTAATTCAATACTTTCATCTCTAATTTTTAAAAGGGCTGATAATACTCGATTACCACCGGATGAATCTCCGCCAAAGATGATATTTTTTGCATCATAACCATTATTTAAAAGCCATTTATAAGCTGTGATACTATCTTCTAATCCTGCTGGAAAAGGGTGTTCAGGAGCTAAACGATAATCCACGCTTAAAACTTTCATTTTTGATAATTTAGCGAGCTCAACCGTGAGTAAACGAAGATATTTAGGTGAACCAATTACTTGACCTCCTCCATGAAAGTATAATAAAACTTTATCTTCAATTGCTCCGGGAACGATCTGCCATTCTGCAGGAACTCCATCGAGATCAACAAGTTCTATTTTAACATAATCAGAAATTGGATAAGTATTTAATTCTGCATCAGCTGCATATTCTACAGAATGCCGAAATAATTTTGCTAGAGAAACTTGTTCTTCATAAGATAATAAATCATAAAGATCTTTAACTGAATCATCCTTCTTTGGAAATCTTATAAAAAATTCTTTATTTCCTTCGGCTATTTTTGCCATGTATCTCATTAAATCAAAATCTTTATTTTCTTCAAGGCGAATAAAATCTGCAGCACCTTTGGCTTGCAACCTACTACCCTTACTACATATTTTCATTACATCCTTTCTCATTTTTGTTTTATCTAGAATTGTCAATTAAGTATTCCACCTCTTTTTTTTCATAATATTTTAAATTCAAACTAAGTAATTATTGTATTAAATATTGTAATATTTTAATCTTTCTCATAAATATCCTTGATTAATGGTATAATAATCAATAACTTTCTTTTAATAATTCTACTTATCATTAATTTTTTAAAAATTTTTTAATGTGTTAATGGTGCTACCATTTTCTTCTACTGAATTCTCATTTTTTTAACTCAGTATCATTAGTTAACACATTGATTTTAAGCTTTCGCTTTAGTTGTAGTGCCGCTTTTAGGTCGAAAGGGATTTGGACCTAATTCTCTAATTTCCTTGTCAAAAGTTATTGCTTCTTGCTGAAACTTTTGACCTTCTGCTGCAGTACAATAACCCATCTTAAGTCTTCTTTCATCGATACCTGTTTTCTTGAGTACTTCCTTCAAATATTCAACTTGACGGTATGCAAAGTAGTTTCCATTTTCGTAGTCACATTCTTTAGGATATCATCCTATAATCATGACACCATCAGCACCCCTTCCAAACGCTCTCATTACTAGATCTGTATCAACTCGACCACTACAAGGAACAAGAACAGTTCTTAAAGATGTAGGATATTGCGCTCGAATGGTTCCTGCCATGTCCGCAGAACCATATCCTCATTTCCAGCATAAGAACGCGATAATTTTAATATCTTCATTATCTCCCATTTTATTCACCTCTTTACTCCTCTATGGGTAATAATTCATCTAGATAAGCCATATATTGATCATCCCGATAGTATGTTAATTCTATTGCCTTGGATGGACATAGAGACGCACAAGTTCCGCAGCCTCGGCAGCGAATGATGTCTACGACTAGAGTTCCTTGTTCACTTACCGAGATGGCGCTATAAGGACAAGCATCTATACATTTATAACATTTTGCACATCGTTCGTCTATAGGAGTTGCTCGAATGAGTTCCATTGTATACTTTCCTTTGCCCATAGGGATCCCCGCTGTTGATGCTGCACCTTTAGCTTGGCTTACTGCGAGTTCTATGGTCTTTTGACCTTGAGCAGAGCCTGCCAAGTAAATACCTGGAACTTTCGTGCTTATTGGATCTAAACGTGCGTGATATTCCTTTAAGAAACCATCAGGACTTTTTTCCATGTTCATCACTCTAGCAATTTCGACAGTTCCTTGAGATGGAAGTGATCCTGATGATAAGATGACCATGTGATATTCTGCTTCAACTACAGTATCAGTTCCTACAGGTTCAAATTGCACTTTAAGATTTTTAGTTAGAGGATCTTCTTGAATATTACCTACAAGACCTTTTACGAATAATATACCCGCATTTCTCGATCGTCTGTAATATTCTTCATAGTCTTTCCCTGCACATCTCATATCTATGTAGGTACACATAATTTCTGAATCAGGATATTCTGATTTAATCAGTTTAGAATTCTTAAGTGAGAGATTACAGCAGACCACACTACAATATTCATGAGTTTTTAAATCTCTTGAGCCCACGCAATTTATAAACAAAATTTTTGTAGGACGCTTTCTATCCGAAGGTCGTTTTAAATGACCATAAGTTGGACCATTAGGGGCTAGAATTCTTTCCAACTCAATTTGATTGATTACATTTTCATATAGACCATAACCATAGTCAGAACCTTTATAGAGATCCCAACCCGTTGCCACGATAATTGTACCTACTTCTAAATCTACAATTTTATCTTGCATACTAAAATCTATAGCTTCTTGTTCGCAACCATCGACACATGCAAAACATTCCACGCAAGCCTCTCTTACTATGTCTTGTACAGCGGGAACTGCTTGTGCAAAAGCAATATCAATGACTTTTCTTGCTGATAGGTTTTCGTCAAAATAATTCGGAACGTATATAGGACAATTATCAGTACATGTACCACATCCCGTGCATTTATTTTCGTCTACAAAACGTGCCTTTCTATTAACTTGAACCTTGAAATTTCCAATATATCCATCAACTTTAACTACTTCACTAAATGACATAATATTGATATTAGGATGGCGGTTTGCTTCGAGCATTTTAGGTCCGAGAATTCATATTGAACAATCATCTGTAGGAAAGGTTCTGTCGAGCTGGGACATACGCCCGCCGATAGTAGTATTTTTCTCTACTAAATGAACTTTGAATCCTGCATCTCCTAAATCAATTGCAGCACTTAATCCAGCTATTCCTCCTCCAATAACTAATGCTTCTGGAGTTACTGGGACTGTTTTAGTTGGTACATCTTCTAAAAGACGGGCTCTAGAGATTCCCGCTTTTATGAGTTCAATAGCTTTCTTATTAGCTTTTTCTCGATCTTGCTGATGAACAAAACTGCAATGTTCTCTGATATTTACAAATTCCAAATATCTTGGCGGCAAACCTGCTTCACTTAAAATTGCATGAAAGACGGGTTGATGCGTTTTAGGAGTACAGGCGGCGACTACTATTCGAGATACCTTACTTTCTTCGATTTGTTCTTTAATATATGATGACCCACCTTCTGTACACATGCTTAGATATTCAAAAGCTTTGACTCCAGGTAATTTGTTTAACTCAGTAACGATTAAAGGGATGTCTAAAATACCTGCAATGTTAATACCTCAGCGGCACACGAAAACTCCGACAATTGATTCATCTTTGGTCTGATTTTCAGACAATATATTCACCTTTTTGTTTATTCCTCCAACATTTTCGAAGTTTTATATTTAGGTTTTATAATTTTAAATTATGATTATGTATTTATTAAACAAAATAAAAAGATTATTGATAGTGTTTAAAAAGGTAGATATTTAATACTTGAATGATCATTTTTGGTAATAATTATTTAGTATGCAGTATTATTGAAATGTAAAAATTTTATGGTGAGGGATAAGAATAAATGTTCGACACTAATGAACTTGAGCGAGTCATAGATCTACAGGAAAAAAGTTATAATTTATTCATGTGGCTTAATAAAAAATTGAAGGAATTTAGTCCTAGAACGAAATCAAAAAAGCACACTTTATTTGAAGAAGTCCATGAAAAAGTTTCGTTTTATAAAGGAGCTTATTTATGGATAGAGAAGCATTATAGTGAATTACCAATTAATACAAGACCAGATAAATCAGATTTAGAAACTTTCGCTCATTTGTTTACTTCTTTTCTTACAACTTCTTTTTTTGTTTCAAATAAAATAAAAGTGAGTGATGGTTGTAATTGTCCATTCTGTACCTTTTTTGTTGATGTTACTGCATTTCAAGTCAGGAATCCAAATAAAAAAGCAATAGAAAATGCTCAAAAATTAAAAATTCGCTATCTTGAGCAATTATGTCGAGATGAAAAGCTTAATGATATTACTCTTAATTTAGGGGATTGGATTCAAAATAATCCTGATTTATATTATGATATAGCACTAGCAACATATGCTAAAGAATTAATTAGACGTTCTAAATATGCTAGTCAGGGAGAAGGTATTCTTGCTTTATGGCGTGAAATTGCATGGAAAAATAATCGTTTAGATCCAAAATTTAAATTAAAAGTAGAGAAAATCATTGCGGCGGAATCTAAAATAATAAATATTTTAAATTCATGATTTAAGAAATTCTATTCAATATAAGAAAAATATAAAAAAAAAAGGAATTTAAAATTTTAAATTTTATATCAATTCCTGTAAATTATAAATTAGACTATTTATCTCAGAACATAGTTGTCTGATTTCAGAATCTCTTGAAATCCAAGAAATAACACCGATAAAAATTTTTAAAAAACATATGTCTCTATGACTGATCGGTTCATTTGAATCTACCTTCTCAATCATGTATTCAACAATTCTTTTAGCTTTCGATAAATATATCCTACATGAAATTCTTTTCCATCCATCGAGTTTTTCATCAATCAGATCCCCTAATTCATCTAATTTATCCATTATATCGTTTAGGATCTGTTCAATAGGTTTACTTGTTGTGGCAGATACTGGATCTGACTTTAATCCTTCTTGACCTGAAGCATCCACTGCAGAAACTTCATATGTATAAGTCATACCGGAGACTAAACCAGTATCACTATACTGATTTAAAGTTGTTTCTGTAATTTTTATGCCATCTCGATAAATAATATAGTGATCAAAGTCGGTTTCCATATTAGCATCCCAATTAAGATTGATTTCTGTTTCAGAAACCACCACCGCTGTTAAGCCTGTAACTTGTGATGGCGGAAAGTCTTCGGACACCGTGATCTCAATAATAACGGATATTGAATTGAGATATGCATCTTCCGCTGTAACCCTGAGCGAGTAGGTACCAACTGCTAACGCGATAGCATTTGTAATCACTCCCGTGGCACTGTCAATGGCGAAATTGGTGGTATCATCAATTGAGTAGGAGACATCGGAAAGATCGGACGCTTCGACATCTTGATAGAAGGAATCACCAAGTAAAATAGTTGCATCGATAGGGGGCACAATCCATACGGGATCCGTAGTGTCTTGCACGGTGATCGTGGTGGTGGCAGAAATGTAGTTGCCATTTCCATCAGTAGCTGTTACGATGAGCGAATAGGTGCCAACCGCTAAGGCGACGACATTCGTAATCTCTCCCGTGGCACTGTCAATGTTGAAATTAATGGAATCATCAATCGAGTAAGAGACGCCAGCTAAATCGGACGCCTCGACATCTTGATAGAAGGAATCACCAAGTTCAATGACCGCATCGGCAGGGGGGAGAACCCATACAGGATCCGTCGTGTCTTGCACGGTGATCGT
>JBHLME010000150.1:0-9442 GCA_048938445.1 Promethearchaeota archaeon | reverse complement strand
TTATTCTAGAATAAATTATAACATGGAAACAGCAAAACAGAAATACATTAATGGACCTTTTTTAAAAGAGAATACAATCCTTTACCGACAATACCAACAAGATATTATAAATAAATGTAAGAATAAAAATTCTTTAGTTGTTTTACCAACGGGATTAGGAAAAACCATAATTGGGATTTTAATGATCTCTCATTCATTGAATAAATATTCCGATGGAAAAATATTGATTCTTGCGCCTACAAGACCATTGATTTCTCAGCATGAAGTTTCATGTAGAAAATTTTTAACTCTTAATGATAATGAAATCTCCTCATTGACCGGAAGAATTCAACCCGACAAACGTATCAAGTTATATAATACATCAAAAATTATAATATCCACACCCCAAGTAATTAAAAATGATTTAGAAAGGGGGAGATATGATTTAAATTATATTTCATTAATAATATTTGATGAAGCACACCGAACTAAAGGGAATTATTCATATAATTTCATCTCTAGTGAATATGTACAAGGCGGATGCTCTGATCCCTTGCTCTTAGGATTGACAGCTTCTCCAGGAAAAGACCTTGATCACATTCAGCAAATATGTGATAACTTGTTTATTGAAATAGTTATATTTAAATCTCATGAGGACAAGGATGTGAGGGAATATTTTCATGAAATTGATATTTTTATTGAAAAAATCGATTTATCAATTAAGATTATAGAATTAAAAGAAATTTGGTCCCATTTATTTAATAATTTTTTGAAATTTTTTATAGAAAGAGGATTAATAAATCCTGCTAAGAAATATTTTTCAAAATTAACTTTTCTGGGCATTACACGTGACATCTCTATTTCATTAAGATATGGGTACCAGAATGAACTTGGCTCCTCTGAAGATGAATTGATAGATAGATTGATCTATAAAGATCCAAAAATAATCGATATAATTAATGAAAAAAAACTTAACATCCAAACAATATTTTCTTATTGTTCCAGTTGCATTTCATTACTCCACGCAAAAGAATTACTCGAAACTCAAGATATTTCTCTGTTTAAATCACACTTGGATAAAATTAAATATAATTCTGACCAAGAAATATTATCTTCTAAAAGAATTGCCAAATCTAAGCACTTTAAATTAATTTACTCAATAATTGAAAAAGAAGGGCTCTCTGAGTTGTCCCATCCAAAAATTAAACGGTTGAAATCTATAATTAAGAAGGAATTTTACTTCCATAATAATAAGAGAATCATAATTTTTACGCAATATAGAGAAATGGCTGAAATATTGAAAAATCAATTAAGCATAGAATTTAATGGACGCTTATGTTTTGAAAAATTTATTGGGCAATCTACTAAAAGAGATGACATTGGATTTTCTCAACAGCGACAGTCTGAAATAATAGAGATGTTTGGAAATGGTAAAATTAATGTACTCATTGCTACAAGCGTAGCAGAAGAAGGTTTAGATATTCCAAATGTAGACGCAATAATCTTTTATGAACCAGTCCCTTCTGAGATTAGAACTATTCAACGTCGTGGAAGGACAGGAAGATTTTCAAAGGGTCGGTGTTATTTACTTATCACTAATGATACGATAGATGAACCTTTTTATAAAGTAGCACTAAGAAAAGAATTAACTATGAAAGAAGTCTTATTAAATCCAAAAAAAATTCTTTTATGTGATGATCTCCCTCGTAAGAAGATTCAATTTCCTTCAGGCACGTGTTTAAATCAAAATTTTTTACCTGATTATGAAAAAAGAAAATTAAAAGAGAAAGAGTATTTAGCAAATCGCTCAATTGATGAGATAATTAATGAATTAGATAATTTCAAGAATACTGAAGAATATATAAATCTTAAAAATTATGGAATCACATTTTATTCTGATTTACTTGATACTAATAGAAATCTCTTAAAAAATAAAATGTTAAAAATCAAACAAGCTAAAAATAATTCTGAAAATAAAAAGAAAAAATATTATTTAAATAAAAATTTGAAGACATTAATTAATATCACTAGGCTCTATTCTGAAAATGGCACTTTAGATTATTCTACACTTCAAAAACTAGCACGGGAAGAAGATATTATAGATAAAATGTTCTTGATTCATTTTACCCAAGCATGTAATTTGGGATATCTAATAAGAAATGGTTCAAAAGTTCATTTTATTAAAAATTATGAGTAATAGAATTAAGCTCTTTTAATTATGTTCTATTAAACGCAAGAACAAGAAAAAAAAGATAAATTCTTTATCCATTAATTATATCTATAATATATAACATTACGCTATATATTTAAGAATATATCAACTTAATTTCATAGAAATTATGAATGAATTTTTAATAGATGGACTCTGGATTTTAGATATTGATTCAGGATCATGTCTATTTGAAGAAAATTATAAAAAATGGTCAATAAAAGATACTCAACTGATATCAAGTTTTTTAACTGCAATGAGAAGTTTTACTAAAGAGGCATTTTCAGAGGATATTCAATTCATACAATTCACACATCGCAAAATCATTTTCGAGATTTCAGGTAGGATATTATTTATAATTGCAATACAAAATTCTGATTTGAATAAAGATATTCTTAGATATACTATTAAAGAAATTATTAACCGTTTTAATAAAACCTTTCATCCAATAATAAGCAGTAATAAAATATTAAAGGATTTTAAACAATTTTCATCATTTTCAGCAGAATTGAGAGAGATAGTTGATAGAGAACCTGTCAATATCAAATTAATTTCTGATGTGCAAATAAAACGTCTTTATAAAAAAAGAAATGAGAGAAGAATGAGAAGATTGGATGAAATGAATAGATGTATATGAAATAAATAAAATACTATTTGACTTTTAACTCTTTTTTCTTTTTATACCAGAAATATAGAACAACAAAGATAGTGCTTATCAATGGAATGGAAGCAATTGCGAGATTTCCTGTAAACGCGGATAAAGTATAAGTAATTGTCAATATAGATCCAAAAAAAGCAATTATTGAAGCATATTGAGACGTAAATTGTTTTAAATGAGTCATGAACATGTATAATCTGAAATTCATTTTCTTTATTACTTCAAGCTCCTCTTCATTAATGTTATTTAGAACATCTGGATTTTCATAATAAATACCAAGACGAATATCATATTTTCCTTTCAATTCTCCAGAGCTTATTAATAAAAGAATTGCTTCTTGAATATTCTTCTTTTTAATCTTTAATTCCTCATTTAGAAAACTAATTGTGATAAATTGATTTGCAACTGCTTTAATTGTCATTTCGATGTAGGATTTAATTATTAATTGTTCCAAAATCTTTACTTTCTCATTTAATATTTCATTAAAATTTACTATAAATTTGTTAAAATCATCAATTAAGTATTTATTTTTGGTTTCAAAGTCTTTTGATTCTTTTGAAAAACTTTTTACTTGGGTATTGATTTCCTTATTAATTTCTTTGATTTCATTCTCGATTCTCTTTACTCTTTTAGAAATTTTTAAGTAAGCTCTTTTAAAGAATTTTACTTCGACATCATCTCCAACACTCCTTTCTAAATTGCCAAGTAATTGACTCAAAAGAATTTTTTTATCATTTATGATTTCTATTAACTCCTCCCTTATGGTATCATTTTTAATGTTGTTGATTTTTTCCTTGAATAGTTCTATATTGCTATCATATATTTTTTGGAACTCCTTCTTTTTTGAAACAAAAAATTCTCGGAGCTCTGGGCTCAATTTTTTATTTTCAAAATTCTTTTCTAGAGTTTCTTTTAATTTTGTTTCAATTGACTCTTGAATTTGATCAATTTTGATTAAAAAATTTTTATTTTTATTATCGAAAACTTCCTCAATTTTTTCCTTATCATCAAGTATGTTTTTAAAGTTTTGCTTAAATTCTATTTGTAGTTTATGATATTCTTTTTCGATTAGTTTTTGAATCTTAATATAAAAGGAAATATTTTTCTCGATATTTACTATTGTACTAACTTGGTTATTTATTGAAGATAAGAAAAATTTCTCAGTTTTAATATGTTCTTTTCTTGAAGTTGTTATTTTCAATTCTTCTAATTTTTTCTTGAACAAATCTTTTGATATAGTTTCAAAATCTTTCAAATCTTCAATCCTGTTCTGGAGTTCTAAAATATTTACTCCTAATGTCTTGTTTTTTATGCTAGAATCATATAATGCTAATATTTTACCTATAGCTTCATTATTTGGCTTTAAAATTTTATTTTCAATAAATTTTCTTAATTCAATGTTTTTATAATAATGTTCAGTATGAAGTAAAATGCATTTTTTATCTTCAAACAATTCCGCATTAATACGGGAGATTTCAATCATGTCTTTTATTCTTGAAATCAGTACTTTACAATTTAAATTCAGATCTTTTTTAAGTTCAACAATATCTATGTTATTAGTCCTTTTTTCGTTTGATATTGAATTAATTTTATTAGTAATTATATTGTTTATATTTTCATCTTTAAAATTATTAATCTCATTACATAGATACTCATTGAAATTATCCCATTGTATTATCGTAAGATTAGTTTTTTCTTCAAAATTTTCTATTCCCACCTTACAATTGTATAATTTTTTTCCGTAATCTTGGGTTACTTGTTCAAATAAAGATTCAATTGACTCAGTCTTTTTGATTACATCTTTTATTTTAGGATTTTTTAATTGTTCTAAATCACTTTTCATATTTTTCAATTTATTACGAATTTTAATGATATTCTGGTTGACAAATGTATCAAATTCTTCAATGCTTACTCTATTTCTCTCCTCTTTAACTTTATTTTTTAAATTTTGGACATGCTCTGAAACAAATTCTAAAATTTCTTTTTCTAATTCATCAATTCTTTCTGGTAAATATTTAAGCAATAAATATAATTTGTGCTTGGATTTAATCTCTTTTTTAACGTCTTTTTGAAGTTCCTTGATTTCTTTGATCTTTTCATTTAGCAATTCATCAGTTTCACTCTTTATGTCATTAAATATTTTTTTAATTTCAAATTCATTTTCATTTAGTTTGTTTTTAACTTTCTCACTTATATTAGATATTTTCTCTCTTGTATCATCGCGGATAAAGTGTATTTTATCTAGAGTGTAATGAAAATATTGAAATCCTTCTATATAGTAAGCAAAGATTTCATCGAAATTCTGCTTTATTTGTAACCAATTATCAATAATTTTCTTATGCTTTCTTTTAATTTTCCCCTCTCTGGTAGTTATTTTTTGAGAAACTTTATAAATCTTTTGATCAAATTGCCTAAATCTTTGTGTTATTTTGTCAAATTCCTGAGTGAGAAGTGTAAAAATGTGTTCATTATATTCTTTTTCAAGGGAATTTTTAAAATAATCTCTAAATTCATCAATCTTCTTAATCATATCATCTTTAATGCTTGCAATTTTTTCTTTGAGGGTGTCTAATAAACTATTTAAGCTTTTTAATTCTTCTTTTTCTTTAATTTTAGATTGAAGGTATAATTCCAAGTCTCTAAGTTTAGTCTTCAAGATCGTGTACTGTTTTTTCCAACTGTTTATTTCTGGTGAAAGTACTTCTTGAAGATTAATATAATAGAGTTCTTCATTAAAAGATGATTCGATATTTTCATTTAAAAACTCAGCATCCATGAGAGTATTATGTATTAGATATTTAATTCGTTCTTTTGCAATCTCAATTTCATCTATTAAAAGATAACTTTCAATTTCCTCTTTTGTTTTTGAAATCGCAGTTTTTAATTTCAAAACCATGTTATAAATTGTATTCCTATGATCCCTTAATTTTTCTTTTTCGACTAAAAGTTGCTCATATTTTATATTTGTGTCTGATACAATTATTTTTTCAATAAAGAAATTCAAATAAAATAAATATTTAGTTTTAATAAAACTCCTTTTTGTTCTAATAGTCCCTTTGAAAAAATTCATATTCATCATTTCATTAATTAAAGGGAGGATATCTTCTCTTAATTTTAGGGTTGCAGTGGCTATATTCAATCGATAATGTTTAAAAATATCTGATAAAGAGATGATGCTGTTATTTTTCAAACTTTCATAAATTTCCCTGATTATAAGCCTTTTTCCTTCACTTAAATTCCGTAAATAATTATTAAATTCTATATTGTTATCCAAAATTCTTAGATTAAAAGTATAATTTAAATTTATATATGAAATAACTTCTTGAATACCATAATTTAACCCAAGAGTATTAACAAGTTGCTCTAAATTTATATATTTGTCTTGCTCTAATTGTTTAAAGAGAATTCTTTCAATTTCTTGTATGAATTTTTTCCATATTAAGGACAGTAGAATGGTTAACCTTGAAAGATCCATCATTTTAATGAGATTAATGTCTTCATCCAATATTTCTTTCATTTTTAAATTAATAAATGAATAGATTCCCATTGGATTGTAATCTAAGAACCATGAATAGTTATTTAACACATAAACTATCCAAAATGTTGTATTAACTTGACCTAGTTCTTTTTTAAAACTAAAACCTTTATCCAATTTTTGAAATTGATATAGAAATTGAATATCTTTATCTCGAACATCAGAGTCCATCTCTAAAAACTTTAAGCATAATAACTTTAGTGCTATTGAAGGTTCTTTTTTTAAGTCTCCTACATATGGAACAAATAATTGTCTATTAGACCTAACATCTATTCCTAATAGGGTATATATTTCAAGGACATAATATAATGTAATGTGATATAGATTTTTTTTTTCAATCATGCACTCTTTATCTAGACAGTGTAGATAACCATTATTTTTTTTATGAGCAAGAACAAATTGATTCAAACCGTCTCGAATATTAATATTTCCTTTATGAGAAAGATATTCTTTTAATAAACCTAATAATTTTAGACTTGCTAAAGCAAAATAAGTTGACCAAATATCGGGATTTTTTTGTTTGGATTTAGGATGTAATTTAAATCCAATTATGTCTCCTTGGTTTAGTTCGCATTTATTTATAAATTTATAGAACTCATCCTTATTTACATCCTTATCTTCTTTTAAATATTTGCGTAGTAAAAGGAACCAATATACATTTTCTAGGTTTAAATTTTTATCATTGAGTAAATTCTCGTTAAAATAGTTATAGAATTTGACAACTCTTTCATATTCACTAAAATAAAAATTACCTATTTCTTTTTTTTTCTTCCGAGTGAAAGATCTAAATGGTTCCTTTTTAAATGTAGTGATGTACGGATATGCAGATTTATTTTCAATAATAGTCAAATTACATTCTTACCCTCAATTGCATATAGGAAAAATATGAAAATTTAAACATTTATTTTTATCGATCAATAATAATTGAGTTGTATATTTTTACTATTTACAATAAATCTATTAGGATTAGGTTTTAATTGGGAATTACTATACTTAAATTAATGTCTGGAGTTTTTCTATTTTCTTTTTGAATTTCTTAATTTTTGATTCAATATTACTTGAATTAACATCTCTTTCAAGAATATTTATAGCTTTTTTATAATATCGTATACTGTCAATATAATTTTTCTTTCTTTCTGAATTTTCGGCAGCATTCAAAGAAAATTCAAGTTCCATCTCATCAATTTTTTTGTCAAGTTCAACAATCATGAATGATATTTTCCCAATCTCAGTTTGGAAATTAAATCCCGTTGCTAAAAATAGAGCTTTTTCATACTCTTTTTGAGCTTCTTTGAAAATTTTTGCTTTCTCAGCAGTTCTCCCTTTTTTTATGAATTGATCCATGTATTTCTTCGCTTCATTTTCATCAAAGCTTTTTGCTTTTATCTTTAGATCCTCTAATGCAGTAATATTATCATCAGTGGTTATGATATGGGAAATAACTTGGCTATTTTCTATTTTTCTAGCACGCTTTTCTTGGAATGTTTTTACTTTTGTTTCAGCAGATTCTAGTGTGGTTGGAATAATGACTTTTTTTTGAATGAGTTGATATATTTCATATAAAATACTTTTTGCTTCGACATTGATGATATTTTTAATTTCATTTAATAGAGAATTAATGAAGAAAATTTGGTTTGTGATAAGGTATTCTTTGGCAACTTTAACAATAGCTTCTTGAATCTTATTCTCTTTAACTGAATCCATGACGTCTGGAGGGATAGAATGAACCAGGACCATTGGAAATAAAAATTTAACATTAAATGCTTCAATAATAAATTCTTGTAAATTGGGGAACTCTAAGTATCCATAATTGAGTAGATCTGTTAATTCTTGTTTATATTTTCGTTCGAAATCAATTAAAAAATCTCTAGTAGTCAACTGTAATGAGTTAGATTGTTTATGATCAAGAATTAAACAAATTCTACTATATTCACCATTTTTTAACAAGATATAAAAGTTTTTATATTGAAACTCATAAAATTGAAAATTTATTGCCGTGTTATTATTTGATGAGCTTGTTCGTTCTGAAAAAGTTATGTTTGCTTGAATAAATCCAGATAAAAGCTCAGCATCTATTCCTGCTTCTGATACGGGATAATTTATTATGGGCATTCCTGATTTATTATCCAATAAAATTATATGTTTAAGATTTAAAACATTTAAAAATTCCTGCCAGATTTGATCTTGGTACATTTGCAAGCGTTTATCTTCTGAATCCATTTCCATTATTTTTATATTCGTATCAATTTCAAAACCTAACGTAATGATATGATCTTGAATACACTTATTACAAGAACTTGGATATTGGGGGCATTCATCTTTATCACGTCCACAGTTGAAACCTATGTTTCTTAACACAAAATATACCATGATTATCGTAAAAATATTATTTAAATTCTACTAAATTTACTTTTTTGTTAATTAATACAAATTTTACTAAACCCTTTAATCCATATAAATGGTATTTTTCAAAAATTTAAATTTAAGGAAACCGAAAATAAAAAAATTCAATTAAATTGTAAATTATATTTTTATTTTTTTTCATCAAGCAAGTTGTTTTTTCCATAAATTTATTTAGTCTTTATACACTAATTTTAATCATTATATATTATATCATTTCTTTTACTCAATTTCAACGAGTTAAAACCCATGGTAACACGGAGACTACAAGATTTAGAATACGCGATACGAGATATAGCTGTTATTGCTAATCAAGTCAAACAAAGCGGAAAAATGGTCTATCATTTAAATATTGGTGATCCCGTTATTTATGATTTTAAAACACCAGCATATATTTGTAATGCCATGGCTCGAGCTGCTTTAGAAGGACAAAATTTTTACGTTGATTCTCTGGGGGTACCTGAGCTTCGAGATGAAGTGTGTAAATATGAACGCAATAAGAACTCAATTGATATTACACCTGATGATATTTTAATCACTTCTGGGGTGACCGAAGGGATTTTTTTTGTATTATCCGGACTTGTCGAGAATAAAGAAGAAATACTTGTACCTGGTCCATCATATCCCGTGTATATAAACTATACACGATTTTTTGATGGTA
>JBHLME010000149.1:3718-9475 GCA_048938445.1 Promethearchaeota archaeon | reverse complement strand
CTCCATCATACGATTTGTATTAAAATAGGCTCCTAATCGTATTGCATATTTCATTCTTTCTTGCCAATCGCTTTGATCTTGATAATAAAGTGGAATAATTTCATTTTCTAATTTAATATATAAGTCTTCAGCATCAGATTTATCATTCATTTCTTCTGCTTTTGGATCAGAAGGGTCAGGTCCTATTGCCCATCCTGCCTTTTTATCAGACATATAATAACCTTCTATCCACCACCCATCTAATGTAGAAAAATTAAGTACTCCATTAATAGCAGCTTTCATTCCACTGGTTCCACTTGCTTCTAAATATCTTCTAGGATTATTAAGCCACAAATCTACTCCACTTACTAACAATTTTGCCAAAGAAATTTCATAATTTTCTAAAAATACGAGTCCTATATCGTATGAATTCCATAAAAAATTACTATAATCGTATATCTTTTTAATGAAGGATTTAGATTGTATATCAGCTGGATGTGCTTTCCCAGCAAAAATTAATTGGGCTTTTCCTTTAATAATTTTGGCTAATCTTTCAAGATCAGTAAACATTAATAGCGGACGTTTATATTCAGCTATTCTCCTAGCAAATCCTATCGTTAATAAATTTTTTTCAAATAAGATCCATGAATGAGAATTTTCGTATTCAATAAGACGATGTTTGGCTTTATTATGAGTTCTCCACAGTTCATTTTTATCTAGATTTAAAGCATTATTAAAAAGCTCAAAATTGTGATGCCAATCTCTTGTTAATTCATTATTAAGAAAATCTCTCATGTATGGAGTCAACCAATAACCTAAATGGACACCATTCGTTATTTGGTTTACTTTATAGTTTGGAAACATTCTTTTTGATACTTCTGTATGTTTTTTTGAGACGGCATTAATATAACCACTTGCATTTAAAGCTAGGAGTGTCATATTGAGTGTTTTCTCTCCAGCAAAATCACGAATATTGGTAGGTAAACGATTTCGAAAGACATCATATACTAAATTGTAATCAAATTCCTCTAGTCCCGCTCTTACCGGAGTATGAGTAGTAAAGACACAATGATTTTTTACAGCTTCTAGATTGTTGTATTTTTCTAACAGCTCAAAAATTAAAAAAGCCGCATGCCCTTCGTTAAGATGATATGTTTTTATATTATTGTATCCAAGTTTTTCTAACATTCTATAGCCACAAATACCAAGAATCATCTCTTGAGCTATTCGTTGAAATGGATTTGCGTCATATAACATATGGGTTAAATTTCTTTGCCATTGCTCATTTTGGTCGAGATCAGTATCTAATAATATGACATGTACTTTATGGCCATTTCGACCTATAATTTCGTACTTCCATGCTTCAACTGAAATGGATTTATCTTGTAGCTCAAGAATTACCTGTTGATCTAATCGCTCAAAATCATCACTAAAGTCCCACTCCATTTCTTTTTCGATTTGTTCTCCATTTGGACCTAATTGTTGATAAAAGTAACCAGCATCATATACCAAAGTCACAGCTATCATTGGTATGCCCATATCAGCGGCAGATCGAAGTGCATCTCCAGCTAAAATACCTAACCCTCCAGAATATATTGGTAAACTACTTTCTAAAGCAATTTCCATTGAAAAGTAGGCAATTTCTTGAATTTTTTCTTCTTTTTTCACTTTTCTCGAATATTTCTTTTTTTTTAAAATTATAGAATGTAATATTATTTTTACTATTATAAGAATATCCCCTAAAAATCTTAAGTTAGCAATACTAATTATTGAAAATTTGAAAAATAAAATTAATGATTTAAGATGAAGAAATAGCCAAATAAATTTTCTCTTTAAATTGTAAGTTTTAAGATGTTAGTAGGAAAATGATAGACATATTATATCATGAATTTATAAAATTTTATCCATAGCTTTAAAAAGGCAATTATCTGTCTGACTTCAAATAAATCATAGAATGCGCTAAATTATGGTTGGATATTATGACTTATTATATTGGATCCTTTTTTATTTAGGGATTCTGCTTTCTGTTTTTGGACTGATTTATATTATCTGGATTCTAAAAAAGTTAAAAAGACTTGATAACGGATCTAAAGAAATGGTGAAGATTCACAATTTAATAAAATTAGGTTCTAATACATACTTAAAAAGGCAATTTAAGACAATTAGTATAGTCTTAATAGTTTTGTCTATTATTTTGTTATTTGTTAATGTTCCATTAGCTGTTTCTTTTATAATTGGAGCTGTGACATCTCTCATTGCAAGTTATATTAGTATGATATCATCTACTTTATCCAATGTTAAAGTAACGCAAGCATGTAAAAGTGACTTAAATCGTGCTTTAAAAATAGGATTTAATGCAGGAATGGTTATTGGAGTTTCAGTAATTTCTATTTCTTTATTAGGAATTAGTATATTATATATTTCCTTTAATTTCAACATTCAAAATATTGTTGGATTTGCTTTTGGAGCATCTTTTTCTGCTCTCTTTGCTCAGTTAGGGGGAGGAATATATACCAAAGGGGCTGATATTGGTGCTGATTTAGTGGGGAAATTGGAACATGGATTACCTGAAGATGATATAAGAAATCCCGCAGCTATAGCAGATAATGTTGGGGACAATGTTGGAGATTGCGCAGGGAGAGGAGCAGATCTTTATGAATCTTCTTCTGCAAATAATATTGCGGCTATGATTATAGGAGTTTCATTAAGTGTTGTTACAAACAATCCTTTATTCATTATTTTTTCCTTGATTTCAAGAGCTCTAGGTAACATAGCAGGTATAACAGGAGGTTTTTTTGTAAAAGTTAAAGAAAAAGATAAATCTCCAATCGCAGCATTCGCAAGAAGTCTCAGTGTAACTGCAGTAATTAACATCATATTCTTTTTAATTTTAACATTGATTTGTTTTCAAACTGGTTGGTTTTTCTTGTTTTTATCTTCCCTTTTAGGAATCCTATTAGGATTATCAACTTATTTTATAGTGGATTATTACACATCTTCAAGGTATAGACCTGTAAAAAATGTTATAAAAAGTTCTGAAACTGGAGCAGCAACTAATGTCATAAGTGGTTTTTCTCTTGGCTTAGAATCTCCTACAATTCCAGTAATCTCATTTGTCGTAGGAATCATTATAAGCTTTTTTCTTGGAGAACAGTATGGTATTGCCAATAGTTTCGATCCATATTTAGGAGGAGTTTTTGGGATAACTGTTGCAACAATGGGTCTATTATCAATCACAACAATAATTTTAGCTTTTGATGGTTTTGGACCAGTATCTGATAATGCTGCGGGGATAGCAGAAATGTCGCATCAGGGAGAAGAAGTTCGATATAATTTGGATAAGTTGGATGCTGTTGGGAACACAACAAAAGCTTTAGCAAAGGGTTTTGGTATCACTTGCGCTGCATTATCAGCTATAATATTATTTGAAGCCTATTTAGAAGAAGTTAAGACAATTGATGTTAATATTTATCATCCTGTTGTTTTATGTGCTCTATTAATAGGAGCAGTGATTCCTTTTGTTTTTTCAGCATTTGCAATTAGATCTGCAGGAGTCGCAGCCTATGGGATGATTAAGGAAATTCAAAGGCAATTTAAAGAAGATCCAGGAATTCTTGAAAATAAATCATTACCAGATTATGAAAAATGTATTGATACTGGTACTAAAGTAGCTTTAAAACAAATGATTTTTCCTGCTTTGCTCCCTACTTTGACACCTATTATTCTTGGTTTTCTATTTGGCCCTGTGGCTCTTGCTGCATTTTTGATATCTGGGACTATATCTGGAATAATATTGGGATTTGTTCTAAATACAGGTGGAGGGGCTTTAGACAATACAAAAAAGGCAATTGAAGGAGGACTTTTAGGAGGAAAGGGTTCTGATGCCCACAATGCATCCATCATTGGTGATACATTTGGTGATCCTTTAAAAGATACTGCTGGACCATCTCTCCATATTCTTGTAAAAGTAATAAATACCGTTTCGATAGCCTTTGCCCCTATTTTTCTGACGATGGGGCCATTAATCATTTTATAAAAAAAATTAAGATAAAATTTTAGAAATTATGAATAAAGTAATAAAATTCTCTAATGGTGGTGAAAAAATGACAGATAAAATCAAAAATCAATTAATTGATATACTTATAGAACATTCAAGAGTTATGTACTCTATAATGAGCGATTTGGGTGTTTTTTATGTAACTTGGGCAGAAAATTCAAAAAAAAATAGAAAATTATTAGAAAAGAAAGCAACTAAATTGAAATTTGATATAGAAGATGCTGCATTGATAAAAAATCAAGTAATTAAAGATTATTCAGAATTAATATCATTAGGATCGGGAGATTGGGTCATTTTGATTCAGAAAATGAATAATTTATCAAATAAGGCTTCAAGATTTATTGATTTATTAATATACATTGAACTAAGAAACGTAGATTCTGAAATGAAAAGGATGTATCATAAATCAATCAACAAAATTTTAGAAATGGTAGAATTGCTAAAAGAATCAATAAAATTATTGCGAGAAAATCCTAGAAATGTAATTTTTAATATAAATAAGATTCATGAGCTTGAAAACTTTACAGATACAATATTACATCAATTTCTGAATTATCTTTACAAAAGTAAAGAGTTAGAGATTAGAAATTTATTAATAATTAGAGATAGTGTGGTTACTCTAGAACAATTCGTTGATAAAATTAATCACATAGCAGAGATTATTAGAGTGTTGCATTATGAATGAAGAAACTATTTTTGGAAATTAACTTAAAGAAAAAGTTCGGACTGTTGCCTCAAGTGAATATATTATTATAGAAGAGACAATCCTCTATTCAGCAGTAAAATTGATAGGTGATTGGATTTTAAAACAGATTACAAAGATAAGAGAATATAATGTATAAATCCCTTTAACAATGAGATGATTGATACCAAAAATAACTCCAAAAACACAAAAAGTAGTTTAGAGAATTCATTTGATAAATTTTATAAAAGATTATTAAAGAAAAAGCTGGTACGAATTTGTATTTATATTCAATTTATAATTTTTTATCCTGGATTAATTCTTGCGATAATAATTGCTAATGAGTCTAATCCAAAGGGATACAATTTGATTTATAATTATATAAGTGATCTTGGTTCGGTAAAATTTACCCCCGTACCTTATATCTATAATTCCATAGTTATATTGACAGGTATTATTACAATTCCTATTTTTTTGTATCTTGAAGAATATCTCTGCTCTAAATCAACAAGAATATTAGCAAGGTTAGGAAAAATTGTGTTTTTAATAGGTTCAACTGGATTGTTTAGTGTGGGGATTATTAACGAGGATTTTTTGATACCTGCTTTACATATTTCATTCTCAATAATGGCATTTGCATGTTTTACGATAGGTGGTGTAATTTCCGGATTCCTAATTATTTTACAAAAAACAATATTTCCAAAAATAATTGGATATTATATGACAACCTATTCTCTTGGGCTTATTATATTGAGGATTTTTCATTTCATTCCTATAATAACATTACCACTTATTGAGTGGGCTTGGTTTTTAGGAATATTAATATGGTTAATACCAATAACATTAAACTTATTGAGAGATATATATAAATATGATAAAAATGTCAATGAATAATCGATTTTGATTGACATTTTCTAAATAATGTAAGATGGAATCTATTAAATTATTTTTTATTATTAAAATCTTTGAGGGCTTTATCGAAGAGAGTTTTCTTAACTCTTTTTTTCAATTTTTTAATATCATCGTATTTTAGATCAAG
>JBHLME010000149.1:1506-3708 GCA_048938445.1 Promethearchaeota archaeon | reverse complement strand
ATAGGTAATAATTATTTCTTCCCCTAATTCATAATCTTTTATAGCTTCATCATAAGCACCAAGCGAATCCATTCCCTTCTCAATTAAATTTTTAACGTACTTCCAAATCTTGTTAACAAGTTTATTTATTGTGGATTTTTCAACGACTTTTTTCTTTAATTCAGAAATTATTATCACCTTATCTCTACAATAAAGATTTTCGTATTTTATATAAAACCTACTTTAATAATTAATAATTTAAATTCAGATATTCTATTTTAAAGCAATTACATATATAGAAAAGTCTCATAAGTATTATTCAATAAAAAAATTCTCCTAAAGAAGTATTTTAAACCTTTTAATCAATATAACTTTCTCAAACTTCAATCATCAATTTAACAAAGCTAATTCTTTTAAAAAATATGTATTTTATCCAAAATCATATTGATGTTACTTTGATAAATTTCATGAAAATCATCGGAGGGGATAATTTGTTTTATTCTTTCTATAAGACTTTGAATCATTTCTCTCTTAAGATCTGGAAATCGCTCAAAAAGATTATTATCATATTTATGAAGAAAAATTGTAAATTCTACTTTAAGATTAAGTCTTTTTAGCTTCATTATAATTGTCTGTAGAAATTTTATAGCTAAATCATAACGGGTAGAATCTTGAACATCAATCACAAAGAAAATCTCTCTTGTATTATTAATATAGCTATTAAAGTTATTTAGAAATTCATTTCGATATACTTCTTCACCTTTAAAATCCCATAAACTAAATTCAATATCACTCTTTTCTAATGTAAATATATTTGGACTTTTAGTATCACCAAGGGAGTTATAGTCAGATAAATTGAATTTACCAATAAAATTAAAGACAATAGATGTTTTACCACTTTTTTCCAATCCTAAGACTATTATTTTTTTCTTTTTTAATGATGTCATAATTACTTTTAAAGTATTGAGATGTTCAATTTCCTTTAATTATTTTAATTTTTCAAGGTTATCTGATTGTATCAAATTTTGATACCTGCTTTTATGTAGTTCGATTACAAATGAATTAATGGCAGAAATTACCCTAAAAATATTCTGATTTTTTATAAAGTAATATTTAAGACTCCCCTTTCGCTTATAAGAGATAATTTTTGCCTTTTGCAATTGATTTAGTTGTTGTGATGAATAAGATTGACTAATGTCTAAAAATTCTTCAATTTCTTTTGAAGTCTTTTGACCATTTTTTAGATACTTTATAATCTTCAATTTAAATGGATCACTCAATAATTTTAAAAAATCTGATGTTTCTTCTGTTATTTCATCCATTCTAATTTACCAAATTTTCATTTTTTCTTTGAATTGTGAGAAATTAAATATTCTAAACCTAAATCAGAGTAGTTACTATATAAATTAGATATTAAAGAAATTTAAATATGATGAAAGAGAGATATCATAATATTATATAATCATAATATTTAAATATCATAATATTACTATTTTTTAATAAATAATCATTAAAAATTTTAACTCTAATCATAAAAAAGGAATTATAGCTGAAAATGATGAATCAAACTCTTATTTTAGATGAAATTGACAAAAAAATTGTTACAATAATTCAGAAAAATCCAACTATCACTCACACAAAATTAGCGAGAAAAGTTAATAGAAGCCAACCAACAATTGGAATGAGAATAAAAAAGCTTGAGGAATCTGGACTCCTAAAATTCCAAGCGGGTCTAAGTGTGAAGAATTTAGATTGTTATTTCGCAAAAGTGAACATTCAAACATCTGATCCTTCAAAACTTAAACAAATAATCATATCCTGCCCTCATATTATCCAGGGTTACAGATTAAGTGGTTCTACGAATTTCGTTATGATTATTGCTTGTTCAGCTCTTAAAGAACTTGATAAAATTGTCAATTATCATTTCAGAAAAAATCCTGAAGTAAAGATTGTCAATACAGAGATTATTTCGGAAATAATTACTGAATTTGTGATTCCTGTTGATTTTCGAACTGAGAGTTGTAATTGCTTAAAAAAATAAATTAAAGTACACAAAAATATTGAAAACTAAGAGGTATTTAAATTGAAAATATTTATCGATTTTGATAAAACAAGGTTAAAACATTATATAAATTATTATTTAGAAGAATTTAAAATTTTAATAAAAGTACCGTTGAAAAAAGATGATGGGAAAGAAGATAGCAGTATTTTAGTCGATAAATT
>JBHLME010000149.1:0-1496 GCA_048938445.1 Promethearchaeota archaeon | reverse complement strand
CTTTTTAATTTATTTCTTTCTTTTTAATTTATTTTTGTATTTGTAATATTTCAAATAGAATTTACATACTTCCAATAAATTGATTCTAAATTATGAATGATTGTGATAACGATGGCATCCTTAAACAGAATAAAATATGATAATATAAATTTGATGAATGAAAAAAAATGCTGTGCCTTTCCAAATGTTATAAGCTCTAATGGGTATTATGTTTGTACCAATTGTGGAACAACCCACTCTAAAGTCATTTCTTATAACCCTAGAAGGCAATTCTTTATAGATGGAGATATGATACAGAGCAATAACGAACCAGTTCGTTCTCCAATTGGACCTCGGACTACTTTTAAAGGCAATCAAGATGGAAAAGGAAAATATTTATCTCCAAAAGCAATAGCATATTTTAAAAGGCTATCTAAGATAAATAGTGGGCTTGTAAATGGATTTGAAAGAAATTTATGGGTAGTAATACCAAAATTAAATCAAATTAAGTCCAATTTAAATCTCCCTAATTTTATTATCGATGATGCTTTTAGGATATATTTATATGCTGCTAAAAAAAAGCTAACACTTGGAAGATCTATTAATGGAATACTTTGTGCCTCGGTTTATTTTGCCCTAAAATTTCATAGCAAACCCATAATCATTAATGAATTACTTTCTACTTTTCAGATTTCTAAGAAAAAATTTGTGTATTGTTATAAAGCAATTATTAATGAAGTCATTCCATCTTTAAATTTGAAAGTTCACAACTTTACACCTCAAGAATATATAAATAAATTTTATGAGGAATTGGAATTATCTGTTAATTGTCGGAACATCGCAATAAAAGTTGTAGAAGAAAGCAAAATGAAAGGATTGAGAACTTCTGGAAAAGACCCTAAAGGAATTGCTGCAGCTTCTTTATATATTTCTTCAAAAAAGAATGATGAATTTCGAACACAAAAACAAATATGTAAAATTGCTAATGTTTCTGAAATAACATTAAGAATGAGATTAAAAGAAATCAGTAATTTAATTTACAATTAAATTTTGATAACTTTAGAAAAACACAATTTAATCTTCAATATTTAAATTAAAAACCTCTTTTAATCAGTTTTTTCTTGAAATTTCTACTTCTTTTCAATTTAGACTGAAATTGTTTTAAATCCACTTTTTTCTTTTAAAAAATCCAATCATGATAATTACAAGTATTATCATAATAAAAATTAGGATGGGATAAGCTAAAGGAAAAGAAAGTTCAGGCATATATTTGAAGTTCATTCCATAGAGACTTACCAAAAAGGATAAAGGTATAAAGATTGTTGAAATTATCGTGAGAATCTTCATAATATCATTCATTTTATTATTTACACTCGATAGATACATATCAAGCATCCCAAAAAGAATATCACGTTGCGTTTCTAGTAAATCACTTATAATGAAAACATGATCATTTACATCTCTTAGATAAATTTCCAAATCATCGCTTAATAAGTCAGATTTATCTCTCTGTAATT
>JBHLME010000148.1:0-9714 GCA_048938445.1 Promethearchaeota archaeon | reverse complement strand
GATATCGATGAGTCATATCTAGATTCGCAATTTATCCTCGATTATTAAAATGTAATTTATGTCGAAAATTTCCTGTATAAATATTATTTTATATTTTGATTTAAACATATATATAGGTAACTAATAATAACTATAAATATAGAAATCAAGAATAGATTTTAATTCCAAGGTAATTATGTTGATATATCGTTGATCCCATTTAAATTATTAAATTAAGACTTTAAATAGTACTATCATCATTTTCAAATTCAATTATAATTCAATAATTACCTTATCACCATCTTTTAATTCAAAATATTCTCTTAAATATGGTTCAGCTAAAATTTCAATGATATTTTTATCATGATGGGTTCTCTGAATGTCTAAGATCGCAGCTTTAATTTTTTTATCTTTTTTTTTCAAGGGAAAAATATTGCAACTATAACATTTTACATTTCCATAATTTCTGCTTTCGTCTTTAAAACCTTCGATATTAATAGGATTTGTCTCTGCTAGTTTTTCTCTTATAAGATTGTTATTAATTGCATCTAAATCTAAATTCAAGGTACCTTTATAAGGTAAAAATCCCAATTTTTCCTTAAATTGCTCATAATAACCTTTAATAGCGACGTAATAAGCACCTTCACCCATACCCTCAGTAACTACTCCAGCAATCAAAATTTTTTCAAGAATTAATTTCATGGTTCGATACATCGCAAGCATGATATTAGTTCCCTCTTCAGTGATGTTAATGACTTGTATCTTGCCTTCAATTGATCTTTCAATCCAATTTAATTCCTCCAAGGTTTGAATCCTACGTGAAGCTGTTTGCTGACTTACTCCTAATAAATCTCCCAAGGCGGAAGAATTAATACGGATGTCTTTTCTTTTTCCCAATTGTAAGCATAAATGATAGAGTGCAAACCAATTTGCATAGTTTTCAGGTGATATGTTCAATTTATCAGACATAAGATCACTTCTTAAAAGTTATTATTTTTTTCCCATTTCAATTATTTTTTTTTTTATTGAACTTGAACTATGTAATTTATATTTATCATAATATGTTTTTAATCTTTTAACTTCAATATGGCCCAAACCTTTCATTTTCAGGGCATTGGAAAGTTTTTCTGCACTAAATTTTTGATCTGGTCCTAATAAGACAATGTCAGGATTTATTTCCTCAACAGTTTTTAAAGTATCATTATCATGACGTCCTAATATAGCATCTTTAACATTTTTAATATTCTTAATTACTTCTAATCTCTGTGCTTCAGGTATAATTGGTATTTCTCCTGAATATTTCTCTCTATTTTTATCCGTAGCAACAACAACGTAGACATCACCCATTTTAGCAGCTTCATTAATTAAATAAATATGTCCTGGGTGTAAAATGTCAAATGTTCCAGCAACGAGTACTTTTTTCGTGATTTTAATCATCTCCAGTTTACTTTTAAATTTTAATTAACTACTTTAAATGAAAGCCCAATAAAAACAGGACCTCTAATATCTATTTTTTTTTGTTTTGAATGAATAAATTCAAGGACTATATCATCAAGCTCCAAATTTACTTCTGAAGCTCTATAGCACATTTTAGTCCTCTGTTCATATTCAGTTTTATCTTGATCCAGCATTATTTCTATGTTATAAGCCATTTCAGAGGCAATTCCTTCTAAATATGTTTTTCCTGTATTTAAACCGCCCTCTAAAGATTTATCTGGAGATAATCCTAATATTTCTCCATCTTTAACCCAAATTTGATTTAAACTTGCAGGACCAAGTAATTTAACGTTATTATCTCTTTCCCAGATGTATACCTCTACTTTTTTTTCTTTAATAATACCCCCCCACGCTTTAATTTCAATAGGAGACATTTTATCTTTATTTTCTATAGCACATTCTATAATCGCATTTTTAATTTCGATACCCCTATCAGTTAAGGGAAAATATTTATACTTAACTGACTTACCAATTTCTTCATCTGAAAATGATATATCCTCATAAAAATATGGATAAACCAATTTTCTTATGTCTTCTATTTCAGTTTTTATCATACAAATCCTTTCTACACCAAATCCTATATTAAAAACGGGATATTGGATATTATATTGTGATAAACTTACAGGGCTATAAAAACCCCCATCACCTATTTCAATCCATTCATTTGTCTTGGGATGTTCTACAAAAATTTCAAATTCGGTCTGAGGAGCGTAGTATTTTGAAGTTGCTTTTTTAATCTCAGTCCTACTATTTTGAAATCCAAGTCTGTTGCAGATTTCAAAAGTAATATTGCGACAATCTTCTAGAGATATTTTTTCCGCTAAAATGACTAGTGATAAAGTGTTCGAATCGTATAAGTGTGTTGCATCAATTTTCTGCTCACGTCTGAATTTCTTACAAATGGAAAAAAACTGAAGAGGTAATTTTTTTTTCTTTACAAGTTCACTTAAGACAATAAACCATAGAGCAGTGGTGTGGCTTCTTAGTGTAGTTTTCGTAGGTATTGGTTTTAACGTCTTTAATTCAGGAAAAATTTTATCAATAATTAATGAAGCTTGACTTTCTTCAATTTTTAATTTTTCAATAAAATTTTCAATTAGATCATCAGCTTCAATATCTCCTTTTTTATAATCTCGAAAAATTTTCTTTAAAATATCAATTTCTTGAAATTGAGGTATAATCTTCTGAATAGCTAAGATTTTTTCGTTAGAGATTCCAATATCTGGACGAGGAAGCCCTGCTAAATAAAATAAGCGATCGAGAATTAAAGCGGCTTCAGGACCGTATTGTTTATAAATATCTTCTTCATCTACGAATATAGGCAGTATTAATTCTTCAAAACCTAATGATAACATTTGTTTTCTTGCTTCAGCAATGAAATCATAGATAGGATGTGACCTTCCTTTATGCTGTAAATTAAAATAGTTCCCATCTAAGAGGAGAAGATCTCTTGTTTCTTTCCAAGCTTTTTCATAATTATTTTTTGATTCTCTCTTAATTTTTTCAACATCAAATGGCATTATTTATTTTATCTCTCAATCTATTTTTTTTTTATTTCTTCTTCATGCTTTAAATGCTGTTTTAGCTGGTGCATCTGCATAGTTAAAGATATTTCTCCCCTAGTTTTTTCAATTAAGCCTCTTGCCACGTCAGTTTTACGTCTTAATTCTTGAATTATTCCTTTAGGATAATCTAAGGAAAATAGATGCGTATAAATATCTTCCATTTTCTTTAGTATATCGTTAAGTTTATCAACATCTCCAGATCTTATTTTATCCAAGACGTGCCTACGCAATTCACCAATAACATCCGCTAATCCTAAAAGAAAATTAACATCAGATACGTTATATTTTTTTGGATCGGGGAGTTCTTGTTCATTAATTATTGAATATAAACATAATGCTTCCATGTATTCTTGTTCTGGAGTTTTTTTATATCCACCAAAAGATTCAGGATTTTTTTCGATAATTTTTAAGAGTTTATCATGATTTTCTTTTATTTCATTTATTTTTTCATCATAAATATTAAATTCTTGTCTATGAATAGATTTAATAGCCACGCTACATTCTCTAACTATCTGACGAGCAATTTTTAAAATATTTTCTCTATCTTGATCGATTTCATCAAGTCTCTTAATAATTTTAGCAAAGATATTTTTAAGGTTCATTATTGGTTGATTTATTTAATATTTCTGATAAATTTTTTTTTTTTTTAAAAATCAATAGGGTATGGTATAATAAATAGGCATTAATGTAAAATGTTTATGGGTAAAAAAAATGAGTTTAGAAATAAAGATTTACACTAAATTAAATTGTCCTTTCTATGAATGTTGTTCTTTACCCAAATTTAATAATTTTTGTAATCATTTCTCAAGAGCACAAATCTGTCCTGAATATCAAATGAAAAAAGAAAAATTAAATATTTGGAAAGAAGAATAATATGAAAATAAGAGGAATAATAAGCAATGAGAATGTAATGATTAAAACAACGAGATCAATGATAAATTGCCTTAAATTTGCTTCAGATGTATCATTGTTTTTCTTTCTCTTTTGCCACTTGAATAAATTATAAAATAAAAATAATAATACTAATGATATTGAGATGATTATAGCAATTAAGGGTTCATTATACCATGAAAACATTTTCATACACTAATTTATTTGGATATATGATTAATTAGTTAGTTTTAAAATTTATAATATTTATCAATAATTTCATATAAAGATCTAAAAAAATATTTTTAATATTCTTCTTTATGTTCAATATATCATTAGAATTAAATTAGAAATAAAGTATTAGAACAAAATTCAAAGATAAGTATTGGTGAATAACATGAAAATTTTACTTGTTCATTCAGAAAATGTGGAAGTCATTAAGAATAAGGAAGCTACCAGTAATCCACAAGAATTTACTGAAGACGTGATTAGCATGGAAGGTTTAATCCTCGTTGCCTATGTTTCAGTTGAAGATCAAGATACTTATGATATTGATATTATTTCTAGACAAGCAGCTAATATTATTGAAGAAGCGATTATTCAAATTTCAAATTTTCCCGAAAAAATAAGACAAAAAAATGAAGAAATACGAGAACATAATAAGAAGGTAGAATCCGGAAAAATTAAAGGTAAAAAAAGAAAACTCGTGGAGTTAATTAAAGACAAGAATATGTATAGGGTCGATAAAGTTCTGGTTTACCCCTGGGCACATTTAAGTAAATTTTTGAGTAATGATCCTAACACCAAGGATGTATGTCCCAAAATTGCTGAGATTTTAAATGAAAAGGGTATAGAATCAAAATATTCACCTTTTGGATGGTATAAATCTTTTAAAATAAATTGTATCGGACATGAAATTGCTGAAATGCATCGTGACATTAAACTTTACATACAACCAGAAGAGCACGTAGCCAACGCTGTATTTAAAGTGATCAAACCTGATGGAAAAGAATTAGATATAAAATTAGATGATAAAAACGGTTTTGAATCCATACCAGAACTTAAAAATTATGGAAATTTTGAAATCTTTTTAAAATCTGAACTTGGTTCAAGAAGAGTTGATCTTAGTGAAGAACCTTCTCATATTAAATACATGAAAGAGCAAGAGATAGCTGATTTTGATGAAAATAGTGATAAAGGCAACCTTCGGTGGTATACTAAAGGAGTAATCATGAAAAATCTTATTAAAAGATATTTAGAAGATCTAATTATAGATTTTGGAGCGATCTTAGTAGACACGCCCATAATGTATAGTGTAAAAAGTAAAAAATTGACTGCTCAAACGGCTCGATTCCCTGCGAGAACATATTGGGTAGAATCTGGTAATGACAGGTATCTATTAAGATTTGCGGGTGATTTTTTACAATTTGACATGTTCAGTGGGATGAATTTAAAACCTCATTATTTTCCCTTAAGATTATATGAATGGGAGCAATATGATTTTAGAAGAGAACAAGAGGGAGAGTTAACAGGACTGAGAAGATTAAGAGGTTTTGTAATGCCCGATTTCCATACCCTTTGTAAGGATTTGAAATCATCGATTGAAGAATTCAAGAAACAATATGATTTAGATGTGAAAATTGCTAAGGATTTAGGAGTTAAAGACCATATTATCTTTAGAACTACTCAAGAATTCTTCAAGCAAAATCAAAAATGGATTAAAGAACTGGTAAAAAAAGAGAACAAACCTGCATTATTACAACTTTGGGAGGATAGGTATTATTATTTTGTTTTGAAATTTGAGAGAGGAGTTCTTTCTGCTCAAGATAAAAGTGGCACTTTAGCGACTATTCAGGTGGATGTGGAAAGCACATTAGAATATTTAGAAGATAAAGACGGTAAAAAACGTGAAAAATATAATATCAAATTTAAGGACGTCGATGATAAAATAAAACATCCAATAATTTTACATAATTCTCCTTCAGGCGGAGTAGAAAGGATATTATGGGGATTGATTGAAACCGCATACAGAGAAAACAATAGTATAGTTCCAGGATTTAAAACTTGGTTGTCTCCTATTCAAGTACGGATT
Organism: Promethearchaeota archaeon; assembly: GCA_048938445.1. Taxonomy (GTDB): domain Archaea; phylum Asgardarchaeota; class Lokiarchaeia; order Sigyniarchaeales; family SOKP01; genus FT1-020. The sequence goes on along the minus strand of JBHLME010000148.1, from coordinate 3,711 downwards.
GTAACAGTAAGTAATGATCAAAATCCAATGGCAGAGGACTTACTTGAAAAAATCAATAATGCAGGATTTCGAGTTGATTTTGATGATAGGGAAGAAAAAATAGGAAAAAAAATAAGACAAGCAGAAATAGATTGGATTCCATATACGATTGTATTAGGAAAAAATGAACAAGATAAAGGAACTATATCAATTCGTAAAAGGCTAATTGGGCAAGAGATCAAACGAAATGCAAAGAATTATAAAATAACATCAGAACAGATTAATGATATTAAAATAGAAGTATTGTTAAAAATGCTTGAAGATGAAACTAAAGGATTTCCTAAATATAAATTACCTATCCCATTTAGAAGATTTTCTAAAAAGGTCTACTTTAGGAAATAATTAACGAGGATCATGGTAGTTAAAGCCTTCATTTTTGATTTAGGAAGAGTTATAGTAGATTTAGATTTTACACGGTTTATTGATGAAATAATTTCAAATTCTCAACTATATAACTCAAATGCTATGGATTTATTAAATAAATTTTGGAATGAAACTTCAATTTATGATCTTGGAAACATTACAGAAGAAGATTTTTACATACTTTCCTGTGATTTTTTGAAGATTAAATACATATCTCGGGAGGTATTTATTGATGCTTTTAACTCTGTAATCGGAAAAACAAACCTAAAATTAGTAGAGTTAATCCGAAAATTGAAAAAAATAGGAAGATATAAATTAGTTGCATTATCTAATGTGAATCCTACTCACTGGGAATACGGACGAAAAAACCTTTGGAATTTTTTGCATCTTTTTGATGAGCTTTTATTGAGTTTTAAACTTCACATGATAAAACCTGACTTGGAATTATTCAAACATGCTATTAAGGAATGCTCATGCAATCCAGAAGAGATTGTATATATTGATGATAAGATTGAAAATATACAAGCAGCAAGAAATTTGGGAATTCAAGGAATTCATTATTTAGGCTTGGAACACCTAGTTAATGTTTTAAAAACTTTAAAGATAGATATCTGAAAGAACTTTTAATTATTAATAAAAAAAATTATTGAACAGTGCTTTCCAGACAAGCTTTAGCAATTTTATCAAATGCAATTTCTACATTATCGCCTGTCTTAGCTGAGGTTTCTAAATATTCACAGCTTAATTTACTTGCTAAATCCTTTGCATCATCTATAGTTACTTCTCTCTTCAAATCATTTTTATTTCCTAATAGAATCATTGGTATTTGCTGTTTAACTGATTTTTTAATTGAACTGATCCAACCAGGAATCTTTAATAAACTCTGAGGATCATCTAAAGCAAAAACTCCAATAGCTCCATTACTTCCTTTAAAATAAATTGATCTAAGTTTATGAAATTGAGCTTGTCCTCCTATATCCCAGAGTAGTAATCTAACATTCATATCATCGATTTTAACATCTTTGATTAAAAAATTCGAACCAATCGTTTTCTTTAGACTGTCCGAAAAATAATCTTTAATATATCGTAGGAGAAGTGAAGTTTTTCCTACCGAAGCTGGTCCAAAGAGGCAAATCTTAAATTTAAAATTTTGACCTGACATGTTGATTTCCAAATTAAAGAAGTTTTATAAAAATATTTGATAACATGTATTTAATATGATTATATATTGTACAGATATTTATATCTTTAGAATTGTCTTCTAATAAAATCTATCAATTATTCAATAGAGCTTTTTTTTTTAAGTTTTATGATTTTTTTTACCCATACCTAACACCTTTCCCATCAACCACTCAGGCGTGCCAACATATCCCCCAAATTTCTTCCAAATGTAGAGTAAAAAACCTAAGAATGCTTCATAGACAAGACAAGTAAAAGGAAAATACCAAATTGGATAAAATTGCTGGAATAAAGGAAGAAATAAGAAATGTATTAGAAAAAGATTCAATGATACCAATCCATAAAATTTTATCAATGTTATAAGAAGATTATCCTTTTTCTTTATATCAGTTAAATAGAATCCTAATGCGATAATTACAAGTGAAGTTCCCATGTTATAAAACATGTTTGAAAAAGTACCTCTTATTAGAAATTTCATTGTTCCCGTGATATCAGTAAATGGTTGGTTTTGAGCAGTGGTAAGCTCAGTTAGTCTATACAGATGTCCATTAATGTTGCCACCATTTACTATGACAAATCCTGATACAATTCCAAAAACAGTCAATATTATTCCCCAAGTTAAAAAAATTTTGAATAGACGTTTATATGCCTCATCTGATCCATTCATCATTGCTTCATAAAGGTATTCACCAAAAACAGTGGTGATGAAACATATTGAAACCCAAGGAAGGAAAGTAACCGTGTTTTCTAAAGAATCTATCAAAAAATGAAGTATTATCCCAATTAGAAGCCCTTCCTCTTTTAAAATCCATATTAATTCCCTAAGAAGTTCAGAACTTATAATAATGAGAACTCCTATAATTAAGCGAGTTACTCTTTTAAGTTTAAGTGCATAATAACAAAATATTTGAGAAAATCCCAAAAAAAAGATGATATTCCAACCCCATAGAGTTAAAGGAAACAAAATGACAAGGTTCCAAAACCAATAAATTAAAGGAGAATATACAGGAGGATATATTTCGTTTGCAAGGAGAACAGCATTAATGAGTGCTCCCACTAAAATTAACATTAGTCCTCTAGCAAAAATATTATTTCTTATAACTTTATCGGGAAGTCGTCCCTTTTTGCGTTTTAGACTAAAAACAACGCTTAGAGCAGAAAGAAAAATGAAAAGTGAGGGACCTAATATATCTAAGAACATGTATACAATTCCGTGTAAAAACAACCATTCTATAGTAAACCAAGCACCAGATGTATGAGCGAGTATGATGAATATAATTGCTAAACCCTTAATAAAATCAATACTTGCTAATCGTCGGGGAGGATCGTTCGTTATATTTTCCTTAAGTTCCTCGATTTTTAATGTTTCTTCTAGAATTTGAGATTCCATATAAATGCACTAATCATAAAAAATATGATAGTTTTCTTTAATGATAAAAATTATAAAAATCAATCACTTTGTACTCTAATAAAAATTATACTTCCGTAAAATTTGTAAAATCTCTTTAAATCTTTCTTGAGAAGCTTCAGCTGTTTTTGATTTGGTCGAAATAAAACAAGAAAAGATCTTATTGTCCTTTGTACTCATATCAGAAAAAGATATGGGAGGAGTTATTAATTCGGGTATATTTTTTGTTAAATTTCTTATCAGAGTTTCATTAATATCAGAAATGGAGTAATCTCCTCTATAAATTAATTCTAATCGAGTAAATTTCGAATGTCCTATGAAATTTACATCATTCAGATAAGAATCATTGGTTTCTGATTCAAAAATCATTTCTACAGGATTGATATTAATAATATTTCTAATTCCCATATAAGAGGTAGTTAATCTTGGATTAATCTCTATAAATTTTAGTTTTTTATCATTAGTTCTTATAAAATCGATACCATAAAAACTATTAATTTGAAAATTATTTTTTGTAATATACTCTTTCAAATCTTCTTTTATCTCAAGAAAATCCTTTACTGGAGTAGCTCCTCCAAGATACTCAGATTCTTGATTAAAATTTTTTATATTTAATTCTTGTGTATTGATACTTAAAATAGTTGGATCAAGAAAATCTGATGGGACAACACGATTGCAAAACATAAACAATTTCTGTGGGTAGAGATGCATGCATACGCGCA
>JBHLME010000031.1:0-40163 GCA_048938445.1 Promethearchaeota archaeon | reverse complement strand
ATACCACCAGAAAATACCCTCGATACATATATGAAAATAATGGAAAAGAAAAATAAAATGCATTTTGAAAAGAAATAAGTTTAATTATCATTTATTTCTATCTCTTCTAGAATATCAAATAATTTGGAGTTTACACGCTTCATTTCCCTCTAATTTGCTTTATAATATTCAACATAATAGCATAATTATATAAATAAATACACTAAACTTAATTTATGACCAATAAAATAAAAAAAATTGTAGAGGATTTAGGAATAGACGCATTTGAGAGTAATGTAAAAATTGCTGGAATAGCAGTCGTGTCTGATTCAGGAAATTTGGTTTATCAGACAGAAAATTTTGATTTAAAAAATCAAATGGACGAAGTAATGAATGTTATTAAAGGTGGATCCTCATTGACTTTAAGCAATTCGGAATTTATAGTCGTTGTATCTTCAAGTGAAGGAGTCATTGCAACTAACGATAAGGGAATGGGACATATTATATTTGCACCTTTTCAAGGAGGAATACTTGTTTCATATGCTATGCCTAACGCTGATCCATCAAAAGTTTTAACCTTTCTCAAAAATAATGTGAACAAATTGAATGGAAAGCTATAGTAGTGAATTTATTTAAATTCCCTTAAATTAGTACCGCAATTTGAGCAAATATAAACATAAGGCTTCAATTCACTTTCACAAAAACGGCAATATTTGTTAGAATTTGGTGCTAATATTTCTATCCACTTTTTTAACTTGGGTATTACCCATGCTACCTCATCCTCATGGCCGTTTTCATCTTCATAGATAACTTTAAGAAGACGGCTTCCAGAATAATTTGATAGAAATTTTTTAGGTGTTTCAATTCCAATAATATTAGATAAAGGAATATGCATTATTGTTTTAGGTAAATATTGATGAAAGAAAAGTTCATTTTCCGTAAGAATTAGTTTACCGCTCCCTGTTACATGTAAAACACCACGAGATTTTTGTCCATAAAAATTTGCGAATTTTGTTTTTAATAGAATTTTATCATCTAAATTCTCATATATTTCATTCATTTTTTATCATTTTTTATGTTTAAACCTAATTCTATTATGAAATTAAATTATTAAAAGAAACAGTAGACCATATTTTAATGAGAATAACTCAATGGATGTCTTTAATTACTTCTTACTTTCTATAAATTAAGTAATCAAATGATTTAAACTATCTTGATTATATTTTGTATTTATTCCTTCATTTGTCGTTTTATAAATATAAGTGCTAAATCAGGGAATTTTATATTTTAAAAGCTGTACATTTTTTATTTTCATTACTTTGTATAATCTTAGTGAATTGTAATTAATTATTCAAGTGAAAAATAATGACTGAACAAAAAAAAGTTGGACATGCTCAACACCTAAAAGCAGTAAATAATCCTATTAGGAAGGAAATACTAAAGCGTGTTAACTCTGCTGGAAAAATCCCTGAAAGTGATCTTTTAAAAGGACTCAAAGAAGATGACATTCTAAACGATTCTAACATGTTTGAATATCATTCAAGTTTTCTCATTCAATCTTTATGTATGGAAAAAACCGAGGAAAATGACGAAACATTCTATAAGATCTTACCTGGTGGAAAAGTAGTTGAAAATTTCTAATCATTTCTTTTTCTATAACAAATCAAAAATAACGCATATTTATTTTACTGCTTGTTAATTTATTCCTAGTTATGTTTAAAAAGAATGATATATTTGGTATACTATGGATAAACGGAGCATCACTCCGATCTAACTTTATATTTTTGGTGATTATTACATAATGAATGTTATAAAAGAAATGAGTATAATGAGTAAAATTTTTCCTGAAAAAATAACAATGGCTAGCATCTATGATTTGAAACGAAGAGAATTGACTAATGAAGAAAAAGAAAAATTCTATTCAAAGTATTATTATAAAGAAATGGCTGAAATTCCTTCGTCGGACCTGGAAATAGTGAATATGGGTCCCGTGGATTCGTCAAAGGGAATAACGATTTATGAGAGGAATGAGATGATGGATCCAGGATATCTTGATATGGAAACAGGTTATACTGTAATGCCTGATGGGAGCGGACTTGCAGCAACCCTCGTTAAAATGCCGGGTGTTACACCAGAAATGCTCGATTGGTGGTTTAATTGGCATCCACTAGAAGGATTGAGATATGCAATTTGGTGTCCGGTCGCTCATACGGATATAAGTGTAAAGGATAAAGAAAAACATTTGGACAGTAGTGGGGCATCCCTACGAGAAAGGAATTATGGTGGAGTGCACTATCCCGTGGAAGGATTTACTTTGAAAAATTCACAAAAGCTCAGAATTGAATTTTTTTCTCCAGAAGAATTTGGTCTCGATTTTAATAAGTTTAAGGAACCAAATATATCAAGGGCATATGTTGCAAATGTCGTGGTAGATGGTAATAATCTCTCAATCAATGTATTCTTCCACGCTGTAAGGAAAGTTGAAGAAGGTGTGGAATATCGTAGTAGATATTGGCTTGGATATAGAATGATAAATGGTGTTCCAAAAAGAAAGAATCGTTTAATGCCTAAGAGAGTCATGATGCATATGGCAAGGAATAATTGTATTCATAGTCTCATGGAATATAATAATCTTGCATCATTTCTTCCGCAACTTTATAAAGAAATGAATGGAAAAATTGAAAATTAGACATGATAATTATGTTTTAACATTTTAGATGTTAAAGGATAATGAAAAATTTTTAAATCCTCCTTTAAATTTCTTTTTTACTTCTGAATTTAATTTCTTTACTTTAAAACTATAGATCTTTTATTATTATGGCTAAGGTAATTTTTATAAGATTCAATGATTAATTAATTCAATTCAATTTATTATAATAATTGAATTGTTTAGAAAAAAATATGAAAAAAGGTATGCAAAATGATTGATGATAAGAAATTTGAACATATTAAGTTAGAAAAAATAAAAGAAGGGAATTATGCTGTAATATCAATAACGAGACCTGAAAGGTTAAATGCCCTTCAAAACCAGACGCTAAGAGAAATCTCAGAAGCATTAGAGATGATAGAAGTTGATCGAGACGTACGATGTGTAGTATTACGTGGAAATAAAGAGTTTACAAAGAAGCCTGCTTTCTCTGCTGGTGCTGACCTATCAGAAAGCTCAAGTAATGATCTTGATCAAGACAATTTAAGACATCAAAGTCATGCTATGTACAGAAAACATAAATATTATGATTTAATTGAGGAATTTGCGAAACCGATCATTGCTGCTATTGATGGATTCGCTTTAGGAGGAGGTTTTGAATTAGTTCTAGTTTGTGATATATCTATAGCTTCCAAGCGCTCTTTATTTGGTTTTCCTGAAATACAACGAGGTATTTTTCCCGCTAATGGTGGAACTCAACGATTGATTGATAATCTTGGCAAAATGAGGACAAAGAGAATGATGTTTTTTGGTGACCACTATACTGCCGAAGAAATGTATAATTGGGGTATTATTTCTTACGTAGTAGATGATGATAAATTCGAAGATTTTGTTCATGAGAAAGCTTCGTGGTTAGGAAACGCTGCTACAAATAGTTTGTTTGTAATTAAAAAATGTATTGACTATGGAACTCAGGTACCATTAAATGTAGGTTTACAATTTGAACAACTAGGCTTTGCCATAAACTCACGAAGTAAAGATGTATCTGAAGGAGTTAGTGCCTTTTTAGAGAAAAGAAAACCTGAGTTTAAAGGAAAATAAAATATATGCATTTTATTATATTACAATTTAACAATTTTAAATCATGAAAATAACTTTCTTAGGAACGAATGGGTGGTATTCTTCACATGGAAATACGATATGCACGTTAATTGAATCTAATTCTTATTATATAATTCTTGATGCTGGAGATGGTATTAATAAATTGGATAATTACATTAATTCTGATAAACAGTTAATCCTTTTTTTAACACATACTCATTTAGACCATATAATAGGGTTACACATATTAAGTAAGTTTAGATTTAAACAAGGCATAAAAATTTTTGGATATATTGGAATTGAAAATGCTCTTAAATCTATAATAAAACATCCTTTTACCACGCCTCTTTCTAATTTGCCATATACTATAGAAATTTTTGAATTTGATGAGGGTACCCATTCAAAATTAATAGATTTCGATTGCATGTTATTATTTCACTCTGATGATTGCTTAGGATATAGAATTAATCTAGATGATAAAATTATTTCTTATTGCACGGATACTGGTGTATGTGATAACATTCATTACTTATCAAAAAACGCAGATTTACTCATAAGTGAATGTTCATACAAGCCAGGTCAAGAAAAATGGGGGTGGCCTCATCTTAAACCTGAAGAGATTGCTCATATCGCAAAAGAATCAAATGTCAAGCAATTAATTCTCACTCATTTTGATGCTAGTATTTTTAAAACTATGAATGATCGTAACGAGGCATTAAAAACTGCAATGAATATATTTCAACCAACTTTAGCTGCATATGACGGATTAGAATTTGTTCTTTAAGAATTCATACCATTCTCTATGAAATCAAAAATACTATTTATATCATCACTTAAGATGCGAGTCTTATGTACCTCTATATCAATCATATTTGATATAGCATATTTAATCAATGGTTTTAATTTCTTTTTATCTATATCTTTTCCCAATAATAAAACTCCAATTAATTTATTATGTTTTAACACGAATTTTCGGCAGATTCCTTTATTAAAGGAAATCCAAGCGATTTCATCATAATTTTTTTTCGAATGAGTAATACCACCTGCAATTGCATTAAAACCAAAGATTTTAATAGTTTGAAGGGGAATAGTCCCATCATACTTAATCTTCTTTCCCATCATGTTTAATGCTGCAATTTTTGCTTGTCTCTTCGCATTTCCTAAAGTAGGATGCAGAATTGGATATTCATAGAGAGGGTCAGAAATTTGAGCTACATCTCCAACAGCAAAGATATTTGGAACATTAGTTTGTAAATATTCATTAACTAAAACACCCTTATCAATGTCAATATCACTATTTTCTAAAAAACTTATATTAGGTTTCATGCCAATTGTTATAATTGCGAGGTCTGCTGGAAGTTCTTTTCCACTTTTTAATAAAACTGAAGTTAACTTTCCATTAGTTCCTTTAAATTCCAAAACTTCCTCATTTAAATAAATCTCTATACCCTTTTGCTTAATTTTACTTTCAATAATACGTGCCATTTTTCTGTCAAACCCAATTGGCCATAGATGCGATGCTTTCTCTATTATAGTCGTATTTAAACCGATCTTAAGGAAATTATTGATAACTTTCATTGCAATTGCTCCACCTCCAATTATTACAGCATTCTTTACATTACAGATTAATTCCGCCACTTCAATAGCATCATCAAGAGTATAAAGAGTGGAAATTCCTTTTAAATCCGCTCCATTCCAAGGTAATACTATAGGGGATCCTCCCGTGGCAATTAAAAGAGAATCATATTGGATTACTGAATTATTGCTTAATAATACCTGGTTTTTATGAGGATTTACTTCTTGAACTATATCAAAAATAAAATCTATATTTAACTCTTCATAGACCTCCTTACCTTCAAGGTATAAATCATCTTCAGAACAACTTCCTGAAATTAAATTAATGATTTTACTCCTTTTATAATATTCGTGATTTTCTTTTGAAATAATAGTTATTTTATTCAAATTATCATTTTTTCGGAGTTCTATGGCGGCAATTGCACCCGCCGGACCCCCACCAATTATTACGTAATGCGTGTTTTATATACACCTTAAAAATCCAAATAAAAAATATTGTTAATCTTAAATTATTAAACAGTAAATTCATTTTAATTATATATTTATAGGCTTTATTTTATAAATAGGATAATCATATCACTTTATTTTTTAAAAAAATTGAATTAATAAAATCCAAAATGAGTAATAATGATAAAAATTAATATTTATAGTATTCAGTTCATCAAGATTACTCTTAGATGGTATAAGGCGAATATTTTTTTAAAAACAATTTTAATCGTTAAAGAAACTCGTCTATCTTTTTAATTTTGTTATTAAAACGCCTTTCTACACCCTTCCTCATGCCGGGTAATTCATAGCAATAATCAGGGATCATTTTCTTGAAATAAAGAGGATTATCACGTTCTTCAATAAATGAGGATTGATACAAGGTTTCAAATATTTTTTCTCCAGAAAATTGAATGTCTTTAAAATATGGGATAATTGGACGATTTCTACTTATCTTATCAACAAATTCTCTAAGTCGTATATTATAATTCGTGATAATTCCTCTTTCATTTATTATACTTGTTTTAAATGAATGTTCATTATATAAGCAAATTATACATTGTGGCCAGCGATCGTGAAAATACTTCAATACGAGGTCAATGACATCATGTTTGAGTAAAACAATTCCATATAAAACACCCCTATCATTTATTTCTGTACGCGTGAATTGTTTTGCTCTATATGTTTCTAAAGAAACTTCCTTCATCATTCGATTCAGTTTTTTAGCTAAAGGTGTTCCTGAATTGCGTAAAATGACATCTGGAATCTTATTGATTTGCTTTTTTATATGAGGAGTATATTTGCAATGTCGAGGAAGATTTTTTAAGAGCTCTTCTCTTGAATATCCTTTAAATCGACCATTAATTTTCAAGGGATCTTGGCATTTTTCCATGCTTTTTAATAACCTCTATAAAAAATTATTAATTATAGTTTGATTTCGACCGTTAATCTTTAAAAAAGGATCTGCTCTCTTCAGAACAACTCCAACCGTTTTTAAATCTTCCCTGCTCTTTATTTTTATTTTTTTCGTACGTAAATTTATGATGCGCTTAGCAGAAATGGGACCTATTCCGGGAATACGTAGCAGTTGGTTGTAAGAGGCATCATTTGGGTCAACTAAGCCTCTTTCTTTAAAATAGTATCGAGCTAAATGAATTTTTGGATCTCCTTTAGGTAAATTGCCCTCATCTGTTAGAACATCCTTTATATCACTTAATTTATAGTGATAAATACGCAATAACCAATCACTCTGATATAATCTATGTTCTCTTTCTAAAGATTCCGCTTTTTTATTTGCTAATGGTGTCCCTTCAATTGGAATGAATGAAGAAAAATATGCGCGTCGGAGATCAATTGTTCGATATTGCCAATCAATTCTTTTGAGAAGATCCCAATCCGTCTCACTTTCCGCTGCGCCTAGAACATATTGTGTGGTCTGGCCACTATTCAATATTGGAGCTCCATCCCATCTAAATTTTTTATACCCATTATCTCGCTTTTCTTTCAGCATTTTTTCTTGGATTTTAAATTGATTGTCATTTATATAATCTTTCAATTCCTTTAATTTCATTTCATTCTGCTTTACCCGAATCTGCTTTAACCAACGTTGCCTCGTTACTATATCATTCATAAAATCTTTTTGTTCAGCAATTTCTGCTAAAAATTCCTTTGACGATGCTTCTGAATTGATCGATATGCGATCAGAGAGGTATATTGCTTCCTTCAGAAGATACTGGCTTACTCCTGGAAGACATTTAAAGTGTATGTAACCTTGAAAATTATATTTAAATCTAAGTAATTTAACCGTTTTTAACATTTCTTCGGTGGTATCATCTGCACAACCACAAATTGCAGAAGATATGAATATTCCTTCCACAACATTCATTGAATATAACTTCATGAAGGTACGGGCGTATTCTTCTGGAGTAAAACTCATTCTTTTTTTACAATTGTTAGTAAAACAATATTTACAATTATAAATACATTTATTTGTATAAAGAGCTTTAAAAAGACTCATGCATCGACCATCAGGAGTATAACTATGGCATATACCCGCACGAGCAGTATTTCCAATATAATTTTTCGAGTTTCCATAGAGTTTTGGAACTTTATCTGAGCGACTTGATGCCGTGCTAGCACATATATCATATTTTGAATTAGCTCCTAAAATCCGTATTTTTTCTAAGGTTGAAGGCATCTTCCAGGAACTCTAGCGATAAAAATTTTATTCATTTTTATATATTAGAAATTTCTTCCCAACTTTTTAAAAAGAAGGGGGTTTAATGAATTATAATTTTGAATAAAAAACAATTTTTAGATCTCTAATCTATTATCAAATTGTTAAAAAAACAGATTGACGTGATAATATGAGTTTTAATCCTATAAATTTCTGGTATTTTATAATCGTTCTCCCAATATTATTAATCTCCCTTCTTTTAATTTCAAAGTTATATAAGAAAGAAGAAAAAAACCATCTATTCATTATTATCTCCTTAAGCGTCTTATTATTTATAATTCGACTTATTTTGGTGTTCTTTCAAGATACAATTGGTATAATGCCAAAATTAAAAGAAGATGCTATATTTTATTCTCTTTTACTTGGTTTTGGATTGCTTTTTACGTGGTATTATTTATATAGAATTGAAAAGAGTAATTTTAAAGATATAGGATTTAAAACAGAGAATATTAAAAAAAGTGTTTTCTATGGTTTAATTGGGATTATTCCTTTAATGGCAATAACCCCTTTAATAATACTTTTAACCTCCATACCAATCACCTTTCCTCCAAATATTTCTGCTGAAAAAATCATCATATCGTTATCATTTAGTCTTTTAGGTGCAATATACGAAGAAGTAATGTTTCGAGGGATAATTCAAAAACATGTAAAAGAACTTGTTGATAATGAGTGGAAAATAATCATATTTACCGCAATAATTTTCACTCTCACACATCTTTTTTATTTACCTTTTGATTATGGAATTTATTATATATTCGTATTTGTAATGGCAATTCTCTTAAGCTGGTTAAGAATTCACGTTGATCAATTTGCATGTGCTATTACTCATGGATGTGTCGTGTTCTTATTGATTATCTTGGTATAATGAAGTAAAATAATGAACGATGAAAAAATTATATTAAGATTTAATTTTTAATATTTAAAATTAAATAATGAAAAATTAATTAAACCGTATTTTGATTAATATAATATCCAATGCCTATTGAACCGACTGTAAAAATAGATCCTGATGATACTGTACGATATTTGCTTTATCAACAGTTTTATTATGGAGATGATAAAATATATAGCCGTACTAAGGATAGATTTGAATATGTCAAGGGTGCGGGCGAAGCAATTGAAAAATTCTATATATTGATTACTAAACCTCTTGGTTTAATTGATGATGGTCAAGCTGAAGAATATTTAGAATTTTTCAATGAAACAATATATGAAATCCCTATAAAAACAATATTGGATAAATTAAAAGACTATGAATCAATGCTAGGTTCAGAAATGAACAGAGGAATGGTTTTAACGGTGACTGTAGGGGAAAGTTTAGCTGAAATTCATAAAAAGTGTTTTAAAGAAACCATTATTCAATTGATCGAATTTCTTATAGATAAGAAGTTATTAAAAACAGAAGATAGAAATAAAATAAAGAACCAAATTAGATCTCTGTATGGTAGGAGCAATACATATATTGGTATAGTATATAGCTTGAGTTTTATGGAATTTATTTCTAAAATGGTTGATAATAGAAGTATAGCGGAGAAATGCAGACAATTATTAGAGAAATATTTTAATAAAATTTTAAACATATTAGTCAATCAAGTTATCTAACTTGACATAAAACTTGTTTTTAAGGATGGATAATTGCATTAGGGATGAGAAAACCGACAAAATGTAACCTTTTTAAATATGACAGAATAATAGTATATTAAGAGAAATAACAGGATTTTAGATATCGTTGAGCAATAATCAAGATGAATTAATCTTATGCTGTCCAACATGCAATAAGAAAAAACGGATAGGGATTCCAAAAATCACTAAAAAATCAGGGAATCTAATTACTGTGTCCATTAGGGCAGGAATGATTTGTGCACATCCTTTCCAAGCATTTTTGGACAATGAATCAAAGATTAGGGGTTATCAAAAGGTAGATTATGAGTTTAGTTATAATGAGGTCATATCAGAGAAGTCATCTGAAGAAGTAAAGATCAGAAAAATATTAGATCAATTTGTAGAAACAAACTTTTGCATATTAGGTGCGAGTCTCATGAATTTAAATGGAATGCCATTAATAACGAGTTTATTAAAAGTTAAACATAAAAGAATATTATTCCCTTCTTCCGCAACACTTTTTAACACTTCCATGAGAGTTGCCGAAGAGTTATTTAAAGGAAGTATAAAAAATATTACACTAAAATTAGATAACAATCTATTATTTCTATCTAGAGTGAACAACCATATCCTACTGGTTGTTTCAAGAAGAGATCCTAATTTACAGTTAGTCATGATAGATATTGAAAAATTAGTAGGACAACTTATAGAAATATTGTAATAAAATTCTTATTTCTCTTTTGATATTTTGATAATACCCTTCTTTTATGATTTAGACTTCTTTAAATATACCCCTCAAAATATACATCTTCATAACTCATACATCCAATAATTAATATAGAAAAAATCAAAACCTTTAAATATGAAAATTAAATATATTTAATCAAATAATGTCAAGTTTATCTTGACATATTTAAATTGACTATTTAAATAATATGATTAAGAGGTGCTATTAATGTCTGAAAAAGAAAAAATAGAAGTAAAAAAGAAAGAAAAAACTGATAAAGAAAAGAAAGAAGATAAAAAATCAAGAGAGTTGACCGTTCGCCGTGAGAATCCATTTTCGCTATTTCAAGAAATGGATAAGCTGTTTAATGACCTGCAAAGCACATTCTTTGATGATACATGGCCTTTTAGTCGTAGGAGATACAGGCCATTGAATCTCGTAATTCGCGAAGATGAACCAATCTTTAGAACACCATTAGCCAACATTAGTGAATCCGAAAAATATTTTGATATTTCTGCTGAATTACCGGGATTGGAAAAAGGTGATATTGAACTTACCATTCAAGAAGATAGACTAGAAATTAAGGGAGAACACAAGGAAGAAACAAAGGAAGAGAAAGAAGGACAATTAGTAAGGAGAGAATATCACTCTTCTAGTTATTACAGAGCATTCAACTTACCAGAAAACATTGATGATGGTAATATCGAAGCCAACCTTGAAAAAGGAATATTAAAAATAAAAATTCCAAAAGTAGAACCCCCACAACCAGAAAAGAAAACAATAGAAGTAAAATAGTCTAAAAATTTCTATATATTTTTTTTTTTAATAAAATCTTTTTGTCTAAATTTATATACATTAAGCTATTATTTACATTTTTAAAAAAAATATTAGAAAAGAGAAAAAAAATGTTTAAAAAAATTAAATAATATTTACTATTATTAAGTGGTTATCAAATCAAAAATTCGCTACTCTATTTTCTTTAAAATAAGTAAGTTTTCTTTATTATCATAATATAAATTGAAGTTTAAAAAATACACTAATAATGTATATCAAACGTGATTTATTTTGGCCAAAGCTATTGAAGTTGAAAATAATGGATTTGTAGAAGGGGAAGAATATTATTGTCCCGAATGTAAAAGAAACCATACCAAGGGAAAAATCTATAAAGATCATTTGAAGTATGCACTTAAAGTGGATAATCAGGAATTAAATGATATTGATAATGATATAAATGATGATACAATGGAAGCTGGGAATATGGAATTAGAAGAAAGCGACTATGATGATGAAGAAGAATTACTAGAGGCTTTCGAGGAATTAGAAGAAGAAACTGACAAAGAGGAGATAATAGATGATAATATCTCATTTAATGATAAGGATGCATGCATACAAGCGGTAAAAAGTTTACCAGGTGTAGGTGAAGCAACTTTAAATAAATTAATTAAAGCTGGATTTGATAGTCTTGAAGCAATTGCTTATACTCCTCCAAGTATCATCATAGATGAGAGTGGTTTAGGTGAAAAAACTACTGCTAAACTCATTAAAGCATCAATGGAGCAACTTAACATAGGTTTTAAATCTGCTGAAGATGTTTGGGAGCATAGAAAAAACATAGCTCGTATAACTACAGGAAGCCCCGAATTAGATGAATTATTTGGTGGAGGCCTCGAGACAGGAAGTATCATTGAATTTTTTGGAGAGTTCCGAACTGGTAAAACCCAAATAATGCATCAGTTATGTGTAAATGTTCAATTACCAAAAGAAGATGGGGGCCTTGAGGGGTGTGCTTTATATATAGATACTGAGGGCACGTTTAGACCTGAAAGAATTATTCAAATGGCAGAAGCATTAGATTTAGATACAAAAAAGGTTCTCAAAAATATTATTTTTGGGCGTGCTTATAATTCTGATCATCAAATACTTTTAATTAAAGAAGCAGCTAATTTAATTAAAGAAAGAAATATAAAAATAATCATTTTAGATTCATTAATTGGACACTTTAGGAGTGAATATATTGGACGAGGGACGCTCGCTAACCGACAACAAACAATTAATCAACACATCCATGATTTATTAAGATTAGCAGACATCCATTCAGATCTAGCTATTGTCGTGACAAACCAAGTTCAGTCAAAACCTGACGTGTTCTATGGAAACCCTCTCCAGGCGGCAGGAGGAAACGTAGTAGCACATGGCTCTACAATAAGAGTGTATCTTAGGAAAGGGAAAGGTGTTCAAAGAGTAGCTAAAATTGTTGATGCTCCTAACTTACCCGAAGGAGAAGCTATATTTAGCATCACAGAAGAAGGTATTAAAGAAGGGTAATTTCTTTTTTTTTTTGTTAAATTTTTTATTTCTTTAAATGATAATTTTTATATTTCTAATTTTGTTATTTGTAATTTAATTAATTTTAGAAGTATTTGGTGAATAATAATTGACATCAAGATTAATATTGGAATATCATCCAAGACTTAATAATAAAATATTAAATGATTCCATAAAACTCGTTAGTGATAACAAGGAAAACTGGGATGTTCCATTTTTTATTGACACGAAAACATATATTAATATGGAAGAAATAAAAAGTGCTTCTCAAGAATTCTTAAATGACAAGATTGAAAATATTATTGTATTAGGAACAGGGGGTTCTATTCAAACATTATTGGCATTACAACACTTATCAAAGAAAAAAATATATCCAATCACGAGTTCAAGAGCAGTTGAATTGAATCGATGTTTGAAAGAAACTAATAATGAGAATTCAGTAGTGATTCCTATTTCTAGAGGTGGTGAAACTCTAGATGTAAATTCAACAATTGGAATTTTTAAAAAAAAAGGATATAAATTCTTAGGAATATCCACGAAGGGAGTAATGAACGAGATTTTGAAAGAAATTGGATGTCCCATTTTAGATGTACCTGATCTTTCAGGACGATTTGCGGGATCCATTTCAAATGTAGGAATTGTTCCTGCTTATATTGCTGGAATTAATACAGAGAATTTTTTATCTGGTTTGAAAGAGGGTTATAGTCAATTTATGACTTTTAAACAAGATCCTGCAATGGAATTAGCATCTTTAATCTATAATTTATATATTAAAGGATATAAAGTTGTATTTTCAATGCCTTATTCTGAGAATTTAGAGGGAAGTATAGGTTTACTCGTCCAAGGTATCTCTGAAAGCACTGGAAAAGATGAAAGAGGGCTCATAGGCGCATATCAATCTGCACCATTATGTCAACATTCTGTATTGGAATACCTATTAGGAGGAACCAAGGGAATTGTCATCCCCATGATTTGGACTATTCAAAATGAAACAAATGATCAAATTTTAGATTCATCTATCGACTACGTTCAAGGAAATACAGCTCAGACAATTGTAAATTATCAAGCAGATGCAACATTACAAGCCTTAATTGAACAAGGGGTGCCTTCTATGAAAATTACTGTTCATTCTGCTGACGAATTTAATATTGGAATCGTTATAAGTTTCATTCTATCAACTATTTATTATATTTGCTTGATGCTTGATGTAAACTGGGCAAGTAATCCTAAAGTAAATATAGGTAAAAAAATATGTAATGAGGCTCTTAAGAATAAGCTTCAGCCTGAAGAAAGAGAGAGCATAAGAAATTTAAAATCAGGTGATATCTTTAAAACCTTCTTTTGAATTATTTAACTATCTATTAAATTATTTTAGGAAATACGTTTAAAAAAGAAAAAGATAAAATGATTTTTACTTTTATTGTTGGTTATTAATAAAAGCATCATAAAGTACATTAACGGCTTTTTTACAATCTTCTCTTTCTATAATGATTGTAATGTTTAATTCAGAAGAGCCTTGAGCGATTGCTTTTACGTTAATGTTATTATCTCCGAGCGTTGAAAATATCTTTCCTGCAACTCCAGGAGTGTGAAGCATTCCACCACCTACAACTGCGATCAAAGAAATGTCATGATCAATTTTGATATTAAACCACTGTTTACCAAAAAATTCAGAATTTCTCAATAGAAAACTAACCTTCATTGCCTCATCATAATTTATGCCAAAGGTTATGTTATTTTCCGAAGAACTTTGAGAAATGAATATAATATTTATATTATTATTTCCTAGTAATGAGAATAACTTTGATACGGTTCCTGGTAAGGATACCATCGTACCGCTCGTTATGGTGGCCATGGAAATTTTTTGTATTGAGGTTATAGCTTTAATAATTTTATCATCCTTTTGGATGTCCTTTGTTATAACTGTAAATTCAGGAGATTCTGGGGCTTCAAATGGTCTTATTTCGGACGGAATTTCTCTTTTTTCATTGACATCAAGACATACGGGATGGAGCACTTTAGAGCCAAAAAATGCTAGTTCTTTTGCTTCGATATATGATATTTGTTTCAATAAAGAAGCTTTATTAGTGATTCTTGGATCTGCGTTTAAAAATCCATTAACATCTTTCCAGTAAATTACTTTGCAATTATATTTAGGTTGGAACGAATAGGCCATGATCGCCGCCGTTAAATCCGTACCACCTCTCCCAAGTGTCGTGATTTTTTTATCCACCGTAGATCCATAAAATCCAGTGACACAAACAATAAAATCCTCTTCAGATTCTAAAATAGGGCCAATTCTATTATTTACCAAAATCTCAGTTTCCTCTAATATAGGAAGGGCATTTCCAAAATTATCATCAGTTCGTATGATCTCATCTGAAGACACAAATTCTGATTTATAACCAATTGATTTTAAGTACTGATGTACGATGTATGTACTCAACTTTTCACCATAAGAGACGATCAAATCCTGAATGTCCGTGCTTGGTCTAATTAATCCAATCACTCTACCCAATTGAGTCAATTCAGCAATATTAGCCTGTAAGAAATCCATTGCGTTTTTATATTCGGGTTTATTTTCATCAATAATATCATTTATCACGCTCTGATGAGTAATTAAGAGATCTTCCAGTATGTTTTCACATTCAGGAGCTTCTTCACAAGATCTTATATAAAAATCTATTAATTTATCTGTTATTCCTTTTATAGCTGAAGCAACAAAAATGATTATATTATCATCAATATATAAATTGATGTTTTTAGTTGTTTGCTCAAAAGATTTTGCGTCTTGTAAGCATGAACCACCGAACTTCATTACTACTAAGTTTTGCTTTTTATCTACCAGCTGAATCAACTTACAATTAATTTAATTATCAAATCTAATATATAAATATACAAATTAAGATAAATTAATAGATTTTACTACTTGAATTAAGCATGGAAAAAATTCAAAATTAGTAAAAAGAAGAATGATGTAAAATATTACTTATCCTTGTAAAGCTTTAATCTGTTCAGACACTTTTCTCATTTCAATAAAAGCAGTATCCATTCGAGCATCTATATCCAAACATACAGCAACAATTAATTCATTTCCCGCCTCCATCACGGCAAAATTACCCTCATCACCTTGCAGGATGCAAACATCAAGCACTCCAGATTTTAATTCAACCAAAACTCTTTCTGCCACTGAGAGAATGGTAGCCGTCATTGCTGCCAATTTTATGTCCGAAATACCTTCTTCTAAGATTGCTTGGACAATAAGGCCTTCCATCGAAACAATTGCAGCTGATCGAACTCCATCAACATTATCCATGATATTTTGTAGTAAGAATAAAAGTTGCTCGTCTGACATTGATGTTAAGTTTATTTCATTATTTAATTGTTTTTTATTACGTGTATAGATTTATTATGATCGTTTTCTAATATAAAATTTTAGTATATTATCCACTAAAATGTTTTTTGTTTTTATACATTTATTTGTTTTGCTTTTATAATAAAAATTGATATGAAAGGATTATTATTTTAGAATTTGAAATTCTGTATTATTAGAGAAACATAGATATCAATTTTAAAAACATTATTAATTTATACTAATTAAATCCTTTTAGTTATTAATATAGAATAATATAATCCAAATAATGTAATTAATTATTAACTAATAAATTAAAAAAAAAAAAATATAAAAAAATCAATTATTTCTCTGCTAATTTTTCATATTCCTTAGATTTATTCGTTAGTCTCTTTACTTCCTTCATGGCATCCGTTCGACCTAACTTGAAGATTTTTGATGCGGTATCAGAAGCTAACTTATAAAATTGAGCAGCATCTTTGTATTTTACCGTTTTTATTGCCTTTTTTGCTTGTTCTTCGAAATTTTTCTTTTTAATTTCTAAATCTAATATTGAAATCAGGCGAATCTCATCATTAATTTCATCATGAATTTTTTGAAGCTCAAAATTAGTAGCAATTTCAGCAGCATCTTTTAAGATTTGAATTGAATCTTTGTAATTTTTACTCTTCTTTGCACTTTGTCCCTTTTTTATTAACTTTGCAATCTCTTTCTTGGCAGATTTCTCATCTTTAACCTCAAGAACTTTACGTGTTGAATCAGCTGGACCAGAAACAATCTCATGGTGTTCAGCTAAACTTGTAATATATGCTTCACGCTCAATAGGGTTACTAATAGCGGCAATATCACTCATGAGTCTTTGTTTCTCATCATTAGATAAAGTTGTAAACTTGTTTACTCTTTGTCCGATAAGATCGAGTTCCTGCTGGGAGATTGGAGGGGCTTCTATAGCCGTAATTTCAATTGGCGCCAAGAGTCCACTATCTCTTAATTCCTTAATTCCAATAAAAACTTCTGCCTTTTCCTTACCAAGTTTTTCGACAGCAAGAGTCAATAATTGTCCAATAAAGAAATATTGCCTTTCAGAGTCCTTGACTAGATTTTGAGCAATTTTAAGAACTTCTTTCGAATTAGGTTTTTTCAAGGATTTTGCGACTTTTAGACTGAACTTGATTTCATGAGGTAATATGATAGACGTGTTTAATATACTGTCTATGAGCTTTCCCGCACCCTGAAATACTTTTAAATTTCCTCGCCAATCAGGTAATGCTTTTGAGAAGTATTTTTCGAAAGATTTGATGAATTCCGAAAGATGTTGTCTCGTGACTACAGAAGGTTTTTTACCCAAAACTAAGGCAACCCTGATATATTCTCCATCGGATAAGAGTATTTGCTTGTCACCATAACGAATCTCGTTTAATGCTTGAGTGGACTCCATTTCCTTTCCAAAAGAGGATACAGCTGAGAGAAATCCACTTATCAATTCGGGATCGATTTCTTCCAAACCAAACGATTTAAAGAACACGCACATTCCCGTGTTTTTATATAGAACTAAAACATGTTCCAAGTTGACCGCATCATCAAAAACGGATTCAACCTCAGTTAAAACTTTCCTTTTCGCAATTTTTTTAGGAACGACAATCTTTCTATATCCTCCATAAATAGATATTGTTCCGACAATCCCAATAAGTGCAAATATTAATAAAATTACAAGCCAAAAAGGATTCCCATCAGTTCCCCCTGAACTCATGCTAATTTTAAATTCATAAATGGCGTTCTCAAAATTTGTAGTACTTATGATAATTGTTATCGTATAATTACCCGTTCCAGGTAGCGTGTCCATGTTTATTGTTCCAGAATAACCTGAACCATCAGATGAATAGAGCGTTGAAGATAATGTACCAGTTTGACCACCACCAGATGTCCAATTATAAAACACCGTAATTGAGGGAGTTGCACCGAACACTAAATTCCAATTATTATCCTCATCTGATATATTAAGCCTTATAGTTAAAGTAAGCCCAATAGTGCTTGCATAATAGTCTCCTGGAAGTGAAGGCGAAAGCACTGTCGATCCTTGCAATAAAGTAAAATTTTCAACATGCGATGTGTTTCCTATGAGAGTCAAGTTTAATAATACCATACTCCAATTATATACGCCCGCCAATGAGAAATTCACCATGATAATATAACTCCCAGAATTGATATTACTGATGCTTAGATTCAATGTATAATAATCCCCATCATCAATAAGTTCTACGTCACCATCAGGCCATAGATTTCCCGAATACGTGACTTCTATATATGTTTCATTGAGTCCGGCAATATGCTTTGTTGTATCTGTCCTGTTGATATAAAGTTCCGCTGAATAATCTAGACCCGTATTTCTTTTATAGTTATCGTCAACAACTGATCTAAAAGTTATATTCGTATTAATTATGTTAATAGTGATGCTGAAGGATACTTCTACCTGCTCAAAACCGCTTCGTGAAATTGTAAAATTGACTTCATATGTAAGGCTCGCAGGAACTTCCCATGCTGTTATATTGATCGTATAATTTCCTGAACCAACTTCCCATGAATCATAAATGAAGTTCGTTGTGGAAGGCGTGCTTTTCCATGAACCTATGCTTACTGTTCCTGAACTATTTGATATACCCTTATTACTATTATCAGTGTCGTTCCAGCTAAACGTGTAAATGACGCTTTCATAATTTTTTATGGAAAATATACGTGAAGGGCCATAAACCGCTGTTGAGTTCATGATATTAATCGTAATTGTTAATATTTTCTTATTGTAGTATGTTTTATTCGCTTGAATTTCAATCATATGATATCCCGGTCCATAATTTGCTGGATTAATGGTATAATTATAATATCCTGCTCCATTAATTGGATCAGGACTCATTGTACCATAGTTAGATGCTGAAGAGTCAGGATCGGAATATGAAACATTAATCGTGTCAATTGCAATACCTCCCCTCCCCGTGTCGTTATAGAACACGGTAATGTTAAAAGCTGGATCATAACTATGTTTTTCGATTGGAAGAGATGGATCACTTAATTCTAGTGCAGTATCGGCCATGATCGTGATGTTTTTTTCCACGAAACCCGCATCGGTCGCATTGTTCCAATATGCTTGGATGGTATATATTCCATAATTCACCACGTCAACATCATTAAATATTTCCCAGCTATCTACATGTATCTTGTTACTCGAAAAAGTATTGTTTACTTCAGAATGGACCTGCTGAGTTAAACTTGAATCATATATTGTCATGTTTACTTCATTGGGATTTTGGATTGTCTTCGTAAAATTTGCGATCAAGTCAATAGTATTTGTATAATTCACTATAGCAAGATTATCCTCCGAACCTACTTTTGTCTGGATGCCGTGATCCCCATCCAAGAGCAAATTATCTGAGTGGGCATTTAAATACCAATACGTTCCGTTACCCGCACCTGTGGCTGTTATGATCCAATTTGGCCCAGGGGAACCAAATGTCATGTACGTCTGTGGGGTTCCTCCCTTGTATACGCCATCTAACGACCACTGATCCGGTATCGTGAAATTGATGTAATTCCACTCATCTGTATCTCCATCGAAACCCCATACTCCCATCCCATCTACCGTAATGTTCCAATTTACTTGTTGTCCACTACTAGAGATATCAAAAGCAGAACTTGCTGAGAGATCAACCTTTGTATAGTTAACTTGGACTTTTGTTATATCACAACTAACGTCCCACCAATCTGATGTTATTTTAAAATCTAATTCGCCATCTGCATCAGTAAAATTTTGATTTTGCTTTAACCAATATCCTGAACCATTATTAATATTATTTACATCACTATTATTTATTCTTAATTCAATTCCTGTAGGTTTTGGAGTATTACTTAAAGGAGCTAAATCAACTCTACATGTTAAATCGACATTTATACTCCCAGGACCTTGAAGAACCTGCCATGAACCACCAGTAAATTTCCAAGGAGTCATACTATCTATTCCTGAAGAATCTGCTTCATATGTCCAAGAACAAGTATCTGGAGGGACAGTAAGATCTCCTGTATCACTCACTTCAATATAGAATGTGTTATTTGCTGTATTTTCAGGATCAATGAGTTGTGGACTAAAAGAATCAGACCAATTATAATACCAACCAGTATGATCTTCTACTTGTACTCCAGAAACTAAAGTAATTGCTCCAGTAGTAATTGGTCGATTTTGACTTCCTGTCCATTGAGATCTTAATAATCTTACTTGAATAGAACTTAAATTATTTGGAGAAGCAGAACGTTCTAATATTATTGAAAAATTTACGAAGTAACATTTTGTATAGACTTTAAATCCCGCTGCACAAGGTTGATAATATATAGTCTCTCCAAATACACCTTGATCTTCTAGAATTAAGGTTTTGTTTGGAGCATAAATATTTTCTATTGTAAAGTTTGTAAGAGACGAATTGAAGCTTGATGAGGTTGGACATGGTACTTTAAAATCGTTTGACTGACTAATGTTTGAAAAAGCTAAATTATAACTATCATTTTTTAAAGATTGATGTGCAATTATCTTTATATTTGCACCTGTGTTAGAATTACTTCTTCCTGTTTCATAGGCAGCAGTCTTTATCTTAATCCATGGGATATCTGGAATATCCTCGATATTATCTTCATTATCATCATTAATGTAGTCATTTAATGAATTAATAATGAAAGAATTAAAGTTCAAGCTTGTAAATAAAAGAGTCGCTGTAAATATCGAAAAAATCAATGCTCGTTTATATCGTATGATTTTAAATCTTTTCATTTTTAGTCAAAACTCGTTTTTAATTTATTTAAATATTTTTTATAGAAGAAAAAAATTTGTATAGGTGTAACCAACCAATGTTAATAATTATTATTATTCTTTTATTTTTTAAACTTATATGATTTACCCTTATGTGCGTACTATTACGATATAGCTTGAGCAATGAAGAAAAAAAGGTCATTAAAAATGAGCATTTCTTTTTAAATTTTAAAACTTTTTTTTTGATTGGTTACCAATTTATTATTTATTTTGTTTGATTAAGTTGATAAATTAATAACTAATAAACCAAGTAAATAACATCGTTAGAACAATTCTAGATTAAAATAAAAAAATTTACTTTTAATTTAAAAAGAAAATTCTTAAAATGATGAAATTTTATTTTTTTATATATATTTTTCGTAAATCTAAATAAAAAAATTTACAAAATTGAATCAAAATGGAAATTATCAATGCACATTCTAAAGAGATTAACGAAGTCGTAAAACTGTTGGATACTTCAATTGCTGTGGGTTTAACTGGTGGAGAAGTCGAGAAAAGACTTGAAAAATTCGGAAAAAATGAATTAATAAAAACAAAGGGAAAGACGGCATTACAAATTTTTATAGGCCAGTTTAAAGATATTCTCATTTATCTTTTATTCTTTGCTATAGCTGTTTCTATAGTTATTGGGATATGGCATACTTATACAGATGGAGAACTATGGCCTTCAGAATATACGGAAGCAATCGTGATTATAGCAATCTTAATTGTTAATGCCGTATTGGGATTTTACCAGGAGTATTCAGCTGAAAAATCACTGGAGAGTTTAAAAAAATTAGCACCTCACTTTGCTAAAGTCAGACGGGACGGAAGAGTTCAAGAGATTGATGCAGGAAATATAGTCCCTGGAGATATTGTCTTAGTTGAACAAGGAGATAAATTTCCCGCAGATATTCGGCTTTTCAAGGAATTTTCTCTATATGTGGATGAAGCAATTTTGACTGGAGAATCTGAACCAGTAAAAAAGAAATTAAAAATAGTTGATGAAAAGGAAATATTAGCCGATAGAACTAATCTTGGCTATATGAATACCATTATTACTAGAGGAAATGGAGAAGGTATTGTTATTGGCTCTGGGATGAACACGGAAATAGGAAAAATAGCTGAAAAATTGCAAGAAGAAGTTGAAGTACTTAGTCCATTTCAGAAAGAAGTGAACAAATTTGGAGCACTCCTGGGAAAACTAATCATTATAATATGCCTTGCCGTATTTGCTATAGATTTTATTATTGTCTTATTCACGACAGATTTTGCACACCCTAATGCACTTACAGATTTTATTGAAGATATTATTAACGCATTCGAACTTTCTATAAGTTTAGCCGTTTCTGCTGTTCCTGAAGGACTTATAGTGGTAATAACCATTGTAATGAGTATAGGAATGAAAAAAATGGCAGATAGGAATGCTTTAGTGAGAAAATTAACAGCTGTTGAAACTTTGGGTCGAATTAATATCATATGTTCGGATAAAACAGGTACACTTACAAAAAACGAAATGACCATTGTTAAAGTATTTTTGGGAGGTAAAGAATATGATGTTGAAGGTGTTGGGTATGCTCTTGAAGGGAAAATAATGGATGATGGCAATCTAGTACCGATTAATTCAGATTTAAAAAAGTTCCTAGAAGTTGCTATGTTTTGTAATAACTCAAGCGTGCATCCCAAAAATGATGGAACGAGCAATACTGATGTTGTAGGTGATCCTACTGAAATTTGCTTTAAAGTATTAGCAATGAAAATGGATCTCGATACCCAAGCAGAAAAAGTAAGTGAAATTCCATTTAGCTCGGATAGAAAAATGATGTCAGTAGCAGTTAATATAGATGGAAATTTGTATTCTATGATTAAAGGTGCTCCCGATGTCTTATTGAAAAACGCTAGTAAGGGGCTGCTAAATGGGGAGGAAAAACCAATTAGCGAAGTTCAAGATTTAATTTTAAATCAAAACGAGTCTTTTGCTAAAAATGCATTAAGGGTACTAGGACTAGCATATAAACCATTAAATGAGGGTTTTTCTGAAGAAGAAATGGAAAAAGATTATATCTTTCTTGGTTTAGCCGGAATAATTGATCCTGCAAGAGATGAGGTTAAGGATGCAATTGCAGAGGCAAAAATGGCAGGAATTAGAACCATCATGATCACAGGAGATCATAAGGTAACTGCTGTAGCAATTGCCCATCAAATTGGTTTGACTGATTCAGATGAGGCAATTACTGGAGTTGAATTAGAAATAATGAGTGATGATGAACTGCGAGAAAAAGTTAAAACAGTGGACATATACGCAAGAGTTACCTCAGAACATAAATTAAGAATTCTGAGGAGATTAAAAGAATTGGATGATATTGTTGCAATGACGGGTGATGGGGTGAACGATGCTCCTGCGGTTAAAGGAGCTCATGTTGGAGTTGCGATGGGGCTAAAAGGTACCGAAGTAACGCAAGAAGCTTCTGAAATGATTCTAATTGATGATAATTACGCAACAATCATTAATGCAATTGAAGAAGGAAGAGGAATATTTGAAACAACGAAAGGTTTTTTCAGATTTATGTTAAGCACGAATTTTGATGAAATCTTCTTATTACTTGTAGGCTTTATCGTAACAAGATTACTTGGCTCTATATTTCTTAAACTTCCAGTTAATGTCTTGCAAATCTTATGGCTTAATATAGCTACTGATGCCCTTCCCGCAATGGCTTTAGGATTCACACCAACGGATCCTGATGTTATGAAAGATCCTCCACGTAAAGGTTTCACGCTCATACCAGAGATCAAAGGGCCTGTTTTACTTCTTGGAATTTATACATCTATCACAGATATTGCACTATATTTATTACTATGGTCAGTACTGATACCTGCATGGGCTACACCCGCAATAGATCCTCAGTTAGTCGGATATTTAACAAATCCTGAAGCACAAGCATATGCAATATCATTAGCACAAACTATTTTATTTACTAATTTGGTGTTTTGTGAATTAATGTTTGTTTTTGCTTGTACATCCAATAAAAAACCATTTTATCTCTTTCCAAATAAAAAATTATTCTGGGCTGTCGGTATTTCAGTAGTATTGCAATTTGTACTTTTATATACTCCTTTTGGATTAATATTTAACCTTGTTCCGCTATATCACCCATACTATTGGATTGCCCTTTTCCTTGGTGCCTTTAGTGTCTCTGTTATTGATGAATTAAGAAAATGGCGTATCAGGAAAAAAGAAGGGATTGATACCCCTCTAAGTCTTTGGAGAAAAAACATAAGAAACAGAATTAAAAAATAGAAAATCCATAATAACTACAAATTTTTATTTTTTTCGTTCTATTTTAAAATGCTTGTTAAGTTAATTTTTTTTATAATTTTGTATTACTTTATTTGATTTATAATTATATTTTATAGGTGATTTTTGTTTAAAGTATCTTTTACTCAAACTGCATTGGATTACATTCATGAGCAACAACAACAAGAGTTAAATGAGCTTGTAGTTGCGATATTTTATTATTCTTCCTCAACTTGAACGATGAGCTTTTGTGGAAACGTGCTTGAATTAGTTGAAAAGTATAAAGTTTTCGAAGGTTATGTTGAATTCGTTAAATGGGATAGTATTGAAGAAAATCCTGACGTTGAGGTGTACATGGAGAAATCTATCATTCCTGAATTGGAGGAAAAAGGAATAATAGTAATAGATGCAATCGTGAGTGAGGTCAAGGGTAAAAA
Source organism: Promethearchaeota archaeon (assembly GCA_048938445.1). GTDB lineage: Archaea > Asgardarchaeota > Lokiarchaeia > Sigyniarchaeales > SOKP01 > FT1-020. The sequence continues at coordinate 15,576 of JBHLME010000031.1, read as the reverse complement.
AATGGGATTATTGCTCATGAAAAAGTTAAATACTGATACTTATGGCTAAAATGAAACGATCTTAAAAATGTTAGAAGGTCGATGATTAAAGGTGCACCCTAACCGTGAATATCATGTATTTGATTCCTTTTAAGGTCTTTCAATATTTTATGAGTAAGCGTTTCCTTTTTTTTAAAAATCTTATTAAGGAGTCTTTACAATCTTAATCTTTTAATATTTGGAACAGAAATAATTTTTAATAAAAAATAGTATTATATTTTTATTTTATAATCTCAAATTTTTTGTTTAAGTTATCTCTTTAAATAAGTATAAAATAACAAAAAATGAATAATTACAATGAATCTAACATTAACAAAGGAAGCATCAGATCTTATTCATGAACAACAAGCGTCTATAGATAAAAAAGATGATATCGTTCTAGCCATATACAAATACACGACACGTTCTTGATCAAGAACATATTGTTATAATTTGGTTCAATTAGCATTAAAACAGCAAGTTATTGATAATGGAAATTTTGAAAAATGGAATGGAAATGGAGGAAGTACTGACATGTCTATTGAAATATATATTGATAAAATGCTGTTAAATGAGTTAGAACCATATGGTAGGAACGTTGTAGTAGACGTGAAAAATTGGAAAAGATTTGGCAAGCAACAGGCAACACTATCTTTAAAAATAGAAAATTAAAAAATATAAAATAAAAAAATATGAACTAATCTTAAAAAATTGTAGAAGATTAGCGATTTTCGGTTGCAACCGTTTCAGAAATAATACTTTTTTTTTACTTATTTTCTTTAATCTATGTTTAATAATTGATTAATATTTCTTGGAAAACATTTAAAATAACAATCATTAGTTTCTATTAATATTATACAAACTTTACTCTCAAGTAAAATGACATCAATAGCACGAAAAATATTGGAAGAACATCTTGTAGAAGGCGAATTAATTGTTGGAAAGGAAATTGGTATTAAAATTGATCATACCTTAACTCAAGATGCTACAGGTACTATGGCTTATTTGCAATTCGAAGCAATGAAATTAAAAAAGGTTAAAACGGAATTGTCAGTGTCTTTTGTCGATCATAATACCTTACAAACAGATTTTAAAAATGCAGATGACCATAGATATCTTGCTTCAGTCGCTGCAAAGTATGGAATAAAATTCTCAAAACCAGGGAACGGGATCTGCCATCAAGTGTTTCTTGAAAGATTTGCTCGTCCAGGTAAGACCTTAATTGGATCAGATTCTCATACTCCAACCGCGGGAGGGATGGGAATGATTGCAATAGGTGCAGGAGGTTTAGATGTAGCAGTAGCTATGGGAGGAGGTCTATTTTATTTGAAAACACCAAAATTACTTGGAATTAAATTAATTGGGTCTTTACCAGATTTTGTCTCAGCCAAAGACGTGATTTTAGAAATATTGAGAAGAATGGATGTTATAGGTGGAGTAGGTTATATATTAGAATATTTTGGTCCTGGAGTGAGTAGTTTAACAGTTCCTGAAAGAGCAACTATTACGAATATGGGTGCTGAAACGGGGGCAACAACATCGATTTTTCCTTCGGATGATGTTACTCGTAAGTTTTTAGAATTAGAAGGCAGAGGGGATCAATGGATTAAGATTGCGGGCGGTTCAGATAATGATTTTGATGAAATAATTGAAATTGATTTATCAAAACTAATACCTTTAATTGCAAAACCCCATTCACCAGGTAATGTCGTTCCTGTTTCTGAAGTTGAAGGATTGAAAGTTGATCAAGTTGCTATAGGATCTTGTACGAATAGTTCATTAAAAGACATGATGATAATTGCTGCCTTCCTTAAGGGACGTAAAATTCATGAAGATGTTATCATGGGTATCTCTCCAGGATCGCGTCAAGTCCTCCTAGAAATGTCCAGAGTTGGTGCTTTAACAGACATCATATCTTCTGGAGCAAGATTATTAGAAACGGCTTGTGGCCCTTGTATAGGAATGGGATTTGCTCCAAAATCAAATGCAATAGCCGTGAGAACATTTAATCGAAATTTTTGTGGAAGGAGCGGTACTTTATCTGCTGAAATATATTTAGGGAGTCCAGAGACAGCAGTTGCATCTGCTTTATTTGGAGAAATCACGGATCCTAGAAAAATTGGACATTACCCTAATATTAAGTTACCTGAAAAGATCCTGATTGATGATTCTCAAATTATTGAACCTTCTATTGATCCTGATTCAGTGAAGATAATTAGGGGACCAAATATTACACCCTTACCAGATTTTTCTCCTTTAACAAAAGATATAACGAATTTAAAAGTCTTAATCAAGGTAGAAGATAACATTACGACTGATGATATTATGCCCGCAGGAGCTAAAATCCTTCCTTTCAGATCAAATCTACCAAAAATCAGTGAATTTGTATTTAGTCAGAAAGATCCTTCTTTCGCAATGAGAGCAATTGAAAACAAGGAAAAAGGAGGTGGATTGATCATCGGAGGAATTAACTACGGACAAGGTTCAAGTAGAGAACACGCAGCATTGGCACCAATGTATTTAGGTATTAAAATTGTTATTACAAAATCATTTGCTCGAATTCATAGAGATAATTTAGTAAATTTTGGAATCATTCCATTTACGTTTAAAAATGAAAATGATTATGAAAAAATAAATCAAGGTGATATCCTGGAAATTTATGACATTTTGAAAGGTATAAAGAATAATAATAAATCTATCATTGTTCAGAATAAAACTCAAGAAACAAAATTTGAAGTTATACATGATTTATCAAATAGAGAAATAGATATAGTTATTGCTGGAGGTAAACTTAATTTCACGAGAAATTCTACAATTTAGCTTTTCATTTTGATTCTTATTCTTTTTATACAATTAAAAAGCACTATTATAAAAATCGAAAATATTAATATATATGTTGGGTTCACAATATTTATCGATTAAGTACCCTATTTTTATTTAAAAAAATGAGAAAAGCGAGAATATTTAGACTGGTCGTGCGGCTTTTTCTTCTTACTTTTACGGTCTCTCTTTCGATTGTTTCTGCTTTAGCTGGGTGGTCTGCAGTCAATATTTTAATGAATGAGGATAATATACGTGTTGATATGGATAACATAGTTACTCATTTAGATCCCTCAGATATAGGAAATTGGTATGTTTATATTCCGTTTAACATTACTAATGATGGATACTTTGATCTGAATGCATTTACTATCACGATTTCGATTGATATGTATTATAACGCATCTTACACTGAATCCGCCCGAATATTATCACATTCTACTCTACCAGTTGATATTCGAAGAGGTGATACCTATCCGGGAGGATTAAATGCAACAAATTTTAATACGATTCCCGTATTTGATCCGGGTTATACACCCTATGTATTAATAGATTTAATTTTAAGTGGTTATTATTCCCTTAATCTACTTTCCTTTGATGTAGTATTTGAGAATATTAACTACACAATTTCGTAATCAGAGGTGAATTGAAATAGAAGACATAAAAAATATGACAAGAGGAATCATATTTGCCATAATTTATATCATTACTACAATTGTAGTTCCTTATTTAGGCTTTACTTGGATTAAAAACTTGACAATACAGGGTTTTGAGATTCAAATTGAACAAACACAATATGAAACAATCATCTTTTGGATTTTTGCCTTCGGACTTATAATAAGTGGATGTGCTTTTTTTTCATATTCTTCACCACCTCAATCAATTCGGAGAGGAGTTTTTTCGCTCATTCAGATCATTTTAAATTGTTTTTATATTTGGAGTTATAGATTTTCAGGAGCTTTAACAGTCGAATTCGTAATTGTAGATTACGGGATTTTGTATCTCGACTTGCAACAAATGATATTGGTCTATTTAGGTGTTTATTTTTTAACTATTCTATTAAAGGTTTATGATGTTGTCGATTTTACAATAAATCGCTTTAAAATTAGGGAAGAGAAAGAACAAAAATTATTACAAAAGGAGGTAAGATAATATGATATTCGATACAATTGTTGCATTACAAGTTATAGCTGAAATTATTGGAGTAATTTTGTTTGTTTTGCAACCTTTTGTAGTCCCAATTGGGCAAGTAATGGTCTTTTTTGTTAATTACATATTAGAGTTAGGTATATTTCCTTATGGATCTTTTATCTTTTATATTGTACTTTTTGTAATTTTTGTTGTAGCAGGGGTAATTGTAAATACGTCTCTAATCGGTGATAAACTTAAAGATAAATTTAATAAATACGATGAAAAACACTTTAAAAAATATTCAAAACACATTCCTGAAGATGCCGAAGACGCCTTTTCAACTATAGATAAAAAAAAACGAGAAACTGATAAGATCCCAAAAGATATACCAGATATTAATAAGGATAAACAAACCATTTCTGCAGATGAAACTGATGACAATGATATATAAAAAAAATTAATATTTTTATTTTAATTAAAATAAATAATTTAAAAATTTTTTAATGAGGAAATCATTATGAATGAAGATTACGAGGAATATGTAGATTGTGCACACTGTGGAAGAGATATTCCCGAAAGCATGGCAGTTTTCGTGAATGGCATTCCTTTTTGTGAAAATTGTCATGGGGAAATTGATCTTGAAGAAGATGATGATGAAGATGATGATGACGACGATGATGATGAGGAAGACGATGATGAGGACGATGAAGATGAGGATTAATTAGTTCAAAAAATGATTTTTTTCCAATATTCTATAATAAAAATAAGAGGATTTTAAAAAAATGGCAAAAAAAATAACTTTAATCGTAGGTTCTCCAAGAAAAAATAGAAATTGTAATTTTTTAGTTGACCAAGCAATTGAAGGAATCAAAGCAGTAGCAGATGATTTTGAAATTAATAAAATACAGATTTCAGACTTTAATATAACTCCATGTAATGGATGTGATCAATGTTTAAGGTCTCCAAATGATTGTCCTTTATCTGAAAATGATGATACAAAAAAAATAGAGGACTTGATATTAGGATCATCCGCAATTTTAATTGCTGCTCCAAATTACTTTGGTTCAGTTAGTTCTCAAATAAAAGCATTAATTGATCGTTCAAGACCCTGGAAAATGAAAAACTATCTTTTAAAAGATATTATTTTCGCACCATTAGCATCGACTGGATTGAGAAATAGCGTAGAAGGCGTAATATCTGATTTAATAAACTTTGCTTTGATACAAGGAATGATTGTAGTAGGTAATGCATTGGGAAGCCCAATGTTAGAAGGAAATATTCCAATAACTAGTCTACAAAAATTTACACTTAAAGAATTTGTTGCAAAAGGAGAAATTGATGAATTAGGGGCATTAATAGCAAAGGACCTTGGAAAAAGGGTTGCAGAATTAGTACAAAAATTTTCTTAAATCTTATATTAAGCGATTGGAATTTTATTTAATAATCGCTTTTCTTTATTGAAGTGTATGTTGAATTTTATTTGACCATCAATTAATTTAATTAAAAGTGATCTCAGATGGCTATTTACAGGTTCTGGAACACCTGATCGTAAAGCAATGATCATATATCTTATTGCCGTTTTGATTCTGCCTTCTGACGCAAAGGTTAGGGAAGTGTCGGCGATCCTCCAAGCTCTTTGCCCATTTGGAGTATCTTTTGGATAGGGAGGAGGTAAATTATTTTTTATGATATCCCTAATAATTTTCAACATTTTCGAATTAAAATCCTCTTCGCGCATTCATCATCACTATTATTTGTATTAACTTGGATTTCTATTAATCATACTTGCGATAGATTATTTAAATGCATGTGGTTAAGAATTGAATCATTTTATGGAAAAATACTCCGCTAAATTATCAAACCAATCTAAAAAAAACGTAAAAAATCAAGAAACTTTTAAAAATAATATTTACTGATGTAAAGATATAATCAATTATGATCTAAAAATTATACATTAAAAACAATAATCATGCCATTAGCTGAAGTCAATAATATTAAACTTTCTTATGAAATTAAAGGTGAAGGATTTCCATTAATTTTAATCAATGGTTTTGCCAACAAAAAAGAAACTTGGGTTGCGCAAGTTGGTCCATTATCTGAGTATTTTAAAGTAATAACCTATGATCTTAGGAGTTCGGGGGGATCAAGTCGTCCAGAAGAACCATATACCATGGAAACTCTCGTAGAAGATTTAAAGGGATTGATGGATTATCTCAATATAAACAAAGCAAATATTGTGTGTCAATCGATGGGTGGTTGGATTGCACAAGATTTCGCTTTAAAATATCCCGAGAGACTAAATAAATTAGTAATGATTGGTTCAAATCACACTGGTGATGGTATACTTAATTTATTAGAATCATATAAAGACTTATATGAACTAAGAAAGGAAGATCCCACTGCTGCTTTTTGGAAATTTATTCGATTTACACAAACTATTAAATTTAGAAAGGAATTAGAATCAGATCTGAAAAAAAAAATACATGGGGTTATCTCTGTTGAAGAATTAATCGAAGAATCAAAAATTAATCCATTAACACCAAAAGACCTCGAGAATCAAGCAGTTGCAGGATCAAAACATGATAGTCTTGACAAACTCGATCAAATAAAACATGAAACATTGATAATGGCAGCTAGTAAAGATAAGTTGGCAGGTGTATATGTAGCAGAACAAATGCATGAAAAAATGCCTAATAGCACGTTAAAAATATTTGAAGAACTAGGCCATGAATTTTACTTTTCGAACGCTCCAGAAGTTAATGAAGAAATAATCAATTTTTTAAAATAATATAATCCTTTTTTTTCCTTTTAATTAATTTTAAATTATTTTTACGATTTATTTTAAGTATAATTCTACCATTGAAGGAATGTTATAAATGAATATAGCAGATATGTTAAAAGATAAAATTGATTCAGGCCAAAATATCCTCACGGAATATGAATCAAAAGAACTTTTGAAAGAAATAGGCATTGAGGTCCCTCCTCAGAAATTAACAGAAACTAAGGAGGAAACAATTTCAGCTTCAAATGATATTGGATTTCCTGTTGTACTTAAGCTCATGGCGGAAGATGTGGTACATAAATCCGATTCAGGAGCAGTGAAATTAAATATTAAAGATAAAGTGGAAGCGGAAAAAGCTTATGATGAATTAATGAAAATCCCCTCACAATCGAAGAAGAAAATATCAGTTCAAAAAATGGCAGATGAACCAATAACAGAATTGATAATTGGAATGACTACTGATCCACAATTTGGTCCCGCCTTGATGTTTGGTATTGGAGGTATTCTTGTTGAACTTTTGGAAGATGTAAGTTTTCGAATCGCGCCAATCACTGAATACGATGCTAAGGAGATGATTCATGAAATTAAGGGTTTTCCAATATTAGATGGGTATAGAGGGAAACCAAAGGCAGATATAGATGCTATAGTTAAAACTTTAATGAAAATATCTGAGTTTGTTGTAAAAAATGAAGAAGTATATGAAATGGATTTAAATCCTGTATTTATATATGAAAAAGGATTAATTTGCGTAGATGCAAGAATCATTTTAAAACAATAAATCTACTTTTTTTCAAAATCAATTAAAAATTCTTACATTAATTATTAAGTATTAGTTCAATTTCTAAATGTAAATGTTATAAGGCTCAATAATACTCTGGTCTTAATGATTCTTGATGATTTAAACCATAATTTATAACGTCTAAAATCTTTTTTTTATCTCTATCTAATACTCCTTTTATTGGTAAATAATTTGAAGCATGATTTGATCGAAATACGCAATTTGCATTTTTATTTTCGAAATTGATGTTTTGTATAAAATTCTTTAATTCATTTAAGATGCCTAATTGATTCATTTCTCTAAAAGAACCAGTTTCTTTTTCTTTGTAAATTTCTGTTCCTTGGGGAACCATTAATGTTAGAAATGCAATATACCATAATCTATCATCAGAGGGGCAAATTTTGTTAATTAAATCTGCTGATTCTTTTGCGTGTAACTCGGAAAGATCTAAGTTGTCCGCACCCCCTAATCCATTTATCAATGTAGCAGAGAGCGTAATATTCGCTTTGAAAAGCTTTTTTGAAGCATTTATGTAATCTTGTTTCGTGGCATGTTTGTTAACCATCTCAAGTAATTTGTCATACCCCGATTCAAATCCAACATATGCTATTTTAAGACCTGTATTAGATAATTCCTTTAATTGTTGATCTGTTTTTTTCAAGATATCTTTAGCATGGGCATAAACACCACATCTCTCTAAGTTAGGGAATACTTTATTAGCATATTGAATTACTTTTAAAAGCTTTTCGGTAGGTGTCACCATTGCGTTTCCATCTAAAAAAAAAAGGCGTCTGACATTAGGACCATATTGTCTTCTAGCAATATCAAGGTCCCTTTTAACTTCATTTACTTCCCTTACAATGAATTGTTTACGTAAATTAGACATGCAAAAATCACATTTGAAGGTACATCCTTCAGTAAGTTGGATTAAAAGACTATAAGCTTCTGAGGGGGGTCTAAATACAGGTCTACAATAATATATATCCTCTGAATTCATACTATAAAATCTAATAATTATAATTGTATTGCTTAATCCTCATCAAAATCGTCATCATCATCGTCTTCCTCATCATCGTCCTCATCCTCCTCTTCTTCTTCTTCATCGTCCTCGTCTTCCTCCTCTTCTTCTTCATCATCAGCAGGTTTTTTTTTACATGAGTTTAGATGACGTCCAAGTCTCTGAAATTCTTTACCACAATATGGACATTTTTGTGCGCCTCCTTCTTCCTCTCCTTCTTTTGGTTTTTTAGAAGGTGTGGTGCTAGCTTTTTTTCCCTTTTTCTTCTTTTTTGGTCTTGAGGGCATGATATCTTCTATACTTGCATCTTCTGGAGCAAATTCACAACTTTCTATATGAGATCTCAAATCATCCACTATTTCATCACAAAATGGACAGATAATTTCTGCAAAATCCTCAGAATCTTCCATATCGCCCTTGTCTGCTTTTCTCTTTTCAAATTTTGTTGGTAATTCCCCTTCATCTTCTTCGAATTCATCAATGCTTAAATCTATATCTTCATCCTTGAGGATATCAATTATTTCAATTTTTCTTTCCTTTAGCCTTGCCTCAGCTAATTTTCTACTCTCTTCGTAGACATCCGATATTTTGACATTATTCTTTGGATTGTATAAATAACAAGTTTCACATACAAAAGCTTTCGTTCCAAGGACTAATTCTCTTTCAACACAATTACATAGTGGTTGTAAACAGTTTGAAATATCTCCTTTAGGTTCAAGATATTTACATGCTTGTTTTCTTGAATATTTAATTTTTTGTTTTCTACGAGGAATATTTATCACACTTATTAGCTTAATTAATACAAAACAAGTAAGTAACTTAATGATAGATAGAATATAATTTTTTAGTTTTATAGAGGATTTTATTACTAGAAAAGTTAAAAATTATATCTAATGTTATTCATGTCCGTTTGAACTTTTTGTTTTAATTTCAAATTTTCTATTTTAGGTAATAATCCATAAACGATATCCCTTAACTCAAGAATTTTCTGAATGAGCGATTCTGGTTTACTCCAGAGAGATCTTCTTAATGGATGTTGACTTAAAATAGCATTATTATAATTTAATATCGCTTCTTTATAGAATAAAACTGCACTCTCCAAATTTTTCAATCTCAAATGATACATATTACCTATTTTGTGAAAACACATTCCTGCTCCAGCATAATCATTCTCTTTCACATAGTCAACAGCACCATCTTGAATTATTTTTAAAGCGGTCTCTATATCTGCATCATCACTACTTTTTAGCAGTAAATATCCTTTAAGATAATTAGCTTTGCCTCTATAAAATAAATGGTTCTTTTTTTTTGCTAAAATATGAAGTTCTTCTACAAATTGTTCTGCTAAATTCAAATGATTATTAAGTATGGTTTTTTCACAAATTTGATTAAGTAAATCTAATACTCTATCAAAATCATCTATTTTTTTATATAATTTAATTCCTTCTTTAAATTTTTCAACTCCAGTAAAAGAATCTCTTTCCTTGAATGCTCTATTTCCTTCAAATATTAATTCTTCAGCTTCTCGTTTAACATTATCAAGTTTTTTTGCTTTTTTATCATAGGTTTCCTCATAAGAAAAACCATCTACATTAAAAATCATGTCCTCTGATTTTGGAATCTCAGTTAAGATGTCTTGGGTTATATAATCTTTTTGATCTTGATGTATTGAATAAGAATCTTCTCGTCTCGGACTTGAGGAATAATCTTCACCATAAGCAGACTCCAATGGTTTTCCAACAGTGACTAACGTAGATAATTCTGTTAAAACATTAGCAAAAAAGAACTTATTTAAACCTTGAACAATATAATCCATTTTATGATAATTTGAATCAAAATGTGGAGCGTTTATATCCATATTAACGTCAGATAATTGATAGATTTCAAATCCTGTATCATATTTTGTGAGTATATGTCCATTTATGTCTTCTTCTTTTTTTTTCCCTAATAACGTATGGTCAAATACTAATCCTATAAAATCATCATTTCTAGCTTGAAATCCTAATTGGTTGATGAGATCAATATATGAAAAAAATAAACCTAAACCAGGATGAGAATGAAACCAACCAATCATATAATCTTTTTTACCTTCCTCGAGTAATTTAAGTTCAATTTGTTCGATAAAACCATAATGTTTCTCATCTAGTTGAACATCTGTTGAATGTCCAAAGGTTAATGCTTCCGCTTTGTTTACATATATCATTTGATCATCAGAATTACCTATTAAAATTCCATAAATCTCTTTCCAATCTTTTGGGGGTATTGCATTATTTGCATATCGGCTCGCATACAGAATTATAGTTTTATAAGCTTCTGCTTTTAACACAATAGCTTTAGCAGATTTTTTTATTTCTTCTGTTTCAGATTTATTAGATTCATTTGTCATGATAATTTGATATTAAAAGTTCTCAGGTTATTATTTAGGATCATATAGTATTAAAATTAAATAAAATTATCTTTTGGGATTAATAGTTCAAGAATTATTAAATTTAAATTTGATAATTTGAAAATTACTATACTTTTACTTTTTTAAATATTTAAATACAAGATCTAAATCATTTTTTCCAAAAGGTTTTTGAATTAAATCAACTGCTTGTGTTTCGTTTAATAAAGATTTAGTGCTATTGTTGGTATAGGCAGTAATAAATATAACTGGAATATCTCGTGTTAAGGGTTTAGCTTTCAAATTCCTACAAAATTCATCACCATCAATTCCAGGCAATCCTATATCAAGTAAGATTAGTTTAGGAGTGAGATTTTTTAGTTTTAGCATTGCATTTTCTGCAGAATGAGCACTTTGAATCGTAATCGATCTTTTTTTAAAATATTTCGTTATAAAATCAATTGTTGGCTCGTAATCATCAATAACAAGTATATCACATTCCTTCGGACCAATAATGGCTTTGATTGGCTCTTGAAAATGGGTTTCTATCTTGTCTTTTAATAATGTCACTTGTTCCATAACTTTTTGCATGTATTCTACAGAATCTTTTTCAGGATAATCATCAATTGACATTAAAGTAAATCCTTTTATTGCATTTAATATATCCATGATGTCATGTAATAATTCTTTATTCATCCTTTCTTTATCTATTAAATATGAATTTATAGTTGTTTTTATAAAGGATTTTGTTTCTTTATAACTAAAATCCTTTCCTAAGTCTCTCAATAAGAGTTTAACCATTATGAATAAATTTACACCATCTCGGATGAGTTTAGCGGTTTTATAATTAAAGTCTTCTTCAAATTGATTCCACATCATTCTTGTCTTTGGATCTAATGTTGTGGTAACTCTAGGTCTAACATCAGTTCCATATTCATAGATTTTTTCTCCTTTTTGCCATTTTATAAATCCTTTAGTAACTTCACCTTTCCAAATTGCAAATTTTCCCGTCTCTTTTTCATATTTAATCATCTCTTCTGTTTTTTCAATAATTATACTCTCATCTAATTTTTCCTTCTTTTTCTCAAGAAGAGATTTTTCGTCAGATTTAATAAAAACCACCTAGAATTATTTCATATTACTATTAATATAATATAACATTTAATTTAAAAAACAATTGTATCTTCTCTTATAGTCTACTTTAATGTTGTACCTTTGGTAATTGGACATGAAATATGGACCCTTTATTTCTTCCTTTAGATTCTACCCATAATCTTCCACCATGCTGTTTAATAATCTTACTTGAAGTATATAATCCAATCCCCCATCCTTTAGAAATTATAGCTCCTTCTCTTTTTATCCGTCCAAATTTTGTAAATATTACATCAATTTCTTCTTTTATAAGGCCTATACCCGAATCTTTTACATAAACAACGATTTCGCTATTCTTTTCTTCAATATCTATGATTACATTTCCATCAGGAAAGGTGTTTTTTATAGCATTTGAAATTAAATTTTGAAAGACTTGAAAGATTGATATCTCATCAGCATCTATATAAATATCCTCTAAATTAGAGTAGAGTATTTCTATATTTCGTTTTTTTGCTTCAGGAATGATTAAAGATATACTGTCTTTAAGAATTTTATGAACATTTACACTTTCAAAATCCAATTCTAAACTATCGCTCTCTATTCTGGAAAAGTTTAATAATCTTTCTGCTAAGTGCCTTAATTTTTCAGATCCTGCTCTAAAATATTCAAAATCATCTTCCATAGAGCGTAAATCCTCATTTAGATGGTTATGGAGTTTGCTTACTCGATGAATTGATTCTCGCATATCCTTTAAATTTATATCTTTAACATTCAGTAGGTCCATGTATATTGTCATCTTTTCTAAATTTTTGATGATTTTACTAAAATTTTCATAAAATATTTGAGAATATCCGCAGATAGGAATAAGTGGCGTTCTCAATTCATGTGCTGCTTGTTCTGTAAAGCTTTTTCTTAAATCATCTAACTCTTGCAACTGCTTGTTAGCTTCTTCAATCATAATATTTGCCTCCTTCAATCTCGTGATATCTTGTGATGCCACTTGAATCCTTAACTCATCATGAATTTTCATCAATAATACGTTATTATTGAACCAATATGTCTTACCATCTTTATTTTTATAAAATGATTCAAATTTCTTTTCAAAATCATTCACAGAAATACCCGTCGAAAATAGGTTTTGGAGTTCTTTAATGTTATACGGAGCGATTTCTTGAATTTTTCTTCCTATTAACTCATTTTTTTTAAGACCTAAAAGTTCTGTAAACCTTTCATTACAATCAAGAATTTCACCCGAAACATCGGTTAAGATGATGATATCAGGGGAGGAATTCACTAAATTCCTATATTTAACTTCAGAATTAATTAATTCATTTTCAGTTTCTTTCCTCTGGGAAATATCTTCTATGATTATTTGAAAAAATTTTTGTTCTTCTAATTCAATTATGGAATACATCGCTCTTATCCAAAGAGGATCCCCTTCCCGATTAAATAATTTAAATTCAATTGGTGAAGTATCCTGATTCGATTCATTAATTACATTTTGAATGAACTTTTTTATATGATCAGGTAATTCTAAAATCTCATCAATTCTTTCTCCTAAAATCTCACTTTTATAGACCATGAATATCTTTTCTGTATATGAATTAACATCAAGCACGTGCCCCTTTTCATCTGTTATAATAATGCTATAGGGTGAATTTTCAAAAAGAGTTCGAAATTTTTTCTCTGAATCTCTAATGATTTGTTCTGCTAATTTTTGGCTTGTTATATCGGTAATTATCATTCCTAATTCTTTTCCGACCTTAAATACTCTCTGATTTACATAGAATTTACCCATTGGATCGATTAGAACATCATCTTCAAAATAATTCTTACCCGTTTTTAACACTTTTAAATATTCTTTAAGATTATCCTCCTCTTTATTAAACGGCATTAAATTAACTAAATTTTTACCTATTAAATTCTCTTTTAAATGATCTCCAAAGAAATGTACCCCGGTATTATTAACCTCTATTAAATTCAACTCGGAATCCCATATGGTAAATACATCTGGAGCAGACTCCATGAATGTTGATAATTTTTCTTGTGAATCTTTTACCATTTCTTCCATTTCTTTTTTATCTGTAATGTCTTGTATGATTACTTGGATGTATTTCTCATTTTGAAATTTAATAGGAGTTGCTTTCAAGTTTATCCATGATCGTTTTCCACTTTTCAAGATATAAGGTAGATCAACAAGTTCAATGGGAGATCCATCAAGAACATCGTGAAATGTTTTTTCCTTGACATGGATGTATTTATTGAATATTAAATCTGAAAATTCAGTAAAATTAAGACCTATTAGGTTATTTTTATCATACGTGCTGGATTCAGAAAATTTCATATTCATGTCAACTATTATACAATCTTTATTTAGTATTAAAATTAGAAATGGTGATTTATCGTACAACTCTCGATATTTTCTTTCAGATTCTTGTATTTTTTGTTCAGCTTCTTTTTGTTCGGAAATATCTCTTAAAATAGCGAGGATTTTTGTATTACCATCAAGTCCAACAAATGTTTTTCCTATAATCTCCACCCAAATATTAGTTCCTTTTTTCTTCAATAGTTCCATTTCTTTTCTATAGATGTCTTCTTTTAAAACACCTTTAAAAAAATCATAAACAGAATTAAGCGATGATGATTGTAGATTTTCAAATTTAAACGGATATAAACTTCCAGGATTCCCAAGTATTTCTTTTGCCGCGTAATTTACATGCTCAATTCTAAACCTATCATCTAGAACAACAACCATTTCATTTAAGTTCTCTGTAATTAATTTATAATTCAATTGTTCCTCAATTATATCATGTTGTGCAACAAGTTCGTCGGTTATATTTGAAAAGATGATTAAAATAGCAGATTTTCCATTGTATGAAAATGTTTTGGTATGAAGTTCGAGCCATTTTATTGCTTCCTTTTGTGTAATAATTCTGAGGATTTGATATGAGGGTTCTAAATCTTTTTCGCTCATTTTCTTAGTAATTTGTTTCTTGAGAATTTTTACATCATCATGGTGAAATACTCCAAAGAAGTCATTTATTGTCCAATTCTGCATTTCTTGAAATGGATAATCCATTATTTCTGAGGCAATCTCATTTACATACTGGATTAATTTATCTTTTATGACAATATATCCATTATCGGATTGTTTTAAAATTGCTTTATATAGTTCAATATTATTTTTTTTAACTTCGGTCATTTAATTCACATGCTATCTATTAATTCAAATCTCTATTTAATTAATGTTGATTCTCACTAAAAAAATTACATCTCTAAAATACAGAAATTAATAATATTTTTATCTTTCATTTTTTTTTATAAAAAAAAGAAAGCTTCAATAATTAAAAAAATCTAAACCATTTTACCTAAATAATAAAATTAAAAATATAAAAATTTATTTAGTAATTTAATTGATTTTAATTAGATGATCTACTGTTTTTAAACAATTTAATGCAATTTTATATTATTTATGACTATTGAATTTTTATTCAATAACTAAAAATTAGTAACATTTTTTATCCAAATTTTAGTAGTTTATTTATAAACCTTAA
>JBHLME010000030.1:0-40220 GCA_048938445.1 Promethearchaeota archaeon | reverse complement strand
GTGAAGTCCCTCATGCTCGTTCAGCGATTATTGGTAATAAGCAAGATCTTCGCGGAGCCTTAACAATTGAGAAAATTGAAAACTTTTTTAAATTGAAAACATATCCCATGGTTGCAAATCGCAGGGAAAATAGAAATAAAATGATTAGAATCATTGCAGATGTAATGGATATTAATCCAGAATCATCTCCTTTAGTCAAGGAGTTATTTGAAAACGTGGAACCAATAAATATTTTTGAACAAATGACCGAGGAAGTTGAATCTAAATTTACTAGTGAAATAAAAGCTGAAATCTCCACAGAAACCAATCAAGTGGTACATGCTAAAATGGCTAGTGATGTTGAGATTAAAAGTAATATATTACTTGAGAAAATTGAAAAAATAGAAGAAATCGAAAAAAGTCAACCAAAAGCAGCATTTATAGATGCAGCTAAAGAAAGAAAGCAAATCATGTCTCAAACAATAAAAAAAAATCTAAAGGAATTAATTATTGTTGAGGATATCTATTCTAAAGTTGCGGAAGAGATAATGGAAGCAGGAAAGGAAGCAATAACAACTCATATAAGTAGTAATGCTTCAAATTTTATTAACGCTATTAATTGTGCTTTTTTAACAATGTCCAATCCTGAAGAATATCCAAATTTTAGTTCATTATTAAAGAAATTTAACCTTTTTACTTTGAAAACTTCTGATCTTAACGAAGTAAGGGCTATATACGTGAAAACTTTAGAAAAAATCCATGAATGGGAGAATTTCAAAAGTGTTTGAATTAAAAAAATTGGCGAGCTAAATCTTGTAATCTTTCTCTAGCTAAATACTGAAGATCTTTAGTCCCATATAATGAAATTTTAATTGTTTTTCCTTCTACTTCAACAGAAAGATTGATGAAATTAACTTTTTTTTGTATGCTTTCGAGAAATTTAACTGTATTTTGAAGTTCACCGCTATTGTTATAAAATCGCAAAATCATCTTTTTTCCGGGCACTTTAAAAACCTAATCAGTTTAAATCAATAATTAGTTTATAATAATAAGTTAAATATACAAAAAATATAAAATTATAATTTCAAATTTTGATTAACATTTCGATAGTCATCTGATATTTTTCTATTTTCAACATTTCCACAAATTGAGCATTCCAATTTATTAAATCCTACTTTATCTAGATTGGTTCCACAGATCACGCAGTCCGCATGGATTACACCTAAGTTTTTTCCAACCGTGCTTAATTTATATTCCGTAAATTCTTGACCAATAACTTTTGCTCTAACAATATCTGTTATTTGGAAAGCATCTTGAATTTTTTCTACATACTTATTAGATATTTCGCTTACATGAATATTTCCCATGTAAGAACTATTGAAGTGCATTTTATCATTAATAGTGTAAAAGTTTATTCCGACTGAATATTTTCTGACAAATAAAATTTCACCAACGACAATATCTCCATTTTTTACTATTTTTCGTTCATTTTCATTAAAATCTCTTATTTCTACTTCACGTTTCTTATGATCGATATTAACAATTCCTGATTTCGATGCAAATATCTCACCATTTTTAACATATGTTGAATTCTTATCGGGTAAGAACTCTTCAATGACTCCCAAGTATTGGCCTGTTAAAACAAGTTCTTGATCTTTTATGCTTTTTTTACTCATTAGGCTTCACAAAATTTATAAAAAAATGAGATAAATTCAATTTTTTCTCTATTTTAAGTAAATAAAATTAAATAATGTAAATAAATTTATTCCTTATATTAAAGCGTGTAATTTTGAAGTCATGTTATTAATTAAAAAGAAAGATTTAATTTCTATCATTCAAAACACTAAAACTTTTAATAATCCCAAAATTGAATTAGAGCAATATAGTATTGATGCTACTTGTGCTGTCGATATAATTTATTTTGCTGGTTTTGAATTTAATGATATAACTGAGAATGTTATTTTTGATTTAGGTGCGGGAACAGGAAGGTTATCAATTGCTTGTGCCTATTTTAAGCCTAAATCAATAATAAGCGTCGATTTAGATTGTAATGCTCTAAAAATATTGAGAAAAAATATAAATTCTCTAAATTTACAAGAATGTATATTCCCCATTTGTTCTGATATAACTCATCTTTCAATTTCAAAAGCATTTTTATCTAGAAATTTAAAAATTACCACTATTATGAATCCACCCTTCGGTGTACAGAAAAAAAAAGCTGATAGATATTTTTTAGAAAAAGCATTTTCGTTCTCTGACGTGGTATATTCAATTCACTTGTCAAGTGAAAAAGTTTTTAATTTTCTTTCAAAATATATAAAAAAATTTGATTGGATTATTGATTACTCTACACCTTTTAATATGATTCTTGAGAAATCTTTTAAATTCCATGAAAAAAAAACTAAAAAAATTGATGTTAGATTATATAGATTTATTAAAAAATAAAAAATATAAGAAAGTAAAAGGAAATTTACTGAAAATTTTTCCATGAGTCTAATTGTTTTGGATATTTAGCATTTTCTCCTAGTATTTCTTCAATTCTCAATAGTTGGTTGTATTTACTATTACGATCAGATCTTGCCGTGGCTCCGGTCTTAATTTGCCCAGAGCACAGCCCTACTGCTAAATCTGCTATAAAAGGGTCCTCAGTTTCCCCAGAACGATGAGATACCATTACATTAAATCCGTTTTTAAATGACATCTTACATGCATTAATTGCTTCAGTAAGAGAACCGATTTGATTTACCTTAAGAAGTAGAGCATTACCTGCTTTTTCTTTGATTGCTTTTTCAAGAATATTTATATTGGTTACTGTTAAATCATCATCTACGATTTGGATTGATTTATCAACTTTTGCTGTTAAATTACTGAAACCTCTGAAAGATTTTTCGTCAAAGGGATCTTCAATGGATTTAAATGGATAATCATGAATTAAATCCATGTAATAATTGAGCAATTCTACTTCAGTCAACTTTTTTCCATCTATATCATATGTACCATCCTTGAAAAATTCACTAGCAGCGGCATCCATCCCTAATACAAAATCAGTTCCCATGAGAAATCCTGCGGTTTCAATTGCTTCAACAATGATATCAACAGCTTCCCGTGTTTCTGAAAAGTTTGGAGCAAAACCCCCTTCATCTCCTACATTCACGGCAGATGGGCCATATTTTTTTGCCAATAATTTTTTAAGATTTTGATAAACTTCTACCACATTTTGAATTGCTTGAGAAAAAGAGGGCGCACCTACTGGCAATACCATGAATTCTTGTATGGATAAGTTGTTTCCTGCGTGTTCCCCACCATTTACAATATTGCAGCAAGGTAAAGGTAATAAATAATCTTCTCTCTTCTTGTTAAATGCTAACTCATGTATATGGATAAATAACGGTTTTTCTGCTAATTGAGCAGCTAATTTTGCAGCGGCTAATGAAACAGATAATATCGCATTTGCACCTAATTTACCCTTATTTCCTGTTCCATCGATAGCAATCATTTCTTCATCAATCTTTGTCTGTTCTCTAACATCAAAACCCTTTAATTTTTTTGCAATGATCTCATTAACATTTGAAACTGCATTCGTAACATGTTTACCCAAGAAAGCTTTTCCGCCATCTCGTAATTCCAATGCTTCTGAAACTCCAGTTGAGGCTCCTGAAGGAACAGCAGCTCTTGCAAAAATCTTTCCAGAATAAACATCCGTCTCCACGGTAGGATTCCCTCTTGAATCTAAAATCCACCGTGCTTTCATTTTTGTTATCTTGAAATCCATCATGTTCAATTCCTATTAACTTTTTTTTGGATATTTATGAAGACTTAATTTTTAATAAGAATATTTAATTCTTAATTGTTATTAGATAAAACAATATCGATGTTTAAATATTTTTTAAAAAAAGTCAAGATTTAAATGTCTATTGAAAATCGTCGCCCATGGGTTGAAAAATATCGTCCTAGAACTTTAGATGATATTGTTAATCAAGAAGGGATAATACGAAGATTGAAGCAATTTATAAAAGATAAATCAATGCCTCATCTCATATTTGCGGGTCCTGCAGGAACTGGAAAAACAACTTCTGCTTTAGCAATGGTTCGTGAATTATATGGTAGAGAAATGGCATCAAACATTAATTTTTTAGAATTGAACGCAAGTGATGCACGTGGTATAGACGTTATAAGAACGTTCATCAAAGATTTTGCCAAAGCGCGACCTCCATTAAATACACCTTTTAAAATTCTGATTTTAGATGAAGCTGATAATATGACCGCTCCAGCTCAACAAGCTTTAAGAAGGACAATGGAAAAATATACTAAAAATTGTAGGATGATCTTAATTTGTAATTATTCTAACAAAATAATTCCTCCCATTCAATCCAGATGCGTGGTCTTTAGATTTTCATCTTTAAGTGATGATGATGTTAAAGAAAGAATAAAATTGATAGCAAAAAATGAACAAATTAAGGTAGTAACAAGTGGATTAGATGTATTAATAGATGTATCTAGAGGCGATTGCAGACGCGCAATAAATTATTTGCAATCTTGTGCGACGATTTCTAAGAAAATTGACCAAGATATTGTTCTACGGGTAGCAGGTGAAGTGCCTCCCGATAAAATTAAAGAAATCTTAAGTGTAGCCTTTGAAGGCCAATTATCTTTTTCAATTAAACTATTAGATGATTTAATTAAGAATTATGGTCTTTCAGGAAGAAATATTATCAAAAATATTCATAGAGAAGTATATGACATGGACATACCTGAAGATAAAAAAATTGAACTTTCAAAAATTTTAGCTGAATTTGAATATAGATTAAGCCAAGGTGCTACAGAAGAGATCCAATTACAAGCATTACTAGCTAAAATCGTTTTGTTGAAGGATCGAATATAGTTGGTTTTTAAGACCATGTTTTATCATTTTATCAAAAAACAATCGACCCATTCTTTCTACTGATTTAGGATCAATCTCAAAACTAATATCCTTATCATAAAAAATATCCCATAAGATTAAACCGGTTGGATCAGCTGGTTGGTATGATATTTTGACTGAAGTATTGAATAAATTCATGAATTCTTCTAACTCAATTTTTTTCAATCCCACATCCATTATCATTTTAACCATTCGACGTATTTGTTGTCTTAGAAAACCTTTACTCTTGAAATCAAAAATAATATATTGATTTTGAATCATTACCGAAGCTTCTTCAAGATCTCTCAATGTAGTTCCTTGATCACTCTCTTTTTTACAAAAGTTAATAAAATTATGGTGTCCTTTTAATCTTCCACATGTTTCTTTAACTAAGTTAACATCTAATCCTTTCAGAAAAATTACTGGTATGGGATAGATATACCTATAATGTCTCATTGTTGCATTAAATCGAGATGAAAAATCTAAGGGCACCTTACTAAAACTCCATAATCCTATATTCCTTGGTAATGCTGAATTAATTTCCATCAATATTAATTTTTTATTGGTAATGAAAGAAAATGCTGCCCCCCTTGCTGATACAAATTTATCTGTTCTACTAGCAAATTCAATTTTGGATCCTTCAGAATTTTCTATGTATTTCGTTTTTTTCAGACTTGCAATTATACATTCTTCAACTGTTAAAAAATCTGGTTGTCTCTGAGATCCATGATATTTTTTAGAGCCAACGTAAAAGTACTTACATAAATATTTGTGCTCCAAATTTTCCCTTATCATGTGTTATTATTATTTTTTATTTATATGATTTAAATTTTAAGTTAAAATTTCAATATTATAAGATTATTCCATACAGTAATAATGTTTTAATTGTAAGGATTTTTTTTTTGATCAAGTATAATAGTTTAGCAATAATTATTAGATCACAATTTTATTAAAATTACATTAAAAACAATGTCAAAGGTCGTTTCATCTTTAAAGAATACTAAAGATCGGATTCATGCAAATGTATCCTTTAAATCTTACAATATTTTATTCTTTATTGCTTTATCAATGATAGTTATCTTAGCTATTGTAGTACGCCTTTCTCCCCTTTTAAGGGGAGGTCAATTAATTAAAGCTTTTGATCCTTGGATTCAATGGTATACATCTGAGTACTTGGATACCCATTCACTTTATGAATTTTTTACCTGGCATGATTTTAAAAGTTGGTATCCCGATGGATTTGATAGATTTGGATACCGTCCTGGATTACTCTTTACAGTTGTAATAATACATAAGATTTTTAATTTTATAGGAATTCCTCTATCTTTATATGATATCTGTTATTTCTTTCCGGCGTTTATGGGAGGAATCTCTGTATTAGCAATGTACTTTCTTGGAAAAGAGATTTTAGATAGAAGATGTGGATTATTGGCTGCATTTTTCATGGCATTTAGTGTTGGATACATGTCGAGGACAATGGCTGGATTTTTTGATAATGAAACTATTGGTGTATTTGCTGCAATAATGTGCTTGTTATTTTTTATTAAAACATTAAAATCAGGAAAAGTTACACATTCATTAATAGGAGGGGTGTTCTTAGGATATCTATGTTTAACATGGGGTGGTTATACCTATATTCTTTTAATTTTACCTGTAATTGTTGCAGTCTTTATTTTAGCAAAAAAATATAATGAAAACGTATTAATTGCGTATGCAGGCGTTCAAGGAATGGGGATCTTAATCTTTTCGCTGTATACCAGGTTTAAATATGGTGATTTAATCTCAGATATAGAAATTGGTGGAGTTTTTCTTTTTACAATTTTATTAATTATTTTTCACGTCATTTATTCAAAAAAGAAAGATTACCCTAATTTTTATCGAAATTTGATTAATCTATTAAAATGGGGGGTTGTTCCAATAATACTTATCTTTGCCATGATTATTTGGATTGCACCCGGTTTAATTCCATTAGGTTTGAGTTCTAGATTTACAAGTATTATAAGTCCACTATTACGAAATCAAATTTCTCTTGTTGCTTCAGTAGCGGAGCATGTACCGAGTCCTTGGAGTTCATTTTATAATAATACATTAGTTCCACTGATGTTGATTCCTTTAGGAATCTATTTTTGTTTTAAGAGAGGAAATATGAAGGATATTGTATTAATAATATTTGTTTTAACTTTATTTTACTTTACAGGAAGCATGACTCGAATTATCTTGATTTTTGCTCCAGCAGCTTCTTTAGTTGCGGCATATGGTTTAAGTAGCGTTTTAAATACTTATGGTAGTTTTATTGGAGAAAGAAGGTCTGGAGTAAGTAGAAAAAGAAGGCGTCAAGTTAAAAACACAATAACCAATTCAGAAGTCTTTGCAGTATATTTAATCGTAGGAATAGTGTGCATAGCTCAGGTGGTACATGCTGTTGATGCTTCAGTTGATCAATTATCATATGGTTCTATTGTAACTGGTCAAGTTTTACATGATTGGGAAGAATCTTTAACTTGGATGAAAAATAACTTAGAAGGTACAGACGTTGTCGTGAGTTGGTGGGATTATGGATATTGGCTCACACCTATTGGTAATGTGACAACTGTAAATGATAATGCGACAGCAAATTCAACCAGAATTGGAATGACTGGAATGGCATTCATGCAGACCGATGAGATCTATGCGGCAAAAGTGTTAAAAAGATTAAAGGCAGATTATATCTTAGTTTATTTTACATATTTGTATTCTGGACTAGGTGGAGATGAGGGAAAGTGGCAGTGGATGTTAAGAATTTGCAATGATCACTATGAAAGATATAAGGCATTGGGAATGGAAGAGGATAACTGGGCAGATGGTGCCGTTTTTGATGAAAGTGAATATACAGACGAGAGAGGTGTGAAAGGGCAAAAATGGTTTGATACCCAATTAGTGAAATTGATGTTTTGGGGTGAGCCAACTACTGCTAGTGATAATAGTAATCAACTAGTTAAATATTATAATGAGCGTATATCTTCATGGACTACTTTACAAGATACAACATGGAAGGAGGAAATAGACAATAGATACCCTAATGGAAATGTTGATTCAAATGTCTTCATATATCAGCATTTTTCCTCCGCACATCTAGTAAAATTATATAAAATTGATTATACGGTATTAGAGTCAAGTTTTTCCATAAATAATGCAAAAGTATATGATAGTGGGTATGGAACCTTTGAACTGAAAAATACAGGCACGAAGGATTTAACTATAACAAATGTTTCAATCAATGGTATAGACTATGATTTCAAAATGGGAAAAGGAGTTCAAGCAAATCAATTAAGCGCGGGTGATGATGATTTGGTATGGGTAGATATTGATCCGAATATTTATAACGTTAATAATGTTGTAAAAATAACCGTGACTGCCGAAGCTGATGGTTTGCAAAAGAAATATACATTTACTGAATCAACGAGCAACTTCCTGGTTTCTAAGGGTGTTCAAGACTCAATAAAAATTAATGAAGCTAAAAGTAAGGTTATCCAAAGAACTGAGGATCAGGTTGATGTTTATCTTGAAGTAGAGAATACGGGTTCAATAACTACGTTTATAGATGATATTTACGTCAATACAGAAGATAATCCAATAGATGGATTTCCAACTACCTATATCAATGGATCCTCTATATTAGAACCTGGAGAAAAAGCTTTTTTAAAGATATCTAATGTTGATAGTGATATGGCTGACTTTTATCCATTAAAAGAGAAACACAATTTGATAGGTGTTATAACACCGAATGGATTTAAAGATGAAGTACTCTTTTCCTCTAGTTATGAAGGATATAATCTCACGGTTTACGATAATTCAAGAATAATTTCTCCAGAAGTTTCTATATCTACTGATAGCCGCTATAGATATCACGTTCCTGTTAATCTCAGTGAGACACATGCTTATAGTTATGATAATAATACCACGCAAGTGTATGTTAAGGTAAAAAATACTGGAGATTTCCCTGTAACAATAAGTTCCGTCTATTTTTCAACTTCAGATACTTGGACACAGGTTAATCCAGGTGATTTTAATTTTCTTTCAGGAACTACCGTTTTGGGAAAAGGTGATGAAGATATTCTTAATATATCTTTAGATGAATTAAATCCTGCATATTATGATATTAGGGTAAATGATGAATTAGGCATTAAAATAACTGCTGAAGGTAGCGTATCTAATGATACATGCTCAAATGTCTTTTATGTTCATACACTTAATGAATCATCTGATATTCAGATCATTGAAACTATAAATAGCATTGATACCGAAGTTGATGGTAGGACGGTTTCATACGTGATGGCAAATGAGACAGGAACGTTATTAATCAAAAATACAGGAGATCAACCTATAAGTCTAGATTATTTAAATGTTGCAACCGTTAGTAATAACGTCAATCTTGACTTCCAAAATACGACAGAGGTCCTATTCATTAGCGGGAATGATACTTTAGGGATACAAGAATGTGCATTTGTATCTTTGAATCTAACCGCACTAGAAATTAATATTACTGATGATATTTACGTTGATATCTATACAAGTGAGCCATCTGCTAACATCTATAATTATAACTTTAAAGCTGTAGATAATCCTCCAGTAGGGCCAACTTATTATAATATTTCGATAGATGAAACAAATACCCAAAGAGTCTCAGGAAATGTGGAAATCGCAGTAGATAACTTAGGTTTATTAAATATAACCATTAATTCCGTCTTTATCAACGATACATATATTCCATTAATTAACTTTACTAATACAAACTTTGAAATTGGAGCAGGCCTCTCATTTACATTAATAATTGAAGAAGCAATTCTCTCGAATTTTATCGGAGGTTCAGGAGATTACATTGATATTTTAGTTAGAACGAAAGAAGGAGCAGAAGATGAATCTATAAATGTAGACATATCTTGAAAATTCCAATTTTTATTTTTATTATACTTAATAATTAATTCTTTAAAGTTAAAATCTTAAATTATCATATTAAATTAAGTCGAAAAAATCAAAAAGACATGTACATTTAAACTATCATACCGTTATGTTTTAAAAAACAATTACTGATCTTTATTTTTAAGAGAGAAATTATATTTTGAGTTCAAATGAGTGTTAATTTTCAAATTGAATCGGAGTATGAACCAAGTGGCGATCAACCCGAAGCAATTGAACTGTTATCCAATAATATAATTGATGGTAAAAGGTTTCAAACTCTCTTGGGTGCAACTGGCACAGGAAAAACATTTTCAATCGCTCAGGTAATTCAAAAAATAAATAAACCAACGTTAGTTATGAGCCCAAATAAAACTTTAGCAGCCCAATTATACAATGAGTTAAAAGAATTATTTCCCAATAATGCAGTTCATTATTTTGTTTCGTATTATGATTACTATCAACCTGAAGCATACATGCCAGTAACAGGTCTCTATATTGAAAAAGACTTTAGTGTAAACGAAGAAATTGAGCGATTAAGGCTAGCTGCGGCTCATGGCGTTCGAACTCGAAAGGATGTGATAGTTGTTGCCACAGTTTCATGTATTTATGGACTAGGTGATCCCGAGTATTGGGAGAAAATAGCCCTATATATTGAAGTAGGAGATACTAAAAAAAGACAAGATATAATTAATAAATTAGTAAAAATGAGTTATGAACGAAATGATATCGAGTTTAAACGGGGGAATTTCAGAGTAAAAGGAGACATAATCGACATTTTTTTAGCTTACTATGATGTGGGTTTACGGATTTCTTTATTTGGATATGAAATTGAAGCAATTCAAGAAATTCACCCCATAACAGGGAAAGTGCTTAAAAATATTTCGAATTACCGCATTTTCCCAGCAACTCCATTTATCATACCTGAGTACAATAAAACTAAAGCATTAGAATTAATAGAACAAGAATTAGAAGAACGTATTAATTTCTTTAAAAAACAAAAAAAATATGCTGAAGCTAAATGGATTGAGCGAAGAGTAAAATTTGATTTGGAAATGATGAGAGAAATGGGATGGTGCAAGGGAATTGAAAATTATTCCAGACATCTTAGTTTAAGAGAACCAGGAACACCTCCAATGACTCTCATTGATTTCTTTCCTAAAGATTTCTTAATTGTTGTTGATGAAAGCCATGTTACCATTCCACAAATACATGGAATGATTGGTGGAGATAGATCTCGAAAAAAAAACCTTATTGATTATGGGTGGAGATTACCGAGTGCTTATGATAACAGACCTTTAACATTCGAAGAATGGGAGAGTAAGATTAGCCATGTCATTTTCATGAGTGCTACGCCCGGAAATTATGAATTAGAGAAGAGTGAAGGGGTGTCTGCAGAACAAATTATTCGACCAACTGGACTTGTTGACCCAATTGTAGAAGTAAGACCTGCAAAAGATCAGATTGATAATTTATTAGGGGAAATAAAAAAAGTAATACAAAATAAGGGAAGAATATTAGTTACAACTCTTACTAAAAGAATGGCTGAAGATGTTGCAGAGTATTATAATGAATTAGGCTTGAAAGTAGCATACCTTCATTCTGAGGTAGATACCGTAGAAAGATTTGAGATTTTAAGACAATTAAGAGATGGAACTCACGATGTATTGGTAGGGATTAACCTACTAAGAGAAGGATTGGATCTACCTGAAGTTCAATTAGTTGCAATATTAGATGCAGATAAACTTGGATTCTTAAGAGACACACGATCATTAATACAAACAATAGGGAGAGCATCTAGAAATGTTGATGGAAGGGCAATTTTATATGGAGACAAGATTTCACCTGCGATGAGAGCCGCTATTGATGAAACAAACAGGAGGAGAAAGAAGCAAATTGCTTACAATGAAGAATATGGTATAACTCCAAAAACCATTCAAAAAAATATTTTGGAATCGCTTTCAGAGGAAAAAGAGTTTCGAGAGCGTGAAACAAAAAGGTTAAAAAGATCTATTGAAGATAAATTAGCAGGATTGACTGAACTTGAGATTAAAATAAAATATCTCGAGGATAAAATGTTTTTAGCAGCTAAAGAATTAAGATTTGAAGATGCTGCCTACTTAAGGGACAAAATAAGAGAATTAAAGGAAGATTATTACTGAAATAATGAATAGCGATATTATAATTAAAGGAGCACGTCAAAATAACCTTAAAAATATTGACGTGATAATACCAAGAAATAAACTTGTTATTATTACAGGTGTAAGTGGTAGTGGAAAATCTAGTCTTGCAATGGATACATTGTATGCCGAGGGACAGAGAAGGTTCTTAGAATCTCTGTCAAGTTATGCAAGACAATTTCTTGGTGAGATGGATAAGCCAGACGTGGACTCAATAGAAGGATTATCTCCTGCGATTGCAATAGAGCAGAAAGCATTATCAAAAAATCCAAGAAGCACTGTTGGAACTGTAACTGAGATATATGATTATTATAGGCTTTTATATGCTAATATTGGGATTCCACATTGTCCTACTTGTGGAAAAGAAATCAATCCTCAAACACCACAACAAATTATCAATCAAATTTTAACTTTAGTGAAATTAGATGAAAAATTTATCATAAAATCACCTATTATTCGAGATCGTAAGGGAGAATATAAAGATCTTCTTCAAGATTTAAAGAAACAAGGTTATGTTAGAGTAGAAATTGATGGAATCCAATATACCCTCGATGAACAAATCACTCTTGAAAAGAATATCAAGCATGACATTAGCGTGATTATTGATAGATTAGTAATGAAAGAAGATATTAAAACAAGACTAGCTGATTCAATTGAAACTGCTTTAAATCTTTCTGATGGTATTGTTGTAATTGAAATCGTAGGTAAAGAGGAGCGAATGTTTTCTGAACATTTCGCATGTTTAGATTGCCAAGTCTCATTTCCTCCACTTGATCATAAAATTTTTTCATTTAACATACCTCATGGAAGCTGTAAAACTTGTAATGGATTAGGAACTGTTTTAGAATTTGATTATGAATTAATCTTAGGTAATGATTTGGTAATTCCTATTCAAGAAAGTGGGATAAGAAATATTCCTGGATTCCGAAGCTTAGGGGGATATTCTTGGCAAATGCTAAATCAAGTGGCAAGTCACTATGACTTTGACCTTGATGAGACTCCAATTAATGAAATCGATCCCGAAAAATTAAGTAAATTATTATATGGATCTGGAGAAGAAAATCTAAGTTTTCAGTTTAAAAGTGATAAAAGTAACTATCAGAATAATAGAAATGGAACATTTTCATCATGGGAAACGAATAGACCATGGGAAGGAATAATTCCAATGTTATATCGAAGATACATTGAAACTCAATCAGAACAAGGAAGAGATGTATATGAAAGCTTCATGCATTTAGCAAGTTGTCCTGAATGTAACGGACACAGGATAAAAGCGGAAAGTAGAGCAGTCACAATTAATAATTTAAACATAGCAGAATTATCAAACCTTCCAGTTAAAGATTCTATAAAGTTTTTTAAAAAATTGAAGTTAACTGAAACTCAACAGACAATTGTAAAAGAAGTATTAAAAGAGATAAATGAAAGGTTGTCATTTTTAGAGAATGTCGGTCTTGATTACATACAGATGAGTAGAAGATCTGATACTCTATCTGTTGGAGAAGCGGAAAGAATTCGATTAGCAACTCAATTAGGTTCAAGTTTAGTTGGTGTTTTATACGTGCTAGATGAGCCTTCTGTAGGCCTTCACACGCGTGATATCACTCGATTAATAAATATGTTGAAGAAACTAAGAGATTTGGGAAATACAGTAATAGTTGTAGAACATGATGATGAAATTATTCGAAATGCCGATCATATCATCGATTTGGGACCTTTAGCAGGAGAAAACGGAGGTCAAGTTGTAGCTGAAGGACCATTAGATGAAATCCTTAAAGCAGACACTTTAACTGCAAAATATTTATCTGGGAAAGAGAAAATTGAAGTTCCTAAATCAAGACGGGAATTAAGTGGTAATTATATAGAAATAAAAGGAGCAAGAGAAAATAATTTAAAAGGAATCGATGTTAAAATCCCTCTTGGTGTTTTAACTTGCGTAACAGGTGTCTCTGGAGCAGGAAAAACGAGTTTGATTATTGATTGTCTATACAAAGGTATACATAACATCATTAACACTAGGAGTTCTAGACTTCTTACAGGAGATTTTGATAAAATTATTGGAAGCGACCATATTGATAAAATAATTGATATTGATCAAGCACCTATAGGAAGAACTCCTCGTTCTGTACCAGCAACGTATACAAAAGCAATGGATTATATTCGAGAAATTTTTGCCTCTTTACCAGAATCAAAGGGTCGTGGTTATAAGAAGGGAAGATTTAGTTTTAACACTAAAGCAGGGCATTGTAAAAATTGTAATGGTACGGGATATATCCTTAAAGAAATGTATTTTCTTCCAGATGTATATATTAAATGTGATTTGTGTAAAGGGCTTAGGTATAATGCTGAAACATTAGATATCAAGTTCAAGGGGAATTCCATATCTGATGTGTTAAACATGACATTTGATCACACGTTAGAACTTTTTGATAATTTCCCTAATCTTAAAAGGACATTACAGACCGTTTCAGATGTTGGTTTGGGATATTTAGAATTAGGTCAATCATCAACTACATTAAGTGGGGGTGAATCTCAAAGATTAAAGATTGCACGAGAATTACGAAAAAAAAGCACGGGAAATACTTTATACATACTTGATGAACCAACCACGGGATTAAGTGCCTACGATATTAAAATTTTATTAAAAGTACTTCAAAGATTAGTAGATATGGGTAATACAGTGATTATTATAGAGCATAATATGGAAATAATAAAATCTGCTGATTATATTATAGACGTCGGTCTTGAAGGAGGAGAAAAAGGAGGTGAAATCGTGGTAATGGGCACTCCCGAAGAAATAATTGATGATTCACGATCATATACTGCCAGCTATCTTAAAAAATATTTAAAAAGGAAATAAAGGCACTATTTTTTGATATTATTAATTTATAAGTAGAAAAGTTCTAAATCTTTAAAACATATTCTTTCATATAATTATTATTTTAACACTTATTTAGGTGGATGATGATGGCAGAAAATGGAGAGAAGACGATTAGAGCACCAATTGCATGTATACTCGGACATATAGATCATGGAAAAACCTCCCTTTTAGATTATATCAGAGGTACAATCGTTCAACAAAGGGAAGCCGCAGGAATTACACAACACATAGGTGCTTCCTATTTTCCTGTAGAAGACATAAAAAACTTTTTAAGAAAATCAAAACAAGAATTTGCTCAAAAAGACATAAAGTTACCTGGATTATTAATAGTTGACACCCCGGGACACGCAGCATTTATGAACTTGAGGAGAAGAGGCGGGGCGGTAGCGGATATTGCTATTTTAGTAGTAGACGTGACTGCTGGAACGATGCCAATCACTTGGGAATCTGTCCGAATATTAAGAGAGAGAAAAACTCCTTTCATTATTGCTGCTAATAAGATTGATAGAATATCCGGCTGGAAACCAACTAAAGATGCTGATTTCTTAGATACCTATAATAAACAAAAATCTCACGTAAAAGAATTTCTAGACGAAAAAATATTTCAAATTATTGGTAATTTCCTCGAAGAAGGTTTCAGAGATTGTGATGTATATTATAAAATTAAGGATTTTACTAAGAAATTGGCAATAATCCCTACGAGTGCGAAGACAGGAGAAGGTATTTCAACATTATTAATGATATTAATGGGTTTGGTCCAGCAGTACCTTTCAAAAAACTTGAAATTTTCAGAAGGAGCTGCTAAAGGAGTAGTTTTAGAAGTTAAGAAAGAGAAAGGACAAGGAAAAACTATGGATGTATTAATTTATGATGGAATTATTAAAAAAGGTGATGAATTTATAGTAGGAGGTTTAGAAAAGCCAATTAAATCAAAAGTAAGAGCATTGTTACTCCCAAAACCATTAGATGAAATTCGAGACCCTAGACAAAAATTTGATTCAGTTGATTTTATTAGTGCTGCCGCAGGAATAAAGATATTAGCACCAAACATCGATGATGTTGTTGCTGGTTCTCCTTTTAAAGCAATCGGGCATCCTTCAGAAGAAGATCAAGTATATAAAGAGATTGAAGAAGAAGTAGATGCAATCAAGATTAAAACTGATAAAGCGGGAGTAGTACTAAAAGCAGACACGCTAGGTTCCCTTGAAGCATTGGAAAATCATTTCTCAAAAAATAATGTTAAAATAAGTATTGCTGATGTTGGTCCTATAAAAAAGGAAGACATTATGAATGCAAGAATTGTTCAAGATTTTGACCCATATTCTGCTGTCGTGTTAGGCTTTAATGTTGACGTTTTACCAGATGCGCAAGAACAAGCTTATAATGATAATATCCGGATATTTACTAATAATGTGATATATCGATTATCAGATGAATTCATTGAATATGCAGAAACGAGAAAAGCTGAAGATACCGCAAAGGAGTTGGGCGAGCTTTGGCTACCTGCAAAAATCAAGATGTTTCCTGAATATATTTTTAGAAATTCCAATCCTGCTGTATTTGGAGTTTCCATAGAAGGTGGAACTTTAAAACCAAAGGTACTATTAATCACGGATCAAGGTAAAAAGGTTGGTAGGGTTCATCAATTACAAGACAAGGGTCAGACTTTAGAAAAAGCAGAAAAAGGTTCTGAAGTAGCTGTTTCTATTCGTGGAATAGAAATAGGAAGAGATATAAGGAAGGATGAAACACTATTCGTTAACCTTCCAGAATCTCATGTTAGACAAATAATGGCAAGATTTATAAATGACCTAACCTCAGATCAAAAAGAAGTTTTGAGAGAATACATAACTATAATGCGAAAAACAACTCACCCATGGTGGGGTATGTAAAAATATTTTTTAATAGATTAATTTAATTCTAGCTGATAAGTTTATAATTACTTAATCACTCTTAACCTTAAAAAGTAATATCTGAAATGCATGTATGAATCATATTAATGACATTTTACATCAAGTTTTAAAAAAGATCATCCCTACGCCAGAGGAGTTATATGACATTAATGAAATTATTGAAGTTGTTAAAGTTTTACTAAAGAATTCCGCTAAAGAATTAAACATAGACTTTACGATAATCGAACCGCAAGGTTCTACCGGTATTAAACAGACACAATTAAGAAACGATTTTGATATAGATATTTTCATTGGATTGAATTATGATTTATACAAGCAGAAATATGAAGGCTTAAGTAAAACTAAATTAAAAAAAGAAACCAAAAAAGATTTCTTAAGATTATGCAATGATTGGATAATAAAATCATTAATTTTAAAAGAGTTTAAAGAACCAAGGCTTTTATATGCTGAACATCCATATGTAACCGTAGATTTCATTGATGAAGAAAAAAAATTAAAAGTAAAATTGGATCTTGTCTTATATTTTGAGCTGTCCCTTGATTATATTAGTAAAAATGGAATTATTACAGCTGTTGATCGCTCTCCTTGGCATGGACGTTTTGTGCGAGATAATCTTTCAAAAGATCAAAAAGATGACGTGCGATTATTAAAGCAGTTCTTTAAAAGTTGTCATAGTTATGGGGATAAAAGTGCTGTAGGGAAAATCGGATTTATTGGTTATAGCGCAGAATTATTAATTTATCATTATGGTACAATTGAAAAGTTGTTTAATAGTTTTAATTCCCTTACTAATGCTCCCTTGGATTATTTCAAAAGAAGTAAAACAGAATTAGAAAAAATCCAACATTTTCAAAATGATTTCCTCATTTTGACTGATCCAGTAGATTCAAATAGAAATGTAGCATCTGCGATATCAGAAAGAGCTTATAAATATTGTAATCAGAGGATCAAGGATTTTCTTGAAAATCCTAGCCCGATCTTTTTTGAGATAAAGCCAATTCCAGAAGCAGAAGTATCAAGTTTAGATAATTACTTTATAATTGAAATAAAAAACATCGATAATGGGATACATTATACAATAAATAGGGATAAAATTTACGTTTTAGGTGAAAAAATCAAAGCTAATGGAGAAAAAGAATATTCACATGAAGAACGTTTTGGGACTATTTTATTTGAAGTTTATTTCAAGCATGATATAGGTGAATATAATTTAGCTATTTATTGTATTAAACCCAAAATTTCCAAAACCTACCTTAGAAAAGGTCCTTCAATTAAAGATAAAGAGCATGCTGATAGATTTAAACAAAAAAATCCAACTTGTTTTAAGAAAGATGGGTTTTTATGGATTGAAACCAAAAGAAAATATACCACTTTTCTTGAGTTTTTAAATGCTTTTATTATTGATAAACTCCCCGATAATCTGGAAATTATTAATGTTGCCAAAGCTTCAAATGCAAGATCATCTTTAGGCAAGAAAACCTTATATGTCTTGAAAAATATGGTTCTACCCTTTATCAATGAATAAATGAAATAATTTTCATATAAAGAGAAAGATTCATGATCTTAGAAAAAATTACACAACTTATCATAGATTTAGAAATAGATGAAATTTCTAATACTATACTAAAAGCTCTTTATGATGAAAATATAGATCCTCTTTCTATTTTAAACGCTCTCAAGAGAGGAATGGATGAGGTGGGACGTCGATATGAAATAATGGAATATTATTTAGCAGAGTTAATGCTAGCAGGAGAGACAATGAAAATTGCTCTGGATATATTAAAGCCCATTTTATCTCTCAAGGAAAAACCAAACCAAAAGGGAAAAATTATTATTTGTACCGTAAAAGGAGATCTTCACGAAATAGGTAAAAATCTCTTAGGCACGTTACTCCTAAGTTCGGGTTTTAATGTTATTGATTTAGGTGTTGATGTTAGCGCAGAGACCATAATTAAGGAATTAAAAAAATCCAAAGCAAAAATTATTGCCTTGAGTTCTCTATTATCAACGACAGTAAAAGAAATAAAAAATATTCATGATTTATTGATTAAAGAGGGATTACGTGGTATGGTAAAGATAATCGTTGGTGGAGCCCCATTAAATATGGAACTCGCAAAAAAATTCGGAGCTGATGATTATGCTGATGATGTCGTTTTAGGAGTAAAACATATAATAAATTTAATAAAAGAACAGACATTTAAGTCTTAATTTTATCTTATTAATATAATTTTGAGATAGTATTAACATATTTATTTAAATTGCCAAAATATCCAATTAATTGAAATATTAATGCGATTTTCTATATGATGATTATAATTTTTATTTCTTTCTTAAATAATTTGAATTAATCGATTATATTCAATATTCAATTTATCATTCTTTTCTCTTTTTTAATGTTGGGAAAAAAAAAATAAAAAAACGCGTCTTATAGCGTAAATCCATAAAATTTTTATGGTTAAATACCTTTTTTTTCACAATTTGGTAAAGATTATTTAATAAATTATTATTATTTATTTGTAATCTCGTAAGAATTATCGAAAAAATACTGTAATTGTGAATTAATCATGGTAAAAGTAAAAAACCCGGAAGAAATTTCAAAAGAAATTACACAGGGTTCGTATGAAAAAAAAAGAATATTTAGTATTGTAGCTCATATTGATCATGGTAAGACTACTGCTTCAGATTATCTAATGAGACGTGCGGGGTTAATGAGACCCGAAGATGCTGGTCAATTACAAATGACTGATAGTGATGATGAAGAACAAGAAAGAGGTATAACAATCTTCACAAGTGTAGTTTTACTTGCGTTTAACGATCCTAGAAAACCAGATGAAGAAGAACCATATATATTCCAAATAAATGATACACCAGGACATATTTCATTTACTGGGGAAGTTTCTCGAGCACTAAGAGGGAGTGATGGAGCGATCATATTAGTTGATGCTCTTGAAGGAATTATGACTCAAACGGAAACTAATATTCGCTTAGCTGTGGGTGAAGAATTATGCAAACCCGTTTTATTCATTAATAAGGTTGATAGATTAATTGCTGAATTGAAATTAAGTCCGAAAGACACGTTTAGTAAAATAGATTCTATTACTAAACAAGTTAATGATTTGATTAAAAGAGTAAGACCTGAGGGAAGTGATTGGGGTGTAGATTTTGCCAAGAACTCCGTAGCTGTCGGCTCCGCTAAACATGGATGGGGTTTTACTTATGAAATTCTATTAGAAAAAAAATTAAAACCTCAAGATGTGTTTGAAAAATATGCTGAAGGAGATATTCAATGGTTGAGAGACACACTTCCCTTAGATGAAAGTATGCTGAGAATGGTTGTCGATCATCTTCCCGATCCTGTTACTGCCGCAAAATATAGAATTCCGCATATTTGGGGGGGTGATTTGAACTCAGAATTAGGTCAAGCACTTCAGAAAAGTGATCCTAATGGACCTCTCTATGGAATGATTACAAAAATTTTCCTTGATCCTAAGAAAAATTACCAAGCAACACTTATCGGACGTGTTTTTTCAGGAACCTTTGACCAAACAGATTCTTTATATTTAATTGGTGGTAAAGTAACTAGTCGTGTAAAGCGTCTAGGTGTCATGGAAATCACGGATATCTTAGATATACCTAAAGTTCCTGCTGGAAATTTATTCGCTATATTCGGTTTTATTTGTCCTTCTGGAGAAACTTTTATGAATGCAAATGATCTACCAAAAGATAAAGCGGATCAAGCAAAAATACCTTCTTTTGAAAATATTCAATATGCATGTGAACCTGTTGTTTCAAGAAGTATTAAATCCAAGGATCCTCATGACATTGATAAATTAACTGATGTTGTTGGTAAATGGTTGAAAGCTGATCCCACTGCAACCTATAGAATGGACAAGGAATCTGGAGAATTTATTCTCAGTGGTATTGATCCACTTCAAATTGAAATACTCACGAAAAGAATTAATAACCAAGTTGAGATAAATATTGGAGAGCCTATCATTGTATATCGAGAAAAAATTACGAAAAAGGGGAAGGAATATCACTGTAAATCAGCAAATACTCATAATCGCATTTTACTTTATATCGAACCCTTAGATGAAACTACCGAGAAACTAATTGAAACAGGTAAAATTAATGACTTGCAAAATGAAAAAGAGCGAGCAACGATATTGAGAGAAGAAGCAGGATGGGATGCTAAAGAAGCAAGACGAATTGTAGATGTATACCAAGGAAGTTTACTTGTCAATGGTACCACGGGATTACAACGCTTTGATCGAGTTAGGGGTTCATTAGTTAATGCGTTTAGAGATTGGATTGGTGAATGTATATTAGCAAAGGAACCTGCAACAGGGATAAAAGCAGTTTTTACAGATATGGTCATTCATGAAGATCCAAGACACACGCAATATGGTCAAATTGCGGGAATGGCATTTTCTTCATTGTCATTATCAATGCTTGATGCTGAACCCCATTTATTTGAACCGATCCAAAAAATCGATATCAAGACACCCGAAGGAACGGAAGGATCAGTTAGTAGTGTAATAAGTAAACGCCGTGGCAGGATTTCAAATGTAATTCCTGAAGGAGAATATGTTCGAGTGCAAGGACAAATACCAGCAGCAGAAACAATCGGGATTGCTGATGAGATACGTGGCTCTACACAAGGTCGAGCGTTCTTTGGATATGAATTCTTGGGATTTGAAAAGGTACCTGCGAGTTTAGAACAAGATCTCATTTTAGAAATTCGAAAAAGAAAGGGAATGCCAGAAGAAATGCCTTCAAAAAAATCCTGGGAAAGGTTTATCTACAAGCGCAGTTAACCTTTTTTATTCTTATTCTTATTTTTTATTTTCAAGATATAACTTAAAGTTCTAAAAAATCATATTCAAAGATTAAAAAGTTTTTTTAATTCCAAAGGATGATCAATTAAGAAATCAGGATCATTTTCAAATAAAGACTCCTTTTTAGCAAGACCTGTTGCTATTGCTATTGTTGTAACATTAGCTGCTTTACCAGCTAACACATCTGAGGTCATGTCTCCAATGAATACAATGTTATCATTTTTCATCCGCCATTTATCCATGATTTTTAATATACCTTCCGGGCTAGGTTTATTTTCTGTAACATCATTAAATCCTATAATTAAATTAAAATTTTTATAGAGATTAAACTTCTTTAAAATTTCTTCTGCATAAGTACTTTTATTATTAGTTAGAATGGCTAGTTTTACCTTTTTAGATAATTTAGAAAGAATACCATCTATTCCTTCAAAGGCAGTAGCATCTTCTTTATATTTATTAAATTGATTGAATAAAAAAACCGCTATGCGCATTTTTTTAAAATAAGATAATCCCTCTAAGAACGTTGCTTTTTTCAATAAATCATAGGAGTTTAAGATTATTTGTGGTAAGGGATAATTTTGTAAGTCCTCTATTAGATGGGCAATTTCTTGCAAGACGGTCTCAACGTCAACTTTTATATTGTATTTTTCAATGCCATCTTCTACAGCTTTTTTAATAGAAGGTCCAACGTCATAAATTACACCGTCTAAATCGAATACAACTCCTTTAATTTTACTTAGATCAATTGTTTCCATGTTATATTGAATAAATGTTTAAATTAATTTTAATTCTACGAATTAAATAAAAAATCTTTTTAAGAGGTAATAGCTGGATTTTAATTAAATATGTTATTTAATTAAATTAATTAAAATTAATAAGTTGGAATTTATATTATTCTAATGATTAGACCATGAACGAAAGTCACGAGAATGAAGAAAATACTCAAGAAGATGATGATTTGCAAGTTTATATTAACGAAATGGAACATCTCAAGGTGGATTTTTCTGATTTAGAAGATTTAGACATGGAAGAAATTCAAGAGATGCAAGATGCTATTGATAAAGTAAAGCAATTTGAAACACCAGATGAATTAGATGAAATAGAAGAGCTTAATGAACAACAGATGCCTTCAGTAGAAATTAGGGATGCAATAGTACAAAGAGAGACCATGTTCGAAGACTTTTCTGATCTTGATGACATTGATCTTGATGAACTAAAAGACATGAAAGAAGCAATTAATGGCGTGAAACAAGAGATTGAACCTTTACAAGATGGTGAAGTCAAACCAGACCAATTAATACATGATGATCTTGAAGCAAGAATTAGAGAAGAATTGTCAAAGAAAATCGAGGAAGAGGAAGAAGAGGTTATTACTCCAGAAAAATTCTTAGAATACTTAAAAAATAAAAGGGATAAAATATGGTATCATGCGTTGTGGTATATAGCATTCGAAGTAGAAGATCATACTGCTTCAAAAGTATTACTATATGATATGTTAAAGGAGGTTACTAGTAAGAGTCCTATTGATCCTATCCCCGAGCATCAGTTCTATTTTGGACTTGGATATCTTCTACGATTGAATATGAATAATAAACAAATCGTACGATATTTGAGAGGTGGAACGTTTAAAATAAACATTAATGTTGATAACCTAAAGAACTTAATGGAAGAAGCAGGAGTACCTATAAGTAACAGACCTGTTATTCCAGAAGAGGAAAAAAAACAAATGTTCTCTGATTTTTTGAAGGATGATTTTCTAGACATATAATATAATAAGGATATCTTTAAAAAAATGAAAGAAAAACCCTCTCTCTTAATAATAGGAAACTCTAACGTAGGTAAAAGTTCAATTACTCGACTCCTACTTCCTAATCCAAAACAATTTAAAGGTAAAACTGGTAAAACACCAGGCAGCACTCTTTTAATAAAGTCAATCGAACAACCAGATTTACCATATAAAATTATAGATTTGCCCGGTTTTGGATACATGAAATCATCTAGTCGTCGACGAGAAGAACATGTTAAGAAACAGATTGTATTACATATTGAGAAGCATCATGTTGAATTTTTTTTTGGTTTAGTCGTGATCAATATTTTAAGAATCGAGGATGAAATCAATAAATATTTCATTCAAAATAAAGAGACCATCCCTCTTAGTTTTGAATTAATTAATTTCTTAAGAGAATTTAACATTCCCCTTTTAATTGTTTTCAATAAGATTGATAAACTTTCACAATTTGATAAAAAGAAAGCAATTCAAATATTCGTTGATTCTGCAAAAGAATTCGGACTAAATGTAAGTGCTTTAAATGCTCAAGTACCAGAGAATTACACGCCATATTTAGAATTCTCTGCGTTAAAAAAAATAAATATTAAGGAATTAAAAAGGATAATTCAAGATAAAATAATCGAATAGATTACATCTACTAATAGAAAGGAAAATATCTCATCTGATTTACAGTGAAAATCCTTTATGGATCAACAAGAATCATTTTGTTTAAATACCTTGAACTCATCTTTATGATTTTCCACTGGAGAAAATCTCAATAGATATTAATAGAATAACCCATCAATAACCAAACTAAGATCATTTTGCTTATTGATATTTTTTTAGGATGATTTCGTGTTATAATAACGATAAAACAATAATATTAATACATTTATAAAATGTAAATCTTAGTAAATTATATAAATTAGGATCTCATA
Organism: Promethearchaeota archaeon; assembly: GCA_048938445.1. Classification (GTDB taxonomy): domain Archaea; phylum Asgardarchaeota; class Lokiarchaeia; order Sigyniarchaeales; family SOKP01; genus FT1-020. The sequence goes on along the minus strand of JBHLME010000030.1, from coordinate 15,891 downwards.
ATCTACAGGAAAGGTGTTGAGTAATTTGAATTTTAAACCTTCTAAAGATATTTATAAATTAATTATTGAAAATGCTAATGATATCATAGCTGTTCTTGATAAAAAATTTAATATTGAATATGTCAATCAATCCTCTTTAAGAGTGTTAAAATATGAAGTTAATGATGTAATTGGAAAAATTCCCGCAGATTTTGTACATCCCGATGACTTACAAATAGCCATAAAAGGATTAGGAAGAGGTTTTAACGAAGGTGAAGCTATGGAAGAGGTTAGGATTAGACATAAAAATGGGAATTATTTTTGGTTTGAAATTAAAGGAAGAATATTTACAGATGAAGCTGGAAATGAAAAAGCACTATTAATATTAAGAGACACCACAGAAAAAAAGAATGCTGAACAGAAATTAAGAGAATCTGAGGAAAGATACAGATTAATAACTGAAAATGCTCATGACATGATAGCAATAATTAATCCGGAATTAAATATTCTCTATAGAAACCATATATTCAATGAAATATTGGGATTTTCACTTGATGAATTAAATAAAATGGACGCTATAGACTTAATTCATCCAGAAGATTTTAAAAATACTATAAAGGAAATAAAAAACATATTCAAAAGTGGAAAGGGTAAGATAGAAGCAAGAATTTTAAAGAAAGATGGAAATTATATTTGGGGTGAGATAAGGGGAAAATCTTATCTTGATGAAAAAGGAAATATAAAAGGTATAATAATTGTGAGAGATGTTAACGATCGAAAAATCTCTGAATTAAGATTGCAATCTCAATTAAAAAATTTAAAAGAAATCTACAAGCAAAATTCACGATAATTTCTTAATAATTATCATTCAAATATATTAATGAAAGCTAAATTATTGAAGATATTTTCAGTTTAATCTTTAAAAAGATTTAAATGAAAAAAATAATTAGAGTGTGATAAAATCTACTATTTCTGATTGGATGATTAGAGATGAATTATTTTACATTTAAAGACTTGAAAAGTGAGATCTGTAATCTTACAAACCTTGTCGAACTTAATCATGATGAGGGGTCGATCATTATATCTGAATATGGTGGACGTGTTTTAGGCCTTTTCCCTTTAATAAACGAATATAGTTTATTATGGATCAATCCATCTATTAAATCCTCAATTGAATCTAAAGATTTTCTTATTGGTGGTGAGCGATATTGGATAAGTCCTGAAAGAACTTATTTTTATAAAGACCCTGAGAATTTTAAGGAGTGGTTTTGCCCAAATGGGATTGATCCAGCAAATTATGTAATAACTAAAAGTTCTCAAAATGAATGCATTTTAGCTAGTAAAATTTCTTTAATAAACCAATTTAATAAAGAGAGATATAATGGAGAAATAACACGGAAAATAAGATTAATAAATGAGCCAATTAATATTGGTTTAAACTATATTGGTATTGAAATCATTGAAGATTGTATTGTTGATGTACAAAATATTGAAATGAATGGTTGGTCTCTTGCTCAATGTATAACAGGAGGTGCAAATAGTCCAGGGACAGTATTAATCCCTACAAAAACAAATCCTAAACTGCTTTCATATTTTCGGATAATTCCAGACGATAGAAGGGAGATTGGAGAAAACTACATCGCTTTTAAAATAGATGCTGCAGATATTTATAAATTGGCAGTAAGACCAGAAGATATTGATTTCAATAGATCAGCAAAAATCGGATATTTTTTAAAAATTCCTAATTCTGATAAATATGGATTTTTAATAAAATTATCAGATGACATCCCTAAGAATCAGGATCAATGCTTCGATGTAGCAAGAGATAGACACGACTCTGAGAGAGGCGTAATTCAATCTTATAATGATGAATCATCTAGTCCATCTATAGTGAGTTTTGGAGAAATTGAACTTCAACTCAACTCTTTTACTACTTGGAAAAATGGTTCAAGAAGTACAGCTAAGCACGAGTTATTTGGATATATAGGAGAAAAAGAAGAAATATTTGATGTAATTGCTAAATATTTAGGAATAAATAATCCTAAGATTTATTAATATTATCAATTATATCACTCTTATTCTTCAATTAATTCTTGAAATATTGTTTAAAATTAATAGAATCAGAACTCCATATTATCCTCAAGAAATTTTTATAATATTAAATGAAAAAGTTAAAGTTTAACAAATTGTACTTTAAATTGAAAAAATTATGAATTACGTAGTTGGAAATTTGGTCGATCCTGTATTTAGACCTCCCTCAGAATGGAATGCTTTATTGATTTCAGTAACAACTGGATGCACCCGTAGGTGTACATTCTGTGCCATGTATAGATCCAAAACCTTTTCTATTCGTAAAGATATCGAAGAAATCAAGAAAGATATTAAAAGAGCATATGATTTTTATGGAGATCAAATCCATAAAATCTTTTTTGAAGATGGAAATGCATTTGTTGTTAAACCTGAGGTTCTTTCTGAGCTAACCAAATATAGTTATGTAATTCATCCAAATCTTAAAAAAGTGAGTGCCTATGCTCATGCCAAAGACATTATTAGCAAATCAGATGAAGATTTAAAAGAGCTCGCAGATTGCGGATTCACGATGGTTTATGTTGGCATTGAAAGTGGAGATAATGATATTTTAAATGCTTGTAAGAAGGGAACCACGCAAGATGAAATTACTCTTGCAGCTCAAAAATGTCATAAAGCTGGAATCGCATGGTCGGGAATTTTTTTATTAGGACTCGCGGGAAACGATCCTGAAAAAAGCAGAAAACACGCAATTGAATCTGCAAAATTGATTAATAGAATGGCACCACCAACTCCAATTAATTGGTATATATCACCATTGACGTTGCGTGTAACACCTGGAACAGAGTATTGGGAGCAAAAAAAATCAGGTGAATTCAAACCAAGTTCTAGCACTCAAATTTTAGAAGAATTATATACAATGATTGAATACACTTCTGATGATTTGCAAAAGTGTATATTTAATTCAAATCATGCATCTAATTATTTAGGTTTGAAAGGAGAATTAGCAAGAGATAAAAAGAGATTTTTAAAAATTATTGAAGCTGGCATCCAAAATCCCAGCTTACGTCGACCTGACTATCTTCGGGGTTTGTAATAATTTCTATCCTTATAATTTTTAAAGTAAAGTGAGAGTGAATACAAAATATTCAATAAATAAGTTAAGAGGAACGGTGAAGATATCTCGAAAATAAATGGCCTTTATTGAAGCAGAATTAAAATTCTTGATAATTCAAGTAAATCTCAATATTGACCAAACTGGTCTGTGATCAGAACCAAATTCAGCAGCAGTATCACTACCATTGATGAAACTTTCGACAATATCACCATCTATGACCGTGCAGTTTGTAGCGAATATGTAATCAATTACTCCTTCATTAATAGCATCCAAAGGATAACTAGGATATGTGTAATCACCAGTTTCATAATAAGATGTTTGGGTATCTGTCATGTTAATGAGTGTATTATTTGAAATTCTCTGTATTTCCTCTATAGAGTAATTTAAATTAAAATCACCCATGAGAACTTTTGGTTTAGTTAAAGGTTGCGCAGCAATTCGATCAAGCACATAATCAACTTGAGCAGAATTATTTTCTTCCCTAATTCCGAGATGAGTTACAAAAACATCAATATCTAGAGTTGAATTTATACTAATAACACCATGTATCAAAACCCTTTCTAATAGAATGGATGGAATTGGGGTACCTTTAGCGCTCTTTATTGGAAACTTGCTCAAAAGGGCGCATCCGAAAGCATGCTCATTGACTGCAGGAAAATAAAAGTAATTCATATTTAGCCTTTTTGCTAGCCACAGTGCCATATCTACTCCTTGAGAAGTAATTCTACCATTTTCTACTTCTTGAAGACCTAAGATATCCGGATCTATATATAAAATATTTTGAGCAATACGTTCTAAATTGAGTAAATCATCCATTCCTTGACCAAAGTGAATGTTATAAGTCATGAATTTAATTTCAGATTTTATAGGTGCTGTTTTAGGAAACTCACTAATACCAAACATTACAACAGAAGAAATTAGAGGCGTAAAAAATAAAATAATTACAATTATGCTTTTAGACTTTTTATTCATCTTTCTTTTGCCTCTTTTTTATTTGTAATTATTATTGATGTTAAAGATGAACAAGAAAACAATATTCCTGCTAAAAATAATATTAAAGGTCCCTGATTATGAAATGCTTCAACTGTAAATGACCAATCAGTAGTAAAAATATGAAAAATGACGAATATTACATAAAACAAGAAGCTGATGGTGATGATGTTAGATATCGATTTAACTCTCACCCATTTAAAGTTTATTTTAGTCATTAAGATAATTAGGAGATAAATATCCAAGTACATTACGATTAAAGCTATTGAAATAAAAATGCTTGCAATTACTGTTAAAAGTTTTCCAAGAAATAGAAAAAGAATCATTGAAAGAATTAGAATGCCGTTTAATATACTTATGATTATAATATTTGATATCAATTCAACTTTAACATATATTATCACGCATATAACTACCATTAAAGCAATAATATTCATGATATTATTAAAGAAGTAGTTAGTTGAGGTATATTGAGCAATTACATTTGGATAAAGGAATAAGGAAAATTGGAGAAATAAAAACATTCCTATTCCAATAAAAATTAATGAATAATAAGATTTCATTACAGCACCCTTCTCTACTTTTAAATCATCCTTTATTTCAGAGAATCTTGGAAAATGTTGATAAGTAATATAAATACATAAAAAAGATAAAGGAATTTGAAAAATTAGCCAAAAATATTGAGAGATTTGCCAATCAATAACCAATCCAGATACCAATAAAGAAATATCTTCTGAAAAACCAATGGTCCTAATAAAATAATCAATAAGAAAAGCACAGGAAAAGGAAACGAAAAAAATTATTAATTTATGACTCGTTTGAATGCCATTATCTTCTTTTATCCAAAGCGTGAGGAATGTACTTATATAGAATCCATAAAATGTAATAATTAATCCTGAAAATATTGCATTCCATAAAGAAGGTAAATTAAAGGCCAAAAAGAGTCTTAAAATTGCTATAAAATAGATAGATGCAATCATTAAACTTTGTTTTTTTATTCTTTTACAAATAACAATTGTTAATCCTGGTAAAAAGAAAAATGCGAGTGTTAAAAGTATGAGTAAATTTTGTATAATATTTTCACCAAACACCACGTGGGATAAGGCAACATATACCCCAGGAATATATGCTCGCATGGCTTGAATAAAAAATAAATTCATTAATACAGAAACTAAACTCAGTGATAAGAAAGATTTAGAAGTCAATTTATTCTCGATTTCAGCATAAAAAAAATCAGATCTATATTTTGTAATCATTTTTATTATCCACTAAAATTATATAAAAAATATAAAGATAGGATGATATTTAACCTTTTAAAAATGGAAACTTTTTAAGAAAATTCAATAAGAATATTAAATTATTAAAGAAACTCTATTTCTTATCTACTCAGTTTGATGAAATTGATTATTCTCTGTTTCACATCCTATTTTATTTATACTATAATAAGTCCATAACCAAGTGAAACCAATCCAATTAATAATAATGGTTGTGCTAAAAAAGTTGTTGAGATAAGATCTAATAAATTTAATAAATCTAATATACCTAATATAGAGGATAAATAGAGAAATATAATTCCTATAATAATAAATTCTGCTCGTTTTTTAGATACTCCTGATCCCTTCCACGCAACATTAAAGTAAATAGTAAATGGAGGAAGAATTTGGACTATGATTATTATATTGATTAAAATCCTTCGAAATAATGTCCATGAAGCAAGAGTGGAAATTATAAAAAGAATTAAAAGTATTATTCCTATTATTGTGAATATATATTTAGATTTTGTATAAATGTTAGATTCTATGGTATAATTGAATGAAATAAAGGCCATTATAAGGAATATATTCGCTATTAGATAAAGAGGCATGCTAATATCATCTGAAGCGTAGAAATCATGAAAGATTAAAATACATCGCATTATCCCAAAAAATAAAAAGAACACTGGAATTCCAAATAAATATGATCTCTTAATATTTGGGTTCTTTTTTTTTATATAATAACCAGATATAAAGGCAATAAAAATCGAACTTATAGATACAATTAATTGTAAGGTGATTATCATACTTCTTAACGGTGCAACGAAGATATCATAATCAGATATATATAACATTATAAATCATCCGTTAAAATTATTATTTTTAATTTCAGAGATATATTTATATATTTTTCTTATTATTTTTTTAATATCATAAAATAATATCTAAAGATTTAAAAGATCTTATAAAAATTTTAACTTTTTTTATAGTTTATAATTATATTACAGAAATTTGATGTAAAGATAATGCCTACTGAAATAATAAAAATAAACTGTCCTGAATGTTCAAAAAAGGGAACTGTTGAGATTGATGCTCTTAGAATTGCTCAAAGTTCTAAAGGAATTATAGCTATTAATATAGAGAATAACACGATATGTAATCACTCTTTTGTGGTGTATATAGATAAAAACGCGATGGTTAGAGATTGTTTTATAGCAGATTTCGAAATTAAACTTCCAGAGATTGATTTAGACCATAAAGTTGATGAAAGTATTGTACCTAATAAAGAGCTCTTGGATGTTTCTCTCATAACTTTGAATTTTAAACCTGATTTTTTAGCTAAAGTTGTCCAATCATGTTTATTAAACCAAAAGATATTAATAATTAATGATTTGGAATTTTTAAATAAACATATTTCTAATTTTTATGAATACATATTTAATACTAATTTTAAAATTAACATTTCAATCTTAAATAGAACAGAATATAGAAAACATAAGAAAAAATACAGTGAACACTTAGTAATTGATAGTTACAGAGTAATTCAAGATAAATTAAGAAAATCAAAAACAAAATCAATGAAGATCGAAAATAAAATAGTTCAGAAATTCATTGAAGAACCTGATCAAAAATCCAGTTTAATTCTCATTAAAAATGAAATTACTAAGGCTTTTGAAATATCATTAAAAATGATTGAATGGTTAAAATCATTCAAAGATCCGGAAAAAATTGGAAAAAAAGCGCTTATTTCAAAATTAGAGGAATTTTATAAAAAGAAATTTTCTTTTTCATATTTAGATTTTATTTTAAATATATTAGACAAATATTTTAAAGAAGATCTCACGAAAATTTCTGATTATTATTATCCTGGTTTTGGTGTTTAATAAGAACATTAAATTTTAAAAGTATCTTTATTTCAGATCTTTGTAGCATGAAATATGCAGTTTTAATATGTGATGGTGCCGCAGACTGGCCAATCGAAAGCCTTGGAAACAAAACCATTTTTGAGGTAGCGGATACAAAATCGATGGATTGGATCGCAAGTCATGGTAAGATGGGAACATTACAAACAGTTCCGAAAGGAATGCATCCTGGAAGTGAGGTAGGTAATATGAGTATTATGGGATATCGTCCTGAAAAAGACCTCACTGGTCGTGGGGCATTAGAAGCACTTAGCGCTAATGTCCCATTGAACAGCACGGATATTGCTTTTAGATGTAATCTCATTAATATAGATAAAGGATTGATAAAGGATTATTCCTCTGGACACATTTCTACTGAAGAAGCAAGGCCATTAATCGAAATGCTTCAGTCTCAATTAAAAGATGAGGGCGTAGATTTTTTTCCAGGTGTTCAATATCGCCACATATTAAGACTTGATGGAAATAAATTTTCAGAAAATCTAGTATTAACTCCTCCGCATGACCAACTTGACAAGAATTATAGGAATTTTTTAGCAAAAGCAAAGAATTCTGATGATGAAAAAGCTAAAATGACAGCAAATTACTTGAATGAACTCATTGAAACAAGTAATAAATATCTTATAGGTCATGAAATCAATAAAAAGAGATTGAATAACGGAAAACTTATGGCTACTCATGTTTGGCCATGGGGTGGAGGTAAGAAACCTAATATTGAATCATTCAAATCAAAATTTGGATTAAAAGGGGCGGTCATATCTGCTGTTGATTTAATTTTTGGAATTGGTATTGCTGCAGGACTTAAAGCTATACGGGTAAAAGGTGCTACTGGATTACCTGACACTAATTATAAGGGAAAGGTGGAAGCCGCATTAAAATTCCTTAAAAATAATGATTATATATATTTACACGTGGAAGCTGCCGATGAGATGTCTCATGCTGGAGATATAAAACGAAAAATATCCGCTGTACAAGATTTCGATGACTTAATTGTAAATTCTTTTATTGAAGCTCAAAAAGATTTTAATGATGAACTTGTAATTGCAGTTTTACCTGACCATCCAACACCTTGTAAAATAAGAACGCACTGTGGAGATCCTGTTCCATTTGCCATTTACAACCCAACCCAACCATTTAAATCAGAAAAATTACGAAAGTTTTCAGAGATTTCAGGTAGAGAAGGTGAATATGGGCATGTACCAAATGGAGAGCAATTCATGCAGATATTACTGAGCTAAATTTTTGAGCTTAATCTTGGATCTTTATCTTTATCCCAGTTAACAGCGAATAAAAAGTCCCTACTATCTTTATTTTTATAAATTAATGGAAATCCACTTACACTTTCGAATTTAGACGCAATTGATTCAAGATATTTATAATCTGGAAAGAAATCTTGAACTTGCTTTTCTGATTTTAATCGTTCTTTGATCAATAAGGCTTTTGCTTGTAATGTAAAACCCTTGATTTCAAAAAAATTAGGATTTGCTTGTTCTATTAATTTTATATAATCCTTTATCAATTGATCATTTATGTTTAAATCTTTAATCGCAGTAAGTCGTACTAAAGTCCTGCAAGACAATGACTCTAATAAATTTAAAGAAGTATTTAACGCATTCCATCCATTTTTAATCATTGGACGGCAAATTTGTTTATACATTTTTTCATTACAAGCAGGTAATGTGATATACAATTGAGAAGGTAAAGAATCCATGCTTTCTAGCTTCTCGGGTAAAGTTCCATTTGTTACTATAAAGGTACTCATATCTCTATTCGTAAATTCCTTAACAAATTCGCTAATTTTAGGATATAATAGAGGTTCACCATCAAGAGAGATAGCAGCATGATTTGGATTCATGGCTTCATGATGAGCTTTTATGATTTCGTCTGGAGTAGTTAGCTCTCTATCGATTAACTCTTGAATTTCTTCTCTAGAATCAATACAACATTTAATATCTTCATCTAATTCATAATCTCTAAGATTTGAATTAATAGGTTGTAAAAAATCACGATTTTTTAAAAGATTAAAAGCACGTTCGATTATTTTTCTGCTCAATCCCATTTTTTTTGCTAATATATCAATATTTTGTACCTTAGGATTTTTAAGCATGAAATATAAGAGATCAATCATTACTTCATAGTTTTCAACATATCTCCTCAATGGTAAATGATTTTTGACAATGTCTTGTTGATGACGAACCAATTCATCGATTATTACTTTTGGTTCATCAGGTTCTACAATAAAATCGCTTCCCAGCATGCCACTTTCTATATCTCTCCAACAAAAAATACACTGATGATTACAAAAAGGAAGCGAAGGAGTATTTTGTAGGCACCTATGACTTTTAATTCCAAAAACTCCCTTATAACAATTACGATTATCTCTCCCAGTCATTAAACGCTGTTCAAACCAGTGGCAAGGTTTTAAAGCAGAATGTTTATTATTACCAACAATACGATAGGTAGTTTTAACGTAGGATTCAATGAATTCATTTGTAATTTTGTTATTCTCTATGAAGCGATTTCTCATATAATATCAATATTTATCGAAATTAAATAAAAAAAACTATTAATAATTATAAGTTTTGAATTAAATAAAGAACCTGAAAAGTGATCTTGATCCAATGTTTGAAAAGATAAAGAGTGAAGTGTTAAATTTTGGACTGAAATTCATTAGTATAGATGAAAAAATCGTGCGCATATTTTTAGAAACAAGACCTTCTAATGTAAATGAAATTGTCATTTTACCTGCTGTTAAGAATGTGATGAAAAGTCTCATATCTAAATTAAAAAATAAAAGTGTTCATGGAAGGGTTTATAATGGATATTTAAATGGTGTGAAAGTCAGTATAATACGATCTTTAGTTGGTAGTCCAAATGCGGCTATTGCAGTGGAAAGTTTAAAACGATGTACAACAAAAATAATTATTCGTGTAGATCTTTGTGGTGGTATCTCGAATGATAAAACTAATATTTCGATAGGTGATATACTTATTCCTAAAATGTCTTATTGTGGCGATGGTACATCTCCTCAATATATTTTAAAATTTTTAAAAGAACTAGATCATCTCAAATTTATCAATAATCCCGATTCAAAAGCATTAAATCTTAAAATAGGAAATGAAAAAATATTCATTTCAGAACCGGATCAAGGTTTAAACAACATTATTTTAAATGAAGCCAATATTCGAGGTTTAAATAGAGTTAATCATGTGGATTTTTGGACAACAGATGCGCTTTTTTGTGAAACAGAAGAATTTATAGCATCTATTAAATCTATAGGTGTTCAAGGCATTGACATGGAAAATTCAGTCTTGTTCTTACTGAGCAAATTTTATGATATTAAATCAGCCTCTATTTTATCTGTTTCAGATTTACCATGTCATCCTAAATATGATTTATTCAATTCTAATATATTACATCCTGATATGGAAACAGGTATGAAAAGAGCTATTGATCTTTTAGTAAATTCCTTACCAAAAATTAAATCAAATTTGATTTAATATAATAAATAAGAGGGAAAGGAATTAAATCCCCTGCAAAAGAGTTGAAAAATCGGGTTCCTTGAAGAACTCATTGTATTTTTTTAATAATTCGAAATTTGCTAAATAAATCTTCTTTCCTGTTTTTTTATTCTCTGCGGTTTTGAGTAAATTCAGTTCAGTTAGCTTTTTAATATGATATTGTATTGTTCCGGGATATATATCAAGGTTTTCACCTAATTGTGTCATCTTAATAGATTCATCTTTGAAGATTTCTGTTAATATTTGAGGGATGAGGGGATTCAGAAAAATAATTTTTAATTCATCATAATCTTCAGGAACGTCTTCTTGAAAATAATGAAGACTTTTTCCAATTTTCGTCGATCTTATGAGTTTAAAGCGTTCTAAGGTCATGATATGTTTTAAAAAGGGGGTTCTACTAATTTTTAATTCTTTCTCGATTTTTTCATCTCTTGCATGGATTCCGGGATTTTCTTTAATAAAATCAAGGATTTTAACTAATTTCTCATTTGTTAAGATTTCAAGTTTAGTTCGTCTTTCATTAGTTACAATCCAATTTTTTTCTTCTAAACCTCGAATGGCAAGAAAAATATCTTCCTTACTGTATCCTTTTCTATAAGATAATTTCCCTATACATTGAGCATATAGTTTTTCTATTATTGGAAATTTCTGAATTTTATCCTTTTCTGATACAATTTCAAATTCTGCATCATATCGTTTAAGTTTTAAAACTTCCTTCGCAACATCAAGAACATCAACCTCAACTTCATTTAATTCATCAACAATCTCAACATCCTCATACTCCTCTAATTCAATCGCTTCAGTTAATACTGTTTTTTGTCCTAAGGGTGTAAAATCATCCTGTCTAAAGTTACTACTTTCCAATGATTTTTCTTCTTCAATTTCCTTTGTATCTCTTCTTCTCTCGAGTGACATTTTTTTTACAACCCCTCATGCATTTTCCTCTAAGAATTGAATGAATCTCAGCTGTTCATCGAAATCTAAGTATTTTAACTGATCAATTATCTTATCATAATGTTTAGGTTGCACATTAGGTAGTTTTCTGATTCGATCTATTAATTTTTTGGGAATTTCTTGATACATGTTAATGATTGCTTCGATATATTTTACTTGCTCATCCCTCGTCAAGAACGCAAACTCTTGCAATAATTCATTTTTTTCCTTTTTTGAAATTTTTAAGTTTTTAATCTGATTTTTTACATCTTTCGATAATACGGTAAATATTTTTGTGAAATATGCTTTAATTAATTCCTTATCTTTTTCATCTGATACAGGTAAGAGAGATTCATGGAGTTTTAGTTCATATTCTTTCTCAGGTGTTGGCTCTTTTTCATATTCTTTTTTCAATTTTTCAGTCTTTTTAACGTGCTTTTTTATCATTTTCTCTTCTTGCTTAGTAAGCTTGATCTCTTCGGGTATTTCTTCTAAAACGGGAGGTTGAATTTCAGTTTTAGTAGTTTCTTCAGCTATCATCTCTTCCTTTACTTGCTCAGGGATTTTTTGATCCATTTCAACCTTAGGTACTGGAGTTTTCTTGGGTTGGAAAATAATCATTAAGAATAAAAGTGCTCCTTTAAGTAAAATGAAAATTCCTATGACAACACTCGCAACACCAATAATTCCAATAATTAAGACGGATATAGCATCTCCAATTCCAATTTTATCCTTCTGATTAATTTGTTTTCTCATTACAAGGTCAATAATTAAAATTATTATACCCATTGTAGCAATGACAATTATGGAAAGAATAAATTGAGAAAATTTTATTGTTCGAATAAAACCAAAAAATCTCACAGTTATTTCAGGTCCTATAAAATAAACATAGTCCTGAAAATTCAAAATGTTTTGTAAGGTAAAGGATATTGCTAAAATCCCTATGACAATTCCTGCTAGTGCAGAAAAATGATTTAAGGAATTCTTTACATTATGGGCAACGTTTTTACGTTGTACTAAGTTATATATGAAAACCGCAATCCCTTTTAAAAGAAGAGGTACTCCAATTCCAAAATATATACAACCAAGAATACCCCAACAAATTGCATCAACGGCTATTTCATTATATTTCTTCTCTTTCACCTTTTTTGAAATGTAAAAAGCATCATAACTAGCAATAAATAGAGCTCCAAATCCAGAAATCCCCTTACCAATGAAATTAATAACATGTACTTCAAGCATGGGAGTATAGGGGGGTCTAAAGAATATAAACATAATAACATCGAATAATAAAAATCCTAAAATGTAAAATGAGATTGCATAAAGGGGGATAGATGTTAATATATTTAAAAACTGGATAAACTTGTTTATGGTTTCCTTATCTTTTTCTGTTACCTTATATTGAAATTTTATTTCTTCTCTTCCTACTCGAGGCTTTGGTTTTTGGTATATAGGCATCGGTGATGCTCCAGATTTTGATTTCTCTGTAGGTGTTTCTGTTTTTGGTGAAGAGTAAGGTTTAAAAACTACTCCTTTAATAGAAAATGGAGTGCCACATCTTTCACAATATACTTGAGTTCTCTCATCTATTAAACTTGATAATTCTGAAGGAAATAAAAATCCACATTCACTACATTCATATCTCTTTTTAGTCATTATATATCACATCATTCACAATTATAAATATATCAGCACATTATTTTTATTATTCCTTTATTATTTTAAATTTAATTTTACATTTAAAAAAATTGGAGTCCAATTTTTCTCATTCTTTTTCTAAAAGTTCCTTCCATTTGATATCATACATGGTTTTGTCAAGTCCATGATCATCATCAACAGCATTATATGATAAATTTGAGAATAATTTTTCCGCCCGAGAGCGTGCTTTATCTAAATTTACAGTTTTGTCTTTAATTCCATGATATGCTATGACCGGAATATCTATAGGGACATTTTTAAGGTTATTTGGATCTATATCGTTGGATATGATATATGGTGCTAATAAAATGAGTTTTTTCACCTTTTCAGGGTATTTACATGCATATAAAGATCCCATCAAACCTCCATAACTCGATCCAATTATTATCCAGTTATCTTCTCCTTTTAAAATTGCTTCTAATTTTTTCATTCTTTTATCTAAATAACCTTTAAAGTTTGGAGTAAGAATTTGAGGAAAAATTTTTTTGAGAAATTTACCTTTAAATCCTTTACCTGAACTCAAATAACCGTGTATGAATATAATATTTTTCATTTCTTTTTGTTTTAAAAAGTGATTTTTTATTATAACTTGTTTTAAATTATAAACTACTTCTTAAGTTTATAACATATATTTATTTATCTATATCTTGTAAGTGATTAAATTCTTTTTCAAACTGTTTTTTTAGAATTTTTTGCTTTTTATAAAGAAAATAGAAAAAAATTCCAAAATATGTTAAAAGAATAAGTAGTAAATAAATATAATACTTTGTCGTGAATGCAATCATGTGTAGTGCGATACCTATTAAAAATCCAGATAATAATCTTCTTTTTGTATTACTTGAACGAATTTGTATTGCTTGTAAACACCAATCAACTAGTCCAGGTATTGGAAGAATGAGACATGAGAGAATTGCCAGTTCAGGACTATATTGGCTTTTAAAGATTTTTTCTATTACATGTAGAAATGAAAAAGAACTAATAACTCCTATAAACATCCCAGAACAACGTGAACATAAATAAACTCTAGAACGTCCTAATCTTAAGTAAAATGTGTGAGTTACTCCCTCCTCCGAAAGTGGATGATGAGTTAAAATTTCATTGTATATATTGTGTTCTTTTAATGCAAGAAATCTATCATACATATATAATACAATAGGAACAATTAATAATGTGGATATAATTGACTGAATGAAAAATTTAAATCCATATGCTATGAAAATTGTATAAAGACTAAGAGAATAATAAAATAAAATATAAAAAAGAAGAATTATAAAAAGACTACTTAAAATACCTGCCAAAATTAATGAGATCAACGTTAAATATATATTTTTACTTGATTGATACTTTAATGGTTTATATTTGTAAAGACCAAAAATGAATCCATAAAATCCAACGATAATGCACCATTCAAGATATACACTATTATAGAATGCGATTTGATATAACAATTCGCCACTAAAACCTGCAATAATCCCATGAAAAGCACCACTCACTTTAACCAATATCGTAAAAATAACTAGAGTAATTCCAAATTCTATGGTAAAAGATTGATTATTGAGATATATAGTTGATATTGAACCAGATAATTCTGAAATATAAAAATATATCATAATAATTAAAAAACTTATTAAGATATTCTGAAATATGAATCTTAAAGGACCTTTCTCTTTTAATTTTAATACAATACTGTTATTTTTTATAGAAATCATGATATAGATAATTTCTCTTATTGATTAGTGAAAGAAGGAACCTTATTCTCAAAGAATTTTATTTATAAATCTTATCGAGGTCATTTATCATGTTAATGCGATTCTGGTTTACTCCCTTTCTTAAAGTTTTTATTAAAATGTTTTTTCCTGTAGGTAATTTTAAAATATTTAAATCATCTTCAATAATTTGTAAACTCTCATCTGTAAAATCTAATTGCTTTACTAAAACTTTAATCGCTTCTTCCTTAGTTTTGAACGCAGCTCTAACTAAGCTCTCATAATCTTCAATTGGATCTTGGACTTTTAAGCAGATAATTGCTTCTTCTAATCCCGAAATAAATGCCCATTTGACAATTTCCTTTAATTTCTTAAAGTTTTTATGGTCTTTCTTACATTGACGATAAACTTGATCTCCTTGCAGATATTTAAAAAAATTTTGGTCCACAACCTCATCAAATTTCTCTTTCGAACTATTGCCATTGAGGCATATAAATTTTCCACAATCTAAAGTAGTTTTGATCTGTAGGAGAGTTCCTTGTCTAGCATCATTATTTTTCCAATAGTTATAAAATGATTTTATAAAAGGTTTAGCTATAACATTAAATACACCTAGATTTAACTCTTCATCGATTAACGTATTCCCATATTCAAGAGTCTTATCCATTAAATCAATCAAATGCTTTTCTAAGATTCGAAAATTTCTCTCTATATGCTCCAAGTTCAGTTCCACGACTCATGTTATTA
>JBHLME010000029.1:0-40335 GCA_048938445.1 Promethearchaeota archaeon | reverse complement strand
GCTGGTGACAGCAACAGCGTAGATGAGACGAGCGCACCCGTAAAAGACGGGGTTGGTGAGATGGGGGTGTACGTGCCAAGCTTTCGGGCGAGGTATTCAGCCCGCCATTCTCAACAGCGCGAGTGTGTGGTGTCGAAACAGGACTCGTCGGTTCAGGCTTAGAGTATGAAAGCAAGAGAAAGAGTTGGTTTGGTTGGAATGTTGCTTTCGAGTAATGCAGGTATCTAACAGTTTCGAGACAAATATAGACGAGATGGAGGGAGAGTGTTCTAAATCATTCTTTTTATTTTACTTTTTAAATTTAATTTTTTTTAAATTGAAAAATTATCAATTTGATGATAATAATCATCTTTTTTTTTAGATTTCATTTTACATACGTAAAATTAACCAGAAATATTCAAAAGGAAACAAATATACTAGAAAACATTAAAAAAATCATTTAGTTTTATTATTTATCTAACTTGATATACGATAATGTATAAATCATAAAAATGGAAAGTGGGGAAAAATGTCAAAAACAAAATATGCTCATGGCATTAATGATGAGATAATGAAAAAGCTGAGCCTGCAAAATCGTTATGCATTCATGAATGCAAATTTATCATCCATCTTATCATCGAATGAAATGGAATTTCTCAAAGAAGTGCAAAATTTTTGCGTTAACTTTGAAAAAGATAACAATATAACTCATGGTCCTGATGAAGATATTTATGAATGGATTCCGGCTTTTGGAAAGGAGGGGTTTATCACCCGTATACAGCCCTTTAGTGAAATTGATTTAAACTATGAGAAATATGGTTTAACCGTGGATTTACTTAGGGGCATGGCTATCGATCAATTTGATCCCCAATATTTAATGATGTCTGGGGCTTCAATTTTGGCCATAAATCCCATCTACGCTCATCATGACAATGTTCCTGTAAGGTTAAATGCATTAAAAGATTTAGTTACAGGAAAAGTTCCGGGTTGTATTTTAATAACGGAACCAGAACGAGGTTCTGATGCAGTACATCAATTAACCACTTGTGATGAGCAAGATGATGGAAGTTTTATTCTTAATGGAGAAAAAATTTATAACACTAATGCACCTAGGTCAAAATGGGCGGTTTGTTATGCTGCAGCAGAACAAAACAATGGAAATATGATGGCACAATTTTTAATTGATACTGATTGGGAAGGTTGGAATTGTGATAGAATTTTCATTCCATGGGTTCCAAAAATTTATCTTGGGAAGGAAAAATTAGTTAATTTGAATGTTCCTAAAGACTATGTTCTTGGAGAAGTTGGTAAAGGTAGAGAACATCTTTTTGAAGGATTGGTACCCGAAAGAATAATGATTGCTTCAGAAAATCTTTGTGAATCTTGGACGGCTCTTTCGTTTGCTCTCATTTATGCAAGTATGAGAAAGCAATTTAATCAACCAATTATGAAATTTCAAGGTGTAGGATTATTATTATCTGAACTCTGGGCAAGAACTAACTCCTTGACATATGGATTAGTGAAATTTTGTGAAGCATATGATGAAAAAATTGAAAAATATGGTGAACTTCCTCCCAATATTGCTCATGCTCTTGTTTCTTCTGCAAGCCAATTTAAATATATGGCCGCAGATCTTACAAAAGATGTATGTTATGAATGTGCAAATGTAATGGGTGGAGCAGGTCTTAATGATAATACATTAATGCATGATTTAGTAGGAATTTCACGAATTCAAGAGATAGTTGGAGGTTCTCGGCAGATTCAGTTATATATAATGTCTAATGCTTTAAGTTCGATTATTAAAGGTTTCTAAACAATCCTATTTTTTTTTTTTAATTTGTTTCTATTTAAAACGTTTACCAAATAGTATCATATAATAAAGTCCTGTAAAGTTTTGCGGTCTTTTCCCATGAGAACTCCTTGAATAAATTAATACCATTTATAATCATCTCACAATAAGTTTCCTTATCAAACTCATAAAGTTTGATTGCTTCCTCCAAAACGATCTCAAGCTCTGAAACCATTGACCAGAACACAGGATTTCGCCAATCAACAGGTTCATGAACTGACCTTCGTTTTGAAAAATCAGTGCTTAGGAGGTATTTCCAATTCTCTGCTGTTTCAGTATTGGGTTGCTCTCGGTAAAGATACCCAGTTGGTCTTGTCAAGTCACCGTGATACAATTTGACATATTCTTTTATTTTTTCCGGTAGTGATTTGTAATTTTTCGGACATACTTGTTGAATCAAACCTCCCGTTGCTCTTGCTATAACGGGAACACCTGAAGCATATCCTTCATTTGCTGCTCCGAAAGGTTCGTAGTATGAGGGCATGATGATGTAATTCGCAGAACTTTGTAGTAGGTCATAACCCTCTGACAAGCGTGATGGAAAAACCATTACATTTTCATGGAATTCTGAGGCTAAATCTTGCATTGGTCCAAAATTATTTAATCCATGCGGACCTGGAATGGATGCAAATATGAAGAACGCGGGAAGGGGATTTGATTTCTTTAATAATTTATATATTGCTGCTGCTGCTAGATCAAAACCTTTCTGATTGGGATCATCTCGTCCAAAAAGTAAAAAAAGGGGTAAATCTTCACTCATTAAATCAAAATTATTACCCCATTTAGGTTTAATATTTTTCCTCTCCATCAACATTGTATTAAAGTCTCTTCGGTTTTCTAATTTCTTATGTAATATATCAGTGGAATCAATTAATTTTTCAGGAAACGAGAGATTCACAAAATTACCGTTATTAATTCCTATAGGCTTTAATAATTGAAACTGAGTTTTTAATTTATGTGTAAGAATATATTGATGCAAAACATCATGCTGTAATTCATAGGCAAAATGCTCCGAGACCGTAGATAAACCTTGAATTTTAGGAATTGATAATTGCAATACCGTCCGGCCTTGAGGATCATTTGGTAGATATTCATCATATGGATTATGAAGAGTGAGAACGAGTTTATTTTGTGAAGAATGAGCAATGCTATCTGCCACCAGTGCAGTTTCCCAATCTTGTAAATTTATCATGTAAGGTGGAGAGAACTTCTCTTTAATTAAATTTAACACAATGGGTATCGATTTTGAAAAGAAATATGAATCGTGGAAGAGCGCATCATAACGCCATGTATCATTATATGGATCTTCACCTGCTAAAAAGAAATTATCACTTTTTACTAAAAAAAGGTCATAGTTTTTAAAATCTGAAAATTCTGTACTCTTAAATAAGCTGATTTCGTGTTTATAACCTTTATAGAGTACATGTCCTCTATAATTTGTATCAATTAATATCTGAGAATCAATTGCTTCTCTTGTTTTTTTAATATTCGGAAAGAGAGGAGATATAAGAGTTGTTTTGATTGACTTTGACATGACAGGAGGTAGATTCTTCATGACTGCTGCTAATCCCCCATGTGGTGCATAATGATTTTCAAATGAAATAAAAACTACTGTATTATAATGCCGTTTATCAGGATCATTCATCTTAATTAGTAATTTCAACTCATATTTATTATTTTATTTAAAATATACTAGTTTAATTGATACATGTCTATTCAGTTAAATTTTTGCTTGAATAAAGCATTAGGTTTATATAATCAACATCATACTATTTAAATATTTAAGTAAGGGTTGCTTTAATCAAAAACATTTCATACCACATGAGTAAAAAAACATAATAAATTATGGATAAGCCAAAAGGTTCACGCGAAATAAATAATAATCAAGTAAAAAAGGGATTTTTTCCTTTTTTTAGAAATATTGTTGAGGATGTTGATTATGAAGTATCTTCAAAAATTCAAATATTCAGAACAAAAATTGGTAATTATTTTTGGAAATCATTGTCTTTTTTAGGTTTACCTTTTATTTGGAGTGGCATTGTCATAATTTTATTCATTCTTGATATTTATCACATGGCTTATGTATTGATACTTGCAGGTTTAAGTCCATTATTAATTATAATTCCATTGAAAAAATTATTAACAGGAACCGCCCTTATTTTACTCATAAAGATATAAAACCGTTAACAAGAGAGAAAAATTCTTCATTTCCAAGTGGTCATACTTATTATATTACAGTAAGTTCATTTGCTTTAGCTTTTTGCTATAGCGGGACTACAACCTTGATAATAGCAACAGTAATTAGTATCTTAGTAGCCGTTTCTCGTGTATATCAAGGTGTTCATTATCTTTCTGATGTTATTATAGCATTTTTCTTAAGTATTATTATTGGATTTATAATTTCAATATTTTTTCCTCAAATAATGCTCTTACATGAATTATCATTTTTAATATAAAAAAAAAAGGATATTTATTTATTTCAATTCTCATATTGGAATGATTCCCCAATTACTCTCGAGAGCGTTTCCAAGGCCAAATATACCAAAGCCAAAAATTCTGAATTGTCTACATGCCATAAAAGCACCTGTCTGGGTTTCTACAGGATCAATCGAACCAATTCTGCAAATTGAAGCATCAGTATTATCTTTATATTGAAGGATATTTATTAATTCATATAAAGATAGTTTTTCATCTACAAATGACTCTCCTACCAATTCTTCAGCTTTATTTTGCCTATTGACGGAATAAGAGGGATCAAGGAGATATGGCTTAAATTCTTCCGTAATATAGGTATTACTTCTCACTAAAAATTCTCCAACTTCTATTTCCTCTTTTAATGATAAATTCGGAATGTTTTGTGTCCCAATTACATTAGATTTCTTATCAGCGTAAATAGAATTATAACTAACTGGAAGAGTAGAAATATTGAGATAATCAAAAAATTCTTCTGCGGACTTGCTGTTTTCAAAACCTAATCTTGTTCTCGAAGTAGAAGGTACATCTATAGAACCAATTATTATAGTTTCAACCACATTTACAGTAGAAATAATTCCCTTACTGTTTTTTCCCATTGGTAACCCTAACATTCCCCCCATTCTTAGAGAAAAAATCGCTGGCTTTCCCTTGATTTGATGTAACACAAAAGATAAGGTAGGGTGTAAAAACTGTGAGAAATCAAAATTTTGTCCAATAGTAACTGAACCATCTTTGTTTTTTGAAGCCATTCCAGTACATCCAATTTCAAGTGGGGGACGTGGAGATCCCGATAATTGAGGAACTAACTGACCATAGTAAATGTCTATAAAACAGTTTTGTAAGAGAATATCATCGAATATTATACCCTGAAAATCAAGTACATCGGCCATTCCTTGCATTTCAGTAATATAATCTTCTGGAATATAGGGTTTGTACAAATTAGCTAAGTCTCTTAGGTAATCATAAGGAATTCCATAGCCACTAAACAATGCTTCAATTGATGCTTTCATTGTTAATATTTTATCAGCTAATTCAATTCCTTCGAAACAACCTAAAGAATAATAATCATTAGCTTTTATTTCTAAATATTTTTGACCATGCGAATCTTTCCAGTAAGCATATTCTTCAAATTCACTTGAATTATAACAGGCATTAACGGGAACTACGTTTATTGAGATTGATATGCTAAGAATTGTTATGAAAATTGAAAGTGCAAGTATTTTTTGAACTTTCTTCATTTAGATCAACTTTTCGGATTCCGCTTTTTTTAAATTATTTTGAAATATCATGATGATATTCCAAAGATAAAATATCTTAGCTTTATTTATAAAACTATGTGGTAAGTAATTGAACTTGAATTTTATAAAATATACTAGAATTAAAAAAAATTAATATGAAATCTTGTTTTATTTTATATTTTGATTCTTTCCAGTTTGAATATCTAATTAAGTAATTGAAACGTTATTATCTGAACAATTTACTTATTTAAAAAATCAATGACCAATTGATTAATTTCCGGAGCCCTAGATAAATAATCACTATCTCCCGCTTTTTCAATAATCTCTAGCCTGCTATTAGGAATCTTTTCGTGCATGGCTTCCATAGCTACTTTTGGATGTAATTTATTATGAGATGCGGCAATGATTAGAGTTTCGTTCTCTATTCCGTTTAATTTATTGAGTATGTTAAATCCTAACATGGCATTACATTGATTTGCTACATCTTTAGGGGTTTGTGGGTTTATATTATACTCCTTTACAATATCTGCAACTGACCATAAATCATGAAATTTTTTTGAAGGATCTTCTTCTAATTCTTTTATAAAATTCCTATGGAAGGCCATTTTAGAACTTCTCATGAAATATTTTTCTGGAGCATTTTGCTGGAAATCTAAGGCTTTAATATTTATGGCTTTCACGTTCTCTACACCCTCATCATCAGGAAATCCCCCTACCGTGTTAAGTAATATTAATTTATTAACACGGTTTGGATATTTTAATGCTAATACCTGTAATATCATGGCTCCTAAAGCATACCCCATCATGTGAGCTTTATTGATTTTTAAATAATCCATTAATCCAATAATATCATCAGCAAATATATCCATCGTGTAAGGAATATCGGGTCTATCAGATTTACCACATCCTCGATTATCAAATGTGATTACCTTAAAATGTTCACTTAAAGGACCAACCTGAGCGATCCACATCTCTTTTTTAAATGTCCATCCACTCACGAGAATTAAAGGTTCAGAATTTTCATTACCGTGAATTTCATAACTTAATTTGATACCATTAGCATTTGCCAATTCTTGCATAATATGATCAAATTACCAATATTTAAATCAATTACTAAAAAAAAAATGGTAGATTTGGTCAAGTGTGGCTAACTTTATGGATACAATATTTAATTTTTTTTTGATTATATCCATTCCAAATCAATTTTGGTTGATTTTTCTTAAAATATTCAAAATTTCTTCATTTTCAGGTATATCATGCATGTTATCACTGTAATAAGCGTATTGAATTATTCCTTGCTTGTCAATAATTAATAATCCAGGCATCCTTCCCAATTTTAGGAGTTTTACTTGTTGGTTTAAAAGTTTTGGTATTTTTTTAGACTTATCGTAAAATATAGCATATTTTCTTGCATATTTCTGTTCCATTTTTATAGCATTCTTTTCATTATCAGCTAAAATTGGATATAAAAATCCATCTAATTCATTAATTTGCTCAAGAGCTTTTCTTAATTGTGCCGCATGCCAGCGGCAATAGGGTCAATGAATATCTCTGAATAAAACTATGATTACATTTTTTTTATTTTCAAATTCTCTTATATTTATACTTTTACCTCTCGAATTTGACAATTCAAACTCTGGTATTTTAGAACCTACTAATCCGAATTTATCCTTAATGATAATCACGTTAAGTCTATTTTTGTTAAAAAACCAAAAAAATGTAGAATTTAAATATTTAACTTTTATAACTTAAAAATTTTTTTTTTTGAATTAAATTTTATTTTGATTTAACAATAATAAGGAAAATATGTAATTATAAAAACAAAACCAAACCACTTTAATGACTAACATTGAATAATATGAAAATTAACTTTAAAAAATATCAACACTAGTTAATTAATATATTTTACAACGAATATGGAATAATCAATATGTTTTCAAATAGAGTAAACTCGATCAAACCTTTTATTGTCATGGAAATACTCGAAAAAGCACTTGAGATGGAAGCAAATGGTATTGATATAGTGCATATGGAAATTGGAGAGCCCGATTTTGATACTCCTCTTAAAATTGTAAATGGGTGTTTTACTGATATCGCAAAAGGTAAAACTCATTATACTCATTCATTAGGATATATAGAATTAAGAGAGGCCCTTTCAGATTATAAAATGCATACTCGAAATACATATTTTGATCCAAAAACTCAATTTATGATAACGGGAGGTACAAGTCCTGCCTTTTTTAATATATTATCAACTCTCATCAATCCTGGTGATGAAATAATAATAACTGACCCAGGATATCCTTGTTATGAAAATTTTATAACATTTTTTAACGGGAAACCTGTATTCGTTCAAATTTATGAAGAAAATCAATTTGATTTAGATATTGGGGAGCTTAAAAAGGTTATAACACCTAAAACTAAAGCGATTATCCTTAATAGCCCTTCAAATCCTACAGGACAAATAATTCCTGAGAGTACATTAGATGAAATAGCGAATATAATAGAAAAAAATAAAATATGGATCATATCAGATGAGATTTATTCTGAACTTACTTATGATGGAAAAATAGCTCCATCATTGAGTGATGCGCAATATAAAAAATGTCATGATAGACTCGTTATTCTTGATGGATTTAGTAAGTTCTGGGCAATGACAGGGTGGAGATTGGGATATATAATAGCCCCTCATAGGCTTATCAATGAAATGATAAAAGTTCAACAAAATTTTCTCATCTGTGCGCCTTCTATTTCACAAGTAGCAGCAATTCACGCTCTTACTTGTGAAGAAGAAACAAAAAAAATGTTAGAAATTTACAAAAACCGTAGAGACTACATTTTCAATCGTTTAAACAAGTTAAAAGGTATAAAATGCCTAAAACCTCATGGTGCTTTCTATATCTTTGCAAATATTAAACAACTTGATATTTCAAGCATGGAATTTTCATTACAATTACTTGAAAAAGCACACGTAGCTATTTGTCCAGGTATTTCATTTGGACCTAACGGAGAAGGATTTGTTAGGTTTTCTTATCCAACTGATGTTCAAAATATAAATATTGGAATGAATCGTTTGGAGACTTTCATAAATGAAGAATTATAATTGAAGATCATCAATTATTTATTATGCATCTTTTCTCCACATATATTCTATTCTTTCAGCAATATAATCATGAAGCCATCTAATATTTACTTTAAAGTAATTTTTTATTATAATATTTAAGAAATCAATATAATCTTTCTTTAACTTGATAAAATAATGATTTTCCAAGTAGTGAATTGCCCTTTTCCTGCTTAATAAGCGATTCTTGCCATTATTTAAGTAAAAATCACGAATACTTTGAGATAATAAGAAAAGTTCACGAATTCTATTTCTTAAATTGATTAAAGCTGATATGGGATTAGTTTGATTAAAAAAATCATAAATAAACTCCTTTTCAAATTTATAATTCAAGATAGATTTACTTTGATTAATTACATTCATTTTAAAAGCAATATGATTTTCGAATTTAAGAGCAGATGTTCTCACATTCCTATTCCTTTTTATAGTAAGTTGAATTTTAAAGGCATCAGAAAAGATGAAATTAAAAAAGTCTAAAATGGCAGTTTCTAATCTTTTATCATCATCAATCTCAATTATAACTTTTAAATTAATCAAAAATGCATTTAATGCTTGGATTATTATTCTAGGTTTTAAGTTGAGCTTTATATAAAAGATATCTATAAAAAGAGGATTCATTTGTGATGTTTGTTCTTTTATAATTCTATTACTTATCTGTTGAAAACATTTTACTCTATAGTTTTCATCTATAAGAATATTGAATTCATGGTTACATACTCGATATTTTGGAATGACAATCTTCTTTTTTTCCTTTTTTTTATTGAAGATTCTGTATGGCATTTGCAAGTATTTCATTTCATTACAAAGAGGACAAGTTATTGCTATCTCTCTCCACAAATGATTTTTATAATCGCTTTTTAACTTATTTTCATATGTGTCATACAATTTTATAAATAAATCCTTAAACTTTTTAGAGCATGATTCAAGAAGATTTTCTTTCTTACGTGTTTTATGTATGATTTCTGGTAAATCTCTCAATTTCTTTATTTCAGAACCAAATTCTTCCAGAAGCGAATTCTTAGATTCTAAATATTTATATTCGTTATTAACATGACCATCTTTTATCAAATAAGAAATCATTAATGTTTCAATACCTCCTCGGGCATAATCTGACTTTATTTTAAAAATATAATTAATGGAACGATATTGAGAAATTGAAAAAATAAATGTCCCGGATTCTAATATATCTAAAAAACTACTTATGTCTAAATTTTTTAATGAGTCAAGATTTTCATTACAATATAGAATATTCGGGCCAATTTTACTATCAAAATATGACACTATCAATATAGGTTTTTTATCAAACTCTAATTGGACTTGTTCTAAAACTTCTTTAGTTGAATTCTTCTCAATCTCTTTTTTAACTTCAATCATCCTATTAATCTTTATTATTTAATATTTTTAAATACCAAAAAATATTTCAAGAGAATTAATCTAAAGTAGTTTGTAAATAGTTTACGGTTAATAAGGAATTATATGTATAATGAATGAGAAAATAACGATAAGAGAGATAATTATTATTACTCATATTAAAATGGATGCATGAAGAATTTTATCGGGATTTTTATTCTGTAATATACAATTATATTGAGTTTAAACTTTGTTTAAATGGAAAGAAGTGAACAATGAATGAAAAAGGTTTGTGAATCTTGTAAGAAAACAATTCGAGATGATCAATTAGAAAAAATTTTTATATTTATAATAGGTGATTTAATAGAAGGAAAATTTTATGAAAAAAAAAAAATATTTTACCATTTAAAATGCTTAAATAGTTATGAATCTTACAAAAAAAATAAATATTGTCTGACTTAATGATATGGGAATATATTTTAACTAAAGAATTTATTTTTCTATTATTTATTATACTCTAACAACCCAATCAAAATCATCATTCAAATCTAATCGTTGAATACCAGTTAAAAGTTCATATAGTTTAATTGTGGTTTCTCCTGGTTCACCATTATTAAAAATTCTTTTTTGATTTTCAAATGATACTGATCCAATTGGAGTTATAACTGCTGCAGTTCCAGTGCAAAATGCTTCAGTACAAGAATCATCATATAATTCCTCATAAGAGATATCTCTTTCTGATATTTCTAACCCTAGTTTTTTTGAAGCTAAATCTAGAACAGATTTTCTTGTTATACCTGGTAAAATTGTCCCTTTTAATTTTGGGGTTGTAACTATCCCATCAATGATCGCAAAAAAATTTGCCGTTCCCACCTCATCAATATATTCCATGTTTGAAGCATCTAAGTATATTATTTGAGCAAATCCTTTTTCTTTCGTTTCTTTAGCTGGTTTCATTGTCCCAGCATAATTACAGCAAGTCTTAGTGGATCCAGTACCTCCAGGAGCCGCTCTAGTATATTTTTTAGAGATTTCAAGATCAATTGATTTAAATCCTTCAGGGAAATATGGCCCAACAGGTATTGTGAATATAAAAAACTTATACTCTGTTGCAGGAGCAACTCCTAAAATTGGTCCCGTTCCAATATATAAAGGTCTTATATATAATGCCCCCCCACTATCATAAGGAGGTACATATTCTTGGTTTGCTTTAACGACTTGTTTTATTGCTTTTAGAAATAAATTCGTATCAAAGGGAGGCATTAACATCCTTTCAGCACTTTCATTCAGTCTTTTTGCATTATCTTCTGGTCGAAATAATACAATTTCTCCAGCTTTAGTCTTTAGGGCTTTCATTCCTTCAAAAATTCCTTGCCCATAATTTAAAACACATGCTCCGGGAGAAATTTCAAATGGACCAAATGGAACTAATTTCCCTTCCTCCCATTTACCATCCTTATATTCCACAACAAACATTGTCTTAGTTTCTATAAAATCAAAACCAAGCGAATAGAAATCTATATCTTGTGCTTTCATTATTATATTTCAACTTTTCAAATCTAACTATTAGAGGATTATATGAATGAAGTAATAAAAAATTTTACTTTAAAAATATAGAATTATTTAAATCCCAAAAGTTAAATAATGGAATTTTAAATATATTTATAAATTAAAAATCAACTTAA
Organism: Promethearchaeota archaeon; assembly: GCA_048938445.1. Classification (GTDB taxonomy): domain Archaea; phylum Asgardarchaeota; class Lokiarchaeia; order Sigyniarchaeales; family SOKP01; genus FT1-020. The sequence continues at coordinate 28,638 of JBHLME010000029.1, read as the reverse complement.
TTGAGTTAATTAAAATTATAATCTAATAAGTATGAAAGAACTTAAACTCATATTCGCGGGTTTAGATAATGCAGGTAAAACAAGCTTTTTAATAGCATTAAGAAAAAAATACAATTTTTACGAACGGGTAAAACAATTAAAACCAACGATAAAAATAGAATATAGTTCCTTTTCTTTCCTTGATCGGTTCATGATAAATTTCTGGGATATGGGTGGACAAGCGAAATATAGAAAAATTTACCTTGATAATACCATTTACTTTAGTAATACTGACTTCTTATACTTTCTTATTGATATTAAAGATGATCTAAGATTTCAAGATTCTGTGAAATATTTACATGAACTATTAGATATATATCGCGATGAAAAAATGGAGTATACTAATGAAGTTGTAATTTGTTTTAATAAATATGATCCTGAATACCGAGAAAATGAAGAATTTACAGATCGAGCAGATATGTTAAAAAAATTAATACTCTCTCAAAATAAAGACCTAAAATTTAAATTCTTTAATACAACTTATTATGATATCTCTACTCTATCAAAAGCAATGTCATATTCATTGAATAAATTGCTCAACTTAAAACAAATTAATATGAAATTAGAAAAAATTGTTAAAAATTATGATTGTTCTTATGCGATCCTATTTTCTGAATCGGGTTTAATGATTTCTGATTATTATAAAAATATAATAGATTTTAGAGATTTTGATAAAAAAGTCTGTCGAGTCAATGAATCTTTAGAATTTTTTCAAAGATTGGTTGATGAAGATGTAAAATTGGATGAAAAATTGACATTTTCTGAAGAAAGGACCGAATACGTAAGAAAATATGATATTGATGATGAAAATGGAAAAATAACCTTTTACTTGGGAATTTGTGCTCCTGTAAAAAATTTAGATTCTATCAAATTAGAATTAAATGATTTCCAAGAAGCCCTGATATCCTTATGAAATCAAAAAATTAATAATCGATCTACCTTTATATTATATGAATTTATGCATTTCAAGCTTATTTGCCAAGGTCGCTTAGCCCGGTAGAGCGTTCGCCTGCAGAGTTGCATTATGCCATGATTGAATGCATGTTGTGAGTGGATTTACACGAGTTCAAATCTCGTCCTTGGCTCTAATTATTCATTTTTTTCAATTCAATTTAATAAATTAAAAAAATAAAGAGAATTGTTTAAAAAAAAGGAATTATTAAAGGAAAAAAAATTATATTATAACGCAAGATAAAAGAATAATACTTTCGTGAATACTTTTAGAGTTTTTAAAACCCTTTATTAAATATAAAATTAGTAAAACTCTACAAGTAATTAAAATTTACAATACTGTGTATCATTAAAGAAATTTTAATGTTTTTTAAATAAAAATAAAAAAAATAAAATACCATTATTATCATTATTATATAAAGAAAAGTAGAATAGTTAATAATTAACATTAAATTATACAAGATTAAAAGATAATTAAATAGTGGCTTCGAATGGTAGAGGAATACGATTACTTGTTTAAAACTATTGTAGTTGGTGATGGAGGCGTTGGGAAGACTGCCCTTACTATAAGATTTTCAAAGGATTTTTTTACTGAAGACTATAAGATGACTATCGGAGTTGATTTTCATGTAAAAACAATTGCAATTGAAAGTCATGAAGGAACAATACGATGTAAATTACAGATTTGGGATACTGGAGGTCAAGAACGATTTAGTTCCATACGACCAATGTATTATAGAGGATCTTTAGGAGCACTAATCATTTTTGATTTAACAAATTATGAAAGTTTCGAGCATTTACCCATGTGGATTGAAGAGGTCAGAGCAAATGTGAGAAACGAGATACCTTTTTTACTTGTGGGGAATAAAAGTGATTTAACAAGCCAAAGAGCAGTATCAATGGAGGAAATAAATGATTTTAGTAATAAATTTGATTTATATTATATGGAAACTTCAGCAAAAACAGGAGATAGAGTTGGAGATTGTTTTTCTGTCTTAGCGTGTTTAATGATTGGTGAAGGAGTACCAGATCAGTTACTCGCAGAAAAAATCGTTTTTAGCCCTGGAAAAATACCTATTTCTATGACCGGTTCAATCCAAACACCTGTTAGAAGTGAAACTTCATTTTCACCTGAGCCTGAGATAGATTTTGCCGCACCTCCCGTACCCGAACCTAGTCCAGTCGAAAAAACACCTCCTGCACCTTCGTTCGAACCCGAACCCGAGATAGAATTTGCCGCACCTCCCGTACCCGAACCTAGTCCAATCGAAGAAACAGCTCCTGCACCTTCGTTCGAACCCGAACCCGAGATAGAATTTGCCGCACCTCCCGTACCCGAACCTAGTCCAGTCGAAAAAACACCTCCTGCACCTTCGTTCGAACCCGAACCCGAGATAGAATTTGCCGCACCTCCCGTACCCGAACCTAGTCCAATCGAAGAAATTACCTCCAAAACTCAGAAAAAACCATCACAGAAATTAGGAGCACCTTCCAGTACCACTTTCAAACCGGAAACTGTCCCATTCTCTTCAAGTGCTCCTGTTCAAGTACCTCCTCCTGAAGGTTTTAAGGTTCCTGTTGAAATTAAACAAACAGAAACAATATCTTCCCCCTCAGAAAAGGCCGTTCCCTTTCTCTCGGGAGAATATAAACCCTCTGACTCTAGCTCTTTAATTGATTATATGCCAGAAACAATATTATCAAAAAAAGAACAGAAAGAAATTGAAAAACAGAAAAAATTAGAAGAGAAAGAGAGAAAAATAAGAGAAGCCCAGCTAGCAAAAGAAGAGAAAGAAAGGTTAGCACGAGAAGCTAAGGAAGAGAAAGAAAGGTTAGCACTAGAAGCTAAGGAAGAGAAAGAAAGGTTAGCACTAGAAGCTAAGGAAGAGAAAGAAAGGTTAGCACTAGAAGCTAAGGAAGAGAAGGAAAGGAAAATAAGAGAAGCTAAGGAAGAGAAGGAAAGGAAAATAAGAGAAGCTAAGGAAGAGAAGGAAAGGAAAATAAGAGAGGCCCAAGAAGCAAAAGAAGCTGCGAAATTGGAGAAACAAAGAAAAATAGAAGAAGCAAAAAAAGCAAAACAAGAAAAAAAAGAGAAAAAAAGCAAAAAAGAGCATATCATAGAGCCAGATATAGATATTTCTCCTGTTCCAACACCACCACCAGATTTATTTAAAAAGGAGGAACCTTCCCTCATAGAAGCACTTGCAAGCAAAACAAAGAAAGAGAAAAAAAGTACCGTCTTTACACCCTTTACACCAATAATTGAAACATCAACAGAGGAACCTTCAGTATTAAATTCTATCCCGAATATTGCTGATTTAGAAAAGGCAATTGAATCACGAACACCCCCAAGTACTCAAAATCTTCCTTTTCAAGTTCAAGAAACGCAAAAAAGAACAGTTATTTGCTCACAATGTGGGACGATGCTTTCATCTGACTATGCTTTTTGCAACAAATGCGGTGCACCTTTATAAAAAAAGAATGCTTATGTAATCTCTTTTTTACAAATAGGACAACTTGTCCAAATATTTTTTATTTTAGAATTACAATTAGGGCAAGTTATTAGATTTGGATCAATCTGTGTTTGAGGTTTACCAAAAATTGTTAAATTTTTTTGTAATAATTTTTTTTTATCATCATCAGATAACTGTTCAATGGGAATATTGTCATAAGTTTGAGGTATTGCTTGAGAGGTAGCAATATTTTCTTTAATTTGTTCAGTAAAACCTAAGGGAGGTTCTTCTTTTGTTTCTTCTTTAATAACGCCCACTTTATAATAAAAGTATTTTCCCTCATTATTCTCAACAATTTTTTCTCCATTTGCTAAATATACTTCAATATAGTAGATGATTACGGAATTTTGAGGAACCTTATTGATTTCTGCCATGTAATGATCAATTTGATTATTCATGTTCATTTGATACCATGTTTTTCCTTGGTCTGCCGAGAAGATTAATTTTACATCTACTATTTCTTCATTGAAATCTTCTTCTGTTATTTTTACAACGATTTTGATATTTTTATTAACTAGATCTTCAGATTTTTCACGTTCTCGCGCTTCATTTTCATTCCAAACCGCGCCACAATTAGGACAGTTAGTAAACCAATTTGGATATTCTGTATCACATTTAACGCAAATTTTAGTATAATATCTTGAAGTTTTTATTCCTAAGGAGGTTGATTTTTTACCCATTATTAATCGAGATTTAATTGTATTTGATATGTTAAATTAATATAAAATTGTGTTATTGAATTATTAAAAGATTCATTTTTTTTCTTTTTTTTGGTTTATGAAAAATGTTATTATAATTTAAAAAATTACTTAAGATAATAAATTAATTTATTCCAAGTGTATTAAGATTAATCCCGAAGAAGTTAAAACGCTCATATCAGCAATAGATGATTTAATTGATATTAAGGTTTTGATACGAAACGTGGTTCCCAATTATGAATTAAATGATTCGATGAACGAAAAATTCCTCTTACACTTAAATTCACTTCAAAAAAAGCTTCATCCTATATTCCTTAAATATTTGGACAGACCAGATTTATCAGAACAAGAAAAAAACGATAAATCTCAAAAAAATAAAATTCTTGATTTACTGAGTAAAGGTCATTTTGCATTGATTTCTGCTAATTCTTCAAAAAAAAAATTAAAAAATATGGGTATAAATCCTAAGTATTTAATCGTAACTGGAGGTCCTTTGTTTATTGAAGACTATAAAAAAATTAATCCTAATCTTCCTGATAGCGCATTAGAGGGATTAAAAAAAAAAATTGAACGACTAATCAATCAATTAAAAAATGAAAAATGGAATAGTAAAGATCTTTATTTTATTTCAGAAATTACCAATTATACTGACAAATTAATATTAGAACGATTGGATGAGATATCAAAATTAATTAGTAAAGAGATTAAAACCATTAAAATTAATTCATGGAAAGATCTCGATTAATAACTTATTTTAAAAACCGGTTGGCGTCTCTCGTGGAATATTTTTTTATGGTTTTTAAAATGGAGTCCCCTAAATCAACCTGATAGTAATTTGCCAAGCAAATAATTGAAAAAACTAAATCTCCCATTTCTTCTGCTAAATCAGATTTTTCATAGGATTTTTTCGGTTTATATCCTTCAATTGAATTAATTTCCCGAGCAACTTCTCCCACTTCTTCTATAATTGCACAAGTCATTGATAATGGATTCCAATATCCTCCATTTCTAATTATCCAGTCGTCAACTTTCTTTTGAATGTCTTGCAAAGATTCTTCATCGTGAATCATAAGGAAAAATATTAAATATAAAATAAATCATTTATGAGCAAAAATCTCTCAATAATTAGTTCAATAATTTTAAATTTTTTAAAATAATACAAATTAATTTTTTCAAATTATTAAACCACTTTTGTATTTCTATATGTGAAATTTAATATTGATTTAATGTTCAAGCTCTTTATTTATTCTTCATTAAAACATTCTTTAAAAACGCTAAGGCTCCAGGTGTCGACTTCCAGCCATCTTTTGAATTAATTATAAAGAAACATTGCTCCAACATTGATAAATGATATTTAAGTTGGTTCTCATCTAATTTAAACTCCTTTTTTATGTCACTGAAAGTTCTAGTTTTATGATTGATATATTTTAAAAGGTTTCTTCGAGTGTCATTCGCCATTGCTCTGAAACAATTATAGTGGATTGTTTTTTCGTTCAGTAGTTCTTTTTTTTTGTATAATCCTTTTATCTCTTCTCTTGTTAAATTACATTTTTTAGCCATCTGTTTGAACCTCATTTAATTTTTTAATATATTTTTAACAGAAATTATTAGATTTATAAAAAATGAGCTTTTAATAAGCTAAGGCTTTTGGAGTTTTAATTGAGGATTTTAATAACATACCATATGCATTTTTTATGCAGACTTCTGCATCTTTTACGATCGTTTCTATTATTTCTGATACATTTCTTATGGAAAATATAAGTCCACTACTCTGCCCTAAAAGAATACTACCATCTTCAATATTACCTCTATAAGCTTTCTCTAACTTTTCTACTTCTTCACTTACAAATGAAATTGAAGTTTCTCCTGCTTTTTTTTCTTCTCTATTTGCCACTACCTCTTTCGTTTTTGCAAACTTATTTTTCCACACCCTAGCTGGTCCGAAAACGCCAGTTATTAATTTTGTATCAGATACACTCGAATTCACAACAACATTTTTATAGTTATCATGAAATTCACACTCTTTAGTTGCAATAAATCTAGATCCCATAGCAATAGCACCTGCACCCATTGCTAGGGCAGAGGCTAGTCCCTCTCCGGTAGCATAACCTCCACATGCGATTATTGGAACATAAGGTAATTTTGTTCTTATCTGTTGCATTAAAACTAAAGTACTTGTGTTTTCATAGGATTGATGTCCGCCTCCTTCATGTCCAGTTGCGACTATTCCATCAACACCTGCTTTAACTACTTTTTCAGCCAGTTCTAATGAGGGTACTACATGAAAATGTTTTATACCAGAGCTTCCTTCTTTTAATGCTTCAAAATATTTATTTTGAGCAAGTCTTGGAGATCCAGCGCTTGTAATTAGATATTTACATTGTTCTTTGATTCTCGGTTTACTCATTATAAATTTTGGAATTTGCCGACAAAGCTTAATAGCATCTGGCTGTAGTGAAGCTGTTCTAATATTAAATCCGAATGGTTTATCGGTATGTTCAACAACATATTCCATACTTTCTTTCATTTTTTCTAAACTAACTGTTCCATGTAAAGTAATATGGCTTAATACACCTAGACCTCCGGCTTCTGACACTGCTACACATAGTTTATGGGTATAAAAAGGCCCCATAGGAGCAGCAATGATAGGATGTTCTATCCCTAACATTTTTGTTATTTTTGTTTTTATCATATTTTTTCCCTTCCTTTTATGTTTATTTAATCAATTAAATATTCTTCTATTGGATTAAGCGTTTATTTGAGTAAATAAAATAAGAGACATATTCGTATTTAAATGTTTCTATGCATCATAAATATGGAAAAAACATTATAGAATCATCTATCACGTTGTTTTGATCAAGGAGAGCAGTTATTATTAATTTTTGATAATTTTTTTAATAACTTACGTTAGTATAAATTTAATATTGAAATAAATTCCTAGGAAATTTTAGATTGTTCAAAAAGTTATTTTAAAAATCATTCAGCATACCTAAATGAATATTTTCTCAATGTGTAGAAAAATGGTTTATTTAGATTTATTTTATAATGATTTGCTAAACAAATAATTGAAAATAGTAGATCTCCCAATTCATCTGTTAAATTAGATTTTTCTTCAGTCTTTTTAGGTTTATATCCCTCATGGTTATTTATTTCTCGAGCAACTTATCCTACTTCCTCAATAATTGCATACATCATTGATAAAGGGCTCCAATATCCACTATGTTTAACTATCCACAAATCACCTTTTTCTTAAATCTCATTTAAATTAGCATTATTACTCATTTTAGATTTACACTATTCTTATTTCATAAATTAAAATATATTATGAAATACTAATTGTCAGATTAATAACATAATTAACTCAAAACGTATAATTTTCATATAGTAGTTTTTAAAAAAATGTTATTGCCTATTTTTCTAATTTTTCGAATAATTATTGCATAGAAAGAAAAAAAAGATAAATTTGATTTTAAATTTATAGTTTAGGGAAGAAATAGATAAAATTTTTAATGATGACTATTCTTATATTTAGATGATTTCAAGTAAAATATTAGTCAGATATATGCAATTAGAAATGTTATTGAACTTATAATTAAAATAAAAATAAGAAGAATTACTACTGATGAGCTCTTAGTTTCTTTTTCTCGAACGGCTAAATAAAAACAATAAACCCCGACTATTAATAGTATCGTAGTTCTTATTGCCATTTTTTCAGGGGTCCAGAGACCAAGTGGTGGAATATAATTATCGAAATCTGGTATTTCTGGTCTTACTAAAAAATTAATCCAATCACAGATAAAACTCATTACAATAACCAATCCTGTAAAATAAAATAATATGATTCTTTTTCTCTCTTTATCAAAAAACTTTTCAAATCGTTGCGGTCGATCATTGAAATCTATATTGTAATAATTTATGACAAAATATTTTCCGATTATAAGGGACCTATAAGGAATGGCAAATACCCATAAAGTCACGAGATAGATGATGCTAAGTGGATGTGTTAATGGATATAATCCATAATTATACCATAAAATCCAAGGGTACCCTATCCAATTCCAAAATCCAGTAGACAAGCTGTCGATTAATCCATCGAGAAAGATAAAGAAAACAAGAATGATGAATGCTCTGGAACGTGTAGTTGAATATTTTGGTATATAAATTGAACAAAGCAACCATACAATCATGATGATTGAAAATAAGTCCCAACCATCTTTTGCTATCAAATTACATATAATCATGGTAATCATAAAGAAACTCATCAAAACAATGTAAAGTAATCTCCAATTAGCATCGATAAATTTAACGATTAATTTTTTTGAAGAGAAATCTACCATTTCATTTTCTATTGTAATTACGTTTTATTATTTTATATAATTTATTTATAAACTTTTTACAACGATCATTCTTTAGTTTGTATTAGTTTTAAAAATTATAAAAAAAATTCTTAAAAAGAAAAGGTTTCTCTCTTTCTTGTCTTCCATTCCGCTTTTTTTCCCGCATTATACCTATTAACTTCGCTATAGTATCCAGTAACTCTTGAATACACTTTAACATCATTTGAACTACATTTTGGGCACTTGAATTTATTACCACGAAACATTTGCTTACAAGAAGGACAAAAAATAAAATCTGTGGTATAAGCGAAATAAGCGGTATTGGTATTAAGACAAATATTTTTTGTAAGTTCCCATAAAGCATGAATATCAGGTTTTTGCTCTCCAAGCCATATATGTGTTATTACTCCTCCGCTAACAATAGGGTGGTAATCACCTTGTTTTTTAATTCTTTCAGATAAAGGGATGTTAGAGTCGTATCTAAAATGATCTGAATTGGTATAATATGCAGAATTACCTGATGATTGAACTATGGCTTTTTTAGGAAAATGTTTAAGATCCAGCCTTGCTAAACGATTTGAGCTGGATTCTGAAGGCTGTTGCCAGAGAGAATATGATTTCCCATCTCTTTCAGTCATTGAATTGCATTTAGCTACCATGTAATTTAATATTTTTTTCCCTAAGTTGTATGATTCATCTGTTTCATGGAGCTCAAACGAGGTCAAACTCTTTACAGCTTCATTTAATCCCGTATAACCAATAGAGAGGTTTTGATCATTTAATTTAAATATAGGTTCTCCCTTAATGGTGCCACTACATAAAGGTAAATGTCCTGTTTTAAGTCTTTTTTCCATTAGATCCCATTTTTTAAGCAGTATGCGTGCTGTTAATTCCATTTTTTCATCCAAAATTCTGAAATATTCTTCTAAGGTTTTGGACATGTAAGCATATCTGGGTAAATTTAAACTTACAGATTGTAAAGATCCTATAGTCACATAATTTTCCCATACATTAGCATTTTTTCTTTTCTCAGGATCTAAAATGCATCTACTTATAATTTCATTTCCGCTAAGAAATTTTCTACAACATTGACTATGAATTTCGTCAGGCATCCAATCCGGGCACATGTTTAAAAAATAAGGCGTTCCCATAGAGACTACTTCTTCCATTAATTTCAAATAAGAAGTTTCAAATTCTTTTAACCATTCTTTCTTAATCTTTACTTCATGTTTAGGAAAAGCAAAAAGACGTCCATTATAGTCACCTTTTATATACACGTCAGTTAAAGCATCAAAAAGTTTTAAACACTCATCCTTGTAATCACCATAATATCCAACTTTTTTTCCATGAGGGCCAATAGCAGGGATATTGAACAATCCTTCTGGCACGGTAGGAGTGCACGAAATTGATGTAAATGGAACCTGCCCTCCCCTTGCCGCAAAAATTTGATTCGTCTCAAATATCAAACATTGCATGGACTGTTCAATTTCTCTATCACTCACTCCGCGAGCGTAGGGGGCTAAGAAGGTTGTAATGTAATCATATCCTTGTCCTCCAGAATTATGAGCAATGATCAAACCTTTTCCACCAACAAAATTTTCGATTAATTCACCATTTGGAGCAACTTCGAAATCATAGGCATATTCCTCTTCTGGAAGTTTAATTATATCTTTTATTTTTAATACAGTTAGATCACTTTCCAAAAACTTAGTCAATCGTGATTTATATGAACTATCTGGAACTTTCATCAAGATTTTATTTAAATTGGTCCTCCCAATTCTTTGTTTTTGATTAATAACTCCTCTTTCAATATGGTTTAAATCAAAACTTTTACCATAATGCTCTCTTAATCCACAATGATTCGTTGGAAGTTGAAGTGGAATAGGAGACATTTTAAAATCTGTCTGCTCTACTATCCATTTTAAATCTTCTTCTTTGAAGGATTGCAAAAATATTTCAAGAAATTCTTTACCATAAATTGATATCGTATTTCCATCTTCTCTATAATTAATTGAAGAAACAATTCCAAGTTTAAGCAGTAGAAAATTCAAATCTTCAATAAGTTGTTCACTCACGGTTTTTCCTGAAATTTCATTTCTAATGCGTTTTTTATTTAAATTAGAATTTCTACAATGACCATCACCAAGAAAATACCCTCTTAAAAAATTACGCATATACTGTTCTTCTAATCCAAAAACAAAAAAGGGTACTCTTTTATTATGTGCGCCATGACCTATTTGGAAGAGGTCTTCAAAAAGTTCTCTGAAAAGATCGCTATTGATTGATAACTGATTGACAGAATTATGAGGATGTCTATCTTTAAGTTCAACTTTAAATACAGAATAAAAATCTTGCTTAATTTCATTAATTAAATTCTCTTCATGAATTCCAAGAGTGAGATTGAAATGTTTATAGCTTCCAGAACCTTCCGCTACAAAAATTCCTAAAATAAATAATAGCTCCTTTGTAATTGGAATATCAGCTGGAATTATATAAGGGCTTCGAGCCATACCTAATTGAATATGTTTAAACTTGGATGGATCAACATTCAATTTTATAAAGATGTCTAAAGGAACAGAATCACTATGCAAGTGTTGATTGGCCCATTTATCAATTTTGCGCAGTTCAGCAATTTGTTTAGTTGTCAGAATGTCTCTTGTTGATCTGACGTACCATCGAGACATATCTTGAGAATATTGTTGAATTAAATTGATAATATTAACAGATTTAAGTTTATTATTATAATTAATTTTTTTAGGAATAACCAAAAAATCCCCAATTTTTAGATTTTCACCTTTGATAGGAATGACTTTTCCATTTTCAATGGTAAATAAACTATGATGTTGTGTTACCGTGATCTCACGACCATATTCAAGTTTAAATTTTAAAAAAGGTTCGTTACATTTGTGTTTGCGGACATTTGTTATTTGATACTTTTCCATTTTCAATGTCTGGGGATTAAAAGCAAAAGTATAAATTTTTTTTAAAGCCTTCAGATTTTCATTGACAACATCTCCTATTTGTCTCCAATAAAGAATGCCATTTTCTTCTATTAAAACTTTTTCCCAATGTGGTAAGCTAAACTCTCCTTGTATAATGCCCAACCATTTTGCTAAATGTGTGACTGCAACTCGCAAGCTTCCTGCAGGACCTGATTTATTACAATGAGGCCAACTGTCAACAGGAGGAAGGCCATTTTCCAATATCATTCGAGGGTCCCATTCTTGGCAGAACGGTCTCAAATCGAAATACCTGAGCATATGAATGTGAATATCTCCATATAAATGAGCCTTAGACTCTTCTGAATCCAATAATCTTAAAAGTGCATATTCATCTGATATTCTATTCGCAGCCCAATGATGTATGCTTTCTGGATTCATGTCTTGATTGGCATTTTCATCTACACCATGTTCCAAAATAGCTTCATAATCCATGAGGGGCATTCCAATTCGAGTATATAATTTTCTCTCTTCTTCAAAATGTTGTTCAGATAATACAGAACATACAATTTCTCTAATATGTGGACCAGATAGAAATTTTATTCCAGAAGAAATTATCCTTCTTACTGCAATTTCAGTAATTTTATCAGCAGATTCCTTATCTAAACCAGTTTCTTTTACGATACTTTCTTCAATTTTTAAAGGATCGAATTCGACAACATCCCCTTCAGTTCTAAAAACTCTTGGTAATAAATTTCTCAAATATTTACTTCGTTCACTATTCCCTTCAACGGTATTTGAAAATAATCCCATAGATCAATCTCATCTTTTTATATATTCTTATTTTTAATATGTAATACCTGATTAATAATCTCCGAATTTTGTCGAATCCCCTGAATAGACAAAAAAGAGTTATTAATTACTTGTTATGGTATATATTTTACCTTTTTTGATATAAAAATTTTATTTTTATTTTAATTTAAACTATTTTATTAATAGAATAATGATTTTTTTTTTATGATTATATATACATTATTATAAATTCCCTGGTTTTTTCATATAGGGAGGTCCTCAATTTTCTGATTTGGTTATTAATTGTATAATGTCGTTCTTTTTCAACTGTTTACTTTTCATTTAAAATATTATATTAATAAAAAACCAATGTTAATAAATAAAAAATGAAAAAATGCTTTTAGGTGGAATTATAATATTATGCTGATCGTTAATAAGAAAGCAGAATCAATCATAATCTTATATTAAAATCATAAAAATATATTAAAATTATATCAACCACCTAGAGATGATTATAAATAAGTAATTTCACTTAAAATATATGTTTTAAAAATCACCATTGATATATAGCAACGCTAAAGATTGCCATCATGCATAAGAAAAACTCTCCAAACAACCAATCAAGAAAATAACGTCTTTTTTTATCTCTATTATTTTTAATTACCAATCCCATCCCAAAAGTTAAACCAGAACTAGTACCTGAAAATAATATAAATGCAAAGGACATGGCATTTAAAGAAACATCTGTTTCTATAATATTTGCGAGATCTAATAAACCAAGCAGACCAAGAGCTCCAAGACATGCAAGAAGAAAAAGAAATCCCGTAATTTGAATAATTTTTTCAAATTTAATATCAATCTCAGAAATAGATGTTTGCAGACTTGCTGGTCTTTTCTTAACTTTAGACATTTTGAATCGATTATTTTATAACCTTAATAAAAATTTGAATTAATTTATGACTTTAAATCTTTTGATTTTATAAATAATATTAAGGTCTGTTTTTAAGATATAAAATTGATTTTGCAATATCACCATCACATTCTAACAACACCGCTTTAGCTTCTTCGGGTGAAACATTTCCTTGTGTAGCAACTAACATTATGTCACTTTCTGTGATCGTGGGTTTTATTTCAGATTCCTCTAAAGACTCAACATCTTCTTCTGTTTCAATTTCAGAAACACTAAATTCATCTGGCATGTATTCTTCTGCTGAACCAATAACTTGATATATTTCTTGACCTGCTTGTTTCATTAAAATAACTTCTGGTTGTTCAATTACTAAAGTCTTTTCAGTACCTTCAATTATCACTCGTGTTGCATCAACTTGATCCATGTCAATTCCTTGGTTCTGCATTCTTCTCCTCATTTGCCTGGATCCAAATTGTTGACCACCTGCCGGCTTTTTAACTGCTTGAGGACGTTTGGGTTTAGTACTTTCTTTCTTCTGTATTTCTTTAGGCAATTTCATTTTATATTATCACAATTTAAATCAAACTTATAATTTAAATAATAAATCACTTTATTAAAACATTTGATATTGATTTTAATTGTTAAGAATTCCCTTTCTTACATCAACCGCAATTCCACTTTCAAAAAACTTTACTTGGTACGCAGGGATCTTGAGTCTTCCTATAGCTAATGCCTTATCTTCTTGATTAACAACAATAACTTCATCCATAGGTCTTAAATTACTATCAATATCAACGACATGCTTACAAAAAACATTACGACCCTTGATTATAAACTCAGAAATTTCAGTCAAGACAACAACTCTTAATCTTGGAATTGAGGTTTTTTCTAAAATTTTTTTAGCAGAATAATTAGTCAGAGTAAAAAAACCATTTGTAGGTCTAAGACTCAATAGCATCGTATCTTTAAAATAGACATACCTAATTTTGTTAGTGTTTCTTGATCGTTCAATTCGGATATGTTCAGGTTTATTAAAAAGAATGTCTGTAATGTCCGGTCCGAATTGATAATCCGAAATTGCTTTAATCTTTCTCAGATCTAAATAATCTTCATTAAACATATTGATTAATAACTAAATAATATTTAATTTAAAAAAAGTTTTTCTTACTCTTAATTAATAAAAAGAAAGAAGTTAGGCATATAAACCAGAAGACTGTAAATTATCCTTAATCTTGTTAAGGACCTTATTAGATGCGTCGATAAAATCCTCCTCAGTAATTATTTCTGCATCTTTTCTTATTGCAAACATTCCAGCTTCCGTACATATTGCTTTTATATCAGCTCCCGTAGCACCATCGGTGATAGATACCAATTTTTTAATTTTAACTTCTTTTTCAATGTTTAACCTTCTCATATGAATTTTGAAAATGGCTTCTCGAGCTTCATCATTAGGGACGGGAAATTCAATCATTCTGTCAAATCTTCCCGGACGTAGTAAAGCAGGATCTAAAATATCTACCCTGTTTGTTGCACCTATGATCTTTACATCACCTCTAAGCTCAAATCCATCTAATTCGCTTAATAATTGCATAAGGGTTCTTTGTACTTCGCGATCACCAGATGTAGCAATTTTTAATCTTTGAGAACCAATAGCATCTAGTTCATCAATAAACAATATTGTAGGGGCTTTTTGTTTAGCCAAATTAAATATTTCTCTTACTAAACGAGCACCTTCACCAATAAATTTTTGCACCAATTCAGAGCCAATGATTCTAATGAAAGAAGCTTCTGTTTCATGAGCAACCGCTTTAGCTAATAAAGTCTTTCCAGTTCCTGGAGGGCCATATAATAAAACTCCTTTTGGTGGTTCAATTCCAATGCTCTCAAACAGTTCAGGTTTTTTTAAAGGCAGTTCTACTGTTTCTCTTACTTCTTGCACTTGATCTTCAAGGCCACCAACATCAGAATAAGAAATATCTGGTATGTTTTCAATGACTTCCATACCCTTTACAAAAGGATCTAATTTTGTTGGTAGTATCTCCATGATTGCAAACGTTCGTTGATTTAACGCAACTCTAGTACCTGCAACTAACTTTTCATTTTTTACTTTTCTGCTTGCATTTACAACAAAACTGGGGCCAGTGGAACTCTTCACGATTGCTCGCCCCTTATCTTCTAAAATATCAATAACAGTAGCAGAAACTAAAGGTGGTTCTCTCAATCTATCTATTTCATTCCTTAAACTATGCAATTCCTGCTCAAGTCTCAATCTTTCGGCATCTAATAGCTGTTTCTCGGTTTCTAGATTCCGGAGCCTCTTTTCTAGGTGTCGAGTATACGTTATTAAATACTCTCCATCCTTGGTTTCATCTTTTTTTTTCTTCTCTTTTGTAGTAGTCAATAAATACCCCTTCGATCCTTGAAATAATTTAAGATAATATCTCTACTAAATTAATACTCTTTAATGTATTTATATTTAAGTTCTGTATATTTAAATAGAAAAATTCTTAATTAAAAAAAAAACTTGTGATAATATTTAATAAAAATCTATAAAACTTTTATTAACTCCAATAATTTAAGCTAATTAGAAAATTATTTAATATTTATACTTAAAAGAGTTAATATGTCAAAACGAGGTTTTAATCAGGACGAGAAAGAATGTCCAATATGTGGGTCACTCATATGGGGGAAAGGACAAACGGTATTGTTGGAAGGCGCGAAAATAACCGTGTGTCAAGTGTGTGCTAAGCATGGTCAAAAAATACATGAACGACCCCCATCCAATATAAATGTTAGATATAAAACAAGACAATCCACTCAAAAAAAAAAAATTCGAAGACCAGAAGAATCATTAGAAAAAGAAATAGTTGAAGATTATGCTAAGAGAATTAGAAATACAAGAACTAAAAATAATTTAACACAAGAACAATTTGCTCAAAAAATTAATGAGAAACCCTCATTATTAAGACGGATTGAAGCAGGCAAAGCTAAACCAACTATTAAATTAGCTAAAAAATTGGAGAAATCATATGATATATTGCTATTAAAAGAAGCAGATGAAATTGAAGTAAATACTTCTCAATTTATGAAAAAGTCTACAGGGACGTCATTAGGCGATATTGCTTTCATTAAAAAAAAGAAGAATGATGATTAATCTGCTTGGTTTAATATTTTTGTTTTTTCATTAAGAACAATCTGTTGTTTAATGAAATCTATAATTGGTTGATTGTCTTGCGCTTCTAATGAATTTCCACAATCAGGACATCGAAAATTCAATTCAAAAGCTTGGTCAAAGTCGTATTTATATTTTGACTCAACACAATTCTTACATACAAAAAAATAGTTATTTTCTTCGAATTGTAATCTTTCTCTTAATTTCTTTTGAATGATCTTCTTCTTCTCGATTAAAATTTCCTCTAATAAATCGAATTCATGCCACCAATAGTATATAAACCAACCAGTAGTTTTATCTCGGATTCTTCTAAATTGTGCTAATTTAGAAGAGTAGAGTTTATAGAGGGTTTTTCGAACAGAATTTAGTTTTAATACTTCTGGATCATTTGGTTCAAAATCAATTCCAGCCTCTTCGAGTCTTTCCTTTATATTTTCTGTAATATCCTCATCAGTTATATCCTGATCTTCAGAATTTAATAATTCATTACCAACTTCGATTGCTATATCTCCTCCTATAATATATAGGAAAGAACGGAGTAATGGAGTGACTTGTTTAATGGAACTTATCCCTCTTTATAATTTTGACTTATTTTGATAAATTAATATTTTTTATAAAAATTAAATTTTTTCAAATTGTTATGATATTTAAACTACGATATTATATTGCTTTTCGTAAAATTCCCCATCAACTTCTAAAGATCTTATCATTTTACCCTTGCGAATTGCCATTAATCTCATAAGTAATGAGTTTTTTACGTTTTTGGGTATTATAATATCATCGAACTTATAATTGTTCATTAGTAGTGTTTTTTTAAAATTATTAGGTATTTCTGAAATGAAATCGGTAAAAACGAGTTCTTTAATAATTTTAATACTATCTTCATTATTATCAATGATACCAGAACAGAATTGGACTCTTTTAGTAATATCATCTTCTTCAATTTTTTTTTTTGAGGGTTGCGGTATTCTTTTTTTAGTTGTAACCTTACATGAAGGCCCAGAATTGAATGATAACAATAAATAACTATTAGCTCTGAATGTTTCAATCATTTCAAGAAGCGTAACCTTATCAACTGAATCTGAGAACTCTGATTTAAAAATTTGTTTTTGACCTGAGGATTTTTTTAATTTCCATTCAAGACCTAAATTAGAAATAACATCACTTAAATCTTTACCTGTTTCCAATATGCCAGTAATTTCAAATTTATCTGAATTAGCTGTCTTGGTAACGATTTCTTGAATTAGATCTTCATATTCATGAGTCCCTTTTATAGTAATCCTTGATTTAGTAGTATTAATCATAATTGCTGGTCCAATAAACTCACCTTTAGAATACCTATAAAAATGTCTATGAATATCAGAGTGATTATTTGCAGGATCATCAAGTTGGGAGTTTTCAACAAGTTGTTTCAAAAAATGCATTTTCCTTTTATAATATTCTTTAATTGATTATTATAATAAATCTAAATGATTTATCCTTTATAATTTTCTAATTAACAAAATTAAAAATAAATAAATAATTTTGTTCTACAGAATAAAAAATAAAAATGAATCATGTTTTTAATAAATTTTCAATTTATCCCTCCATCAATACCTCTATGGGTTTTTGCTTGGATATTTTTAATTATTGGATGTATCTCTTTGGCTATTTTAATAATATATACAAAATATGGAAGAGATATTTCAATAAAATTATCTATCCTCACAATCATTATTTCTGCCGTGTTTTTAGCGTTTGGATTTCACTTTATCCTTCTTAATATTGGATTATAAAATAATATATATTATAAGAACAAAGTTTTTTTTATAATCCAACTTAATTAATAAAATAAGTCTTATTTTATTTTAACTATAAAAATTAAAGAAAAAAAATTTACTATATAGTGATTAATATGGGTTCATTTGATCCATTATATTATGTTATCGCAATTATAATAGGAACCATTATTGTTACATTGGTACTCTATATTGCGGTATTATTGATTGAATCTAGGCAAAGGGCTAAGGACAAAGTTTTTATGATTATAATCATAGCGTTGATAACGGTGATCGTATTACCAATCATATTGGGTGCAATAGGATATGTTTTTGAAGGACTTGGAAATGTTCTCGTAAGTATCAGGTATGCAATTGATCAAAGGGGGTATAATCATATGATATATATGGTCCCTATATTTGGATTTCTCATTTTACTCGCAGTGAACAAGTATCTCTTAGACATTTCTTGGGAAAGCGCTCTTTGGATCACTTTAATTCTGCTTTTCGTGCTATTTCTTATGTTCACTATACTACCCGAACTTGAGCAAAACTTTATCGGCAATCCTTTAACTGGATAACTTAAAATAAATTTTTTTTTTTTTTTATTTTTAATAAAATTAAAATAATTAAATAATAATTCAACTATTAAATTATTAGATCTTTTCTTTTAACTTTAATCTAGGCGCTAATCCTAGAGACATCATTTCTTGCAATAGCAGTTTAAAGGCATAAGAACAAACCACTTTTGAGATGGTGGTCCCTTCTCCACAAACAGGGCAGTATCGTTTGTCTCTATTTCTATCATATACTGCTAAAAGTCCGCATTTTTCACAAATGAGAATAACCGTTCTATCAGATTCGTCTAGCAATCTCTCTTTTAATAATATAGCAGAACCATGGCCAACGAGACAATCTCGCTCCATTTCTCCGAACCTAAGCCCTCCTTCCCTTGCTCGACCTTCAGTAGGTTGTCTAGTTAATATTTGAACAGGACCACGTGCTCGAGCGTGAAGTTTATCTGCAACTAAGTGATATAATTTTTGATAATAAATTGGCGTGCAATAGATTCCCGCTTCATATTTTTCACCTGTTATTCCATTATACATAATCTCTCTACCATTAAATTCAAAACCCGCCTGAACTAGTTGTTCTTGAAGTTCAGTTATATTTTTCCACTCAAATGCTGTAGCATCACCTAATTTTCCTGTGTTACAAGCTATTTTTCCACTTATTCCTTCAAATAATTGTCCTAAAGTCATTCTTGAGGGCATTGCATGAGGATTTACGATGATATCAGGAATTACTCCAGATGCTGTAAAAGGCATATCTTCTTGAGGTTGGATGAGTCCTAACACTCCTTTCTGCCCATGTCGAGAAGAAAATTTATCACCGAGTTCAGGAATTCTTAAATCTCTTACTTTTATCTTTACTAACTTGTTTCCATCAACTGTCTCTGAAATAATGACCGTGTCTACGATTCCTTTTTCATTATGTCTCATATTTTTTGAAGTCTCTCGTCTATTAGGTTGCATAAGTTCGAACTCTTCATACGATTTTATGAATCTTGGTGGGGATGTCCTGCCAATTAAAACATCTCCTCCGTTTACCGTAGTTTCAGGTTCAATAATTCCATCAACTTCAGATAATAAACGATAAGATTCAGCAGATTTAAATCCTCGAACACCTCTTTCAGGAATTTCAAATTTATCCACTTCACCTCCAGGATATTTCCTTTCTTCTGCATCATAAGTCCTGAAAAAATGGCTTCTTGCTAATCCCCGATCAATTGAAGCTTTATTAATAATAATTGCATCCTCAATATTAAATCCTTCAAATGACATCATACCAATAATGAAATTCTGCCCTGCTGGACGCTGATTAATTCCAATTATTTCCATTGGACTTGTTTTTACCAGTGGTTGTTGAGGATAATGTAATGTGTGACCTCTTGTATCCAATCTTAAATGTAAGTTAGCTGCAAACAGCCCTAATGCTTGCTTTACCATTCCTGCTTCATAAGTATTTCTTGGTGATTGATTATGCTCGGGAAATGGGATTATAGATGCACAAATACCTAAAATTGCAGCAGGTGATATCTCTAAATGAGTATGTTCTGGGGTAATATCTTCTTCAAACATGGCAATAAAAGCATTCTCCTCCTCTTCTGCATCCAAGTATTCAATTATCCCTTTTTTAACCAAATCTGACCAAATGAACTTCTTTTGTTTAAGCTTTTCAATGATTTCTTTAGTAATTAACAAGTTCTCATTCTTTAATACGAATAAAGGTCTAGTTGCCCTTCCTGCATCACAGTTTATTTGTATCTCTTTAGAATCATAGTAATATCCAATGTTAACATGTTGTCCTATTTCACCTCGTCTACGCTTTTCTCTAAGCTGACGTATGAAATTATTATATTGTTGATGTATTCCAACTAGTTTTCCATTTAAAAAGACTTTTACTTTATTACCTCTGATATTTTTTACTTCATTTATAGGTATTACTCCTAAATCAATAATAATTTTTTCCAAAAGATTTTCATCAGTACCTACAGAAATGATAGAAGCTAAACCTAAATTTTTAACTAAACCACAATTTGGTCCTTCAGGGGTTTCAGCGGGACATATTTTTCCCCATTGAGTAGGATGTAGATCTCTTGCTTCAAAATGAGGTTGACTCCGACTTAAAGGTGATATAACTCTTCTTAAATGACTTAATGTTCCAACATGATTTGTTCTATTTAATAATTGGCTAACTCCTGCTTTACCTCCGACCCAATTACCCGTTGCTAAAGCGTGCCTTATTCTTTCTGTTATTACATCCGCTCTGACAGCCGTCTTAATATTTGGAGCCCTTCCCCTAACAGCTGTCCTTTCTAATTGATATTTAATATCCTTTACAAGGTTTAAAAAGGCAACACGGAATAATGAAGTGAATAATTCTCCCGCTAATTTAAGTCGTTTATTAGCATAATGATCTTTATCATCTGGTTCTCTAAATCCAATAGCTAGCTCCATTACTTTTTGTGCCATTTGTCCTAGATAATAAGCTTTTTTAATTCTATCTTCTTCATTATTGCCAATATGCGGCAAAAGATAACGATCTAAAACTTGAAGAGCTCTTCTAATACGATAATCTTTAGTTTGTCCAATTGCAACTCTTTTACCAATGTAATCAAGTGCATTTTGTTGAGATTTTTCTGGATCCTTCAATACTTGAATTTCAGATGCAACGTCTATTACAGGAATTAATTCTTTTTGAATTTCATCATTTTCTGATATTGCCTCAAAGATTTCTCTATCAGAATGTAATCCTAAAGCCCGCATTAAGATGGCCAAGGGAATTTTTCCAGGAACAGAGGGAAATGAAACTCGTAAATTGCCATCTTTCTTTCTTTCAATAGTTACTGGTGCTCTAAAGCCACTTCTAGTAGAAAAAACCTTGGCTTGGTGTGTCGCACTGGAACTTCTACTTGCTTCCTCTGCTAAAATCCTATTAGGAGCTAAATCTTCTTGAGTGACTAACACTCTTTCAGTGCCATTAATAATAAAATATCCACCAGGATCTAGAGGGTCTTCACCACTTTTTATTAATTCTTGTTCTGATAAACTTTCCAAAGGGCACCTACAACTTTTCAACATTATGGGTATTTTACCAATATAAATATCTAATGTTTCTTCTTCTTCTTCTCGTTGTGTCCTCTCATCGATTGTAATAGGTGTCATTTCCAAAGTAATATCCGCAGCATAACTTAATTCTCTAATTCTTGCCTCAATCGGGGAAATTTCCATTGTCGCACCATCTGCTTCTCTTACCTTTGGTCTCCCAACCTTTATTTTACCAAATTTTATCTTAAATCCCGGTATATCTGGAACTACTTCAGCAGATTCATCAACAATTTCTTGCATTTTATATTCAATGAAATCATTGTATGAATCCAAATGCTGTCTTACTAATCCCTTTTCATCAAATAAGCTTTTTAATATAATCCACTTATCTGCATTGGTTATTTTTTCGGTACTCAATATAATCAATCCTTGATGCTAATTGCTATCAATATAACAATGAGGTTTTGTATTTTATTTAATTTAATCCGTAAATAAATATTATTATAATTTTTCTTTTTTTACATAGCGATAATATACGACAGACTTTACAGATGTTTCTGAATCACGAACAATTTTAACCACATCTCCCTCTTTAGCTCCAATTGCAACCGCCACAGGATCTTTTTCAAACATTTGGGGTAAATCGCTAAGTCCAATCTTATATTCACTTAATAGTGCTGTCGTTTCTTCTTGTGTTAAAAGAACATGTTTTGGAACGTACTTGTGTAGCAGTACATCAATCTTTTTTTTCTTAGTCAAAAACATCCACTATGTTCCAAGTTATATGAATAAAAATATTGCTTAGGTAAAAAGTTTTACTAATTAAGATATTTTATAATTAGAAAACGAAATGACTCATTTCATTTATATTTATTTACTTACTATTCATTGTGAAAGCATTTGAAAATCCAATATCCACTTCTTTTGCAGATAATTTCTATTTTTTCTTCTGGATATTGTTTTCTAAGAGACTTTAATATATATTCTGCTCCCATTTTTTTTCTCATGACAAACTGAAATAGACCTTGTGGTTTTAAATTTTTATAAACATCCTCGTAAATTTTAAAAAATACATTTCTTCCAAGTCTCAAAGGAGGATTCATATATATTCCATCAAATTTTATATTTTTTTTTATTATAGGTTCAAAAAAACTTCCAAAAAGTACTTGAACACGTCCTTTATTAATCGATATATTTGTTTTAACATTCTCTCTAGCACACCAACAAGCAAGTTTATTTATATCTACTAAATAAATTTGGCTTTTAGGAGATTCATGCGCTAAGACTATACCTATTGGACCATAACCACACCCTATATCTAATAAATTGCTTTCTTCTGAAGGGATCATCATATGTTCTATTAATAATTTAGTGCCTAAATCAATTTTTTTAAAAGAAAAAATACCAGGAACTGTTTTAAATATATATAAATGTCTACGTAAACTTTCAGCAACAGTAAATATTTTTAATTTAACATCAGGGAGAGGTGTGTAATAATGTTGATCTTTTCGCTCCATTATTAATAAAATCTCCTCTTTGATTAATTTTTTTCACTCCAACGAGGATAAGTCCCTCTATTCATAAAAATTTTATCCGTCTTCGCCACAATTCCAGATTTGGCTTTTAATATAGCCATTGCATTTTTACTCGCTATACCGAATCCAATCAGCTCCTTTTTTAGAGTCATATAGGCAATTTGCATTCCTGTATTAATTCTTGCATCAATATAACAACATCCAGCTGCTGCTAAATTTGCACCATGACATAATGCGTCAACAGCAGAATCTCTAACAAAGATTTTTGGCAAATGAGAAACCATTTTTTCCATCGGGTATATAAATTTCATTAAATATTTATCTTCTCCCTCTTTTTGATAAATCATATATGCATCTTTCAAATCTTGAAGAGTTATTAAGTTATCTTCCTCTTTAAAAGGTCCTACTCTCGTTCTTCTTAACTCTAACATATGAGCACCCGAACATAACGCTTCTCCAATATCAAAACAAAATTTTCGGACATATGTTCCTGCTTCACATCCAATTCTAAATAAAACGTGGTGCTCGTTTACATCCAGAACTTCTGTATAATAAATCTCTCTAATCCGTAATCTTCTTACTACTGAAGATTTTATTGGAGGTCTCTGATAAAGTTTGCCTGTAAATAATTTAAAGATCTTTTCAATTCTTTGCGTGGACTCTTTTGAATGTAAATACATTACTCCTACATATTCCTTCCCAGCACTTAACAAAGCTGAAAGTACTCGTGTAGCTTTTCCAAGAGCACAAGGAAGTACTCCAGTAACCTTAGGATCTAACGTACCACCATGTCCTACATTTGAAATACCCAAAATTTTCCGTACCCAAGATGTTACTTCATGACTTGAAGGACCACTCACCTTATCTAAATTAATTACACCATATTCAAGAAGTGTTTTAATATCACGCTTTTTCGGTTCACAACCGAAATTTGGATTACTAATATCTTGGGACTTTATTAATAGCTGTTCTGGTTCATCTGATGGAAGTTTAGAGTCTAGGTTTATCATTTCTTCTTAAAAGATTGTATCCTAATATTTAAAATATATTAATGAACATTAAATTATCTATTGTTAATTTTAATTATTAAAAAGAATTATTTGCGGGCTATGTGGGAATCGAACCCACGACCTTCAGGTTAAAAGCCTGCTGCGCTACCTGCTTACGCAAAAAGCTCGAATCGTGCTTTTTCTGCGCTAATAGCCCAAAAACTTAGGAATTATTATTTATATATTATTTGAGCAGATATAAAACAAGCTTATATATTTAAGTTATCAATAATATAAAACTTTTTCGATATGCTACTTGTAAGGGTCAATTATTATTAGCTACTTGACAATTCTTACGTTTTAATTATTTTTAAAATGCTCAAAACCGCTAAAAGTTAATCCTTTTTTCTGAGACTTTTCTATTATATAGATTTTTTCATCAGAGATCACCCTTCCTATCCGAAATAGTTCCATATGATTATCTCTTATTATTTTTGAAGCATTTAGAATATCTTCATTAGGTATTGTAAATAAATGAATAAATTCTTCCCCTGCATTAAATATGAGATCTTTTAATGAGATGTTAAATTCCTTACTATATCTTACTGCTTCCTCGTCCATTAATTCCTCATTAAAATTAATTTCGAATCCTATTTTGGAATTGGATGATATTAATTCTTTTAATGACTTTGCCAATCCATCAGAGGAATCAATACTTGCTGAAGCAAGATTTTTATCACCTAGAATAAAGGCTTCTCCTTTAAAATCCACTGGTTCTAATACACTCATAATTGACCTTTTGTATGAAGGATATTGAGAGATATCACCCTTTTTATTTAATAAAATGTCAAAACCAACACCAGTTAATCCAAATTTTCCATTTGCAACTATTACATCTCCTTCATTAATACCCTCACGATGTATTATTTTTGAATCTTCTTGATAACCAAAAATAGTAGGATTTATAATTATTTCTTTAGTTTCGTTAATATCTCCTCCGATATAATCTAAATCATATTTTCTTGAGCATTCTACAATCCCTCTTATAATATCCTTGAAATTTTTAATATATAGATCTTTAGGAAGGCCCATTGAAATGATCATGGCTCTTGGTTTAACGTTTTTTACAATTAAATCACTAATATTCATGATTACAGATTTCCTACCAATTTGATGAAAATCCATTTGTGGAGGAATATCCGTAGTAGAGACAAGCATGTCAGAGTTAAAAACAGCCACCATTTTATTATCTTTATTGGGTGGAAGTGCGAAGAAAAATGAATCATCTTGGATTAATATTTTTCCAGTAATTTCATGAATGACACTTTCAATTATTTTAATTATAGCCGTTTCTCCAAAATCACCAATTATATTATGTTTCTTCATTAGATAAATTTTTAATTTGTTTAAAATTAATAAATATTAAGTTATTATTGATCATCTTCAAGCCTCTGTGGCTTAGCGGTATGGGTAAATACTCCGTAATAGCGATTGATTCGTAATCTGGCTTAAAAAGGAAGAAATATCAATCGGTCGTGGGTTCAAATCCCACCAGGGGCTCTATTACACTTCTTCTGCTACAACAAACCTTTTAATCATCTGTAGAGCTAACATTTTAAACGCATCATTAATATTTTCTCCTGTCTTCGCTGAAGTTTCTATATATGTTAACCCTAGTTTTTGAGCTAAAGCTTGTCCCTCTTCAGTTGGTACTTGACGTTTATCTTCCAAATCAATTTTATTTCCAACTAAAATTAATGAGATTGTCGGTGAAGCTGTCTTGATTTCATTATGCCAACCTTCAAGGCTATCAAATGTCTCTTTTCGAGTAACATCATAAACAAGTAAACCTGCTTCTGCATTTTCAACATAAGACATTCTCACGCGTTTGAATTGCGCTTGGCCAGCTAAATCCCAAATTACAAATCGAACTTTGCTACTCAATCCTTCAAAAGAGCATTCTTTTTTCATAATAGAAGTACCTATTGTTGATTTATAATCTGTTTGAAAAGTATCTTCTACAAAACGATGGACCATGCTAGTTTTCCCTACTCCTCCTTCCCCACCCAAAATTAATTTATATGCATATTCTCCGGATTGAATTTTAATTTTTTGAAGTGTATCTTTTTTTCGTTCAATAACTTGACCATCTTTACTAGAGATAATTTTAGGGATAACTGGGCTAACAGTTCGACCATCAAAAACCCTAGCTATTTTTTCTGCTGTCAAATATGCATAAGGAAAAACTGGGTCAATTAGAGCAACAGCATCTAATACTGTTACAAAAACGGCCTCAGGACCTGCTTCGCAAAAAATGAGACGATAATCCTCCGTGTCAAAAGTTCCCGTTCCAAAAGCTCCTGAACTAAATTCTTTAGTAATTCGAGTCAATACAGGTTCAACTAGGGCGCTAACTCCCCCTACAATCTCCTCATCTACAGTTTTTTCTGATGATTTTCCAGAAATGGCATCAATTACTAGACCTTCTCGATTTACTACTATGACAGCGATTAAATCCTTACCAACTTCTTGAATATACCATTTTAACAATGCTTCAAGTTTTTTTCTGTCGACGGACAAGATATTTTAAACCTTTAATTCTAAGTATATCGTTCTTTTCGTTTATTTATATAACCATTACATTAATTTATAATTAGGTTTTACTACTAAAAAATGATAACATTGTAATATAAATTTTATTAAATGAGAAAATATCAGAAAGCAAAAAATTTTAAAATTTAATTAATTTATAACTTAAAGCAAAAAGAGAGTTAATATAATAATTAATTACTCCTCTCTTTACATTAAAATACAATTGGGCAGGAGTTGCCAAGCCTGGTCAACGGTGCTGGACTGAGGTTCCAGAAAACCATTAAGTTAAATGGATTGGACTTTCTCATAGGAGTACGAGGGTTCAAATCCCTCCTCCTGCATTTTCTAATAGAAAATTCGTATTTATTTTATGGAAATCATTTTCTAGAGGAATATAAGCGTTGAAGGAGAATTCAGAATCATTTTTATATAGATAGATCTCTTGAGCTAAGTTTGCTATAATTTAAAAATCTATAATCTTATACTTTTTATAATTATAACCTAAGTGATTGAAATTTCAAGATTTTTTGATGAGTCAGCTGTTTTAAAACACGTTCAAGCTTTATCTTTCAGTCGTAAAGCTTCAACGATAGGGGAAAAAAAAGCTATTAATTATATCCAGAATGAACTAGCTGATGAGAATATCAAAAATCGAGCAGAATCATTCGAATGGTGCGATCATTCTATTTTAAAACCACTTTTTCTCTTTAATGCTTTTTCCATTCTAATTTATGAATTAATCTTATTGCTCTTATTCGAAATTAAATGGCTTCTTCTATTGTTTTCACTATTAATAATAATCTTTTGCATCATAATTGTAGAGATTTCTATTAATCCCAATCAATTTTCTTTCATTGGAAAGAAAAAAAAATCAAGAAATGTAATCGGGGAGATTCCTGCTCAAAATAAGAGATTTAAAAGACCAATGGTCATATTTTCGGCTCATTATGAATCAACGAATCATAAATATCCCCTAAGATTGCAAATGTTCTTATCCTTCTTGAATTTTTTCTTGATGATTATTTATTTAATCACTATCTTTTCTATTTTTATTGCTTCTGCATTGGCTTTTGAAATTCATGAATCAATAAAATTAACTTCTTTAATTATAGGAATTATATTTATTATCATATTGATCCTCTCATTTTTCAATAAAAAGATTGACGACTCAAATAATTTGATAAATAGTTTATCTGGATCTGCTATTTTAATTGAACTTGCCAAGTTTATAAAAAAAGACCCGCTTGATCACATTGATGTTATTTTTTTATGGACTGGAGCGGAGAAATTTGGACTCTGGGGTATTCGTAATTATTGTCAGAAACATTTTTTTGAATTGTATGAAGAATATGAACTAGATGATTCTTATAATTTTAATATTGATAAAATAGGAAATAAAATCGGACTCGTGGAAAAGATTGGTTTTTTTAAATGTGAAGAAATAAATCAAAATCTTAATGCAATCATTAAAGCATCAGCTAAAAATATGAATGTTAAAATAATTAAAGTGAATATGCCAAGAATAATACCCCAACATTTTGAGATCTTTAAATCATATTCAAGGAAAGTTCGTAAGGAATTACAGTTATCTTGTTTTTCCTACCTTAAAATACCAAAACTAGAAAGGGGTAAAGAAAGATTTTTAAATGACATATTAAAACAAAATTTAAATAATTGCTTAAACGTGTGTTTTAATACGATAAAAAGCTTGGATAAGAGAATAGAATGATAAAATTAAAAGAAATCACTTAACTTCTGTTGCTTAATCTTTGGATTGTTTGTTAAACTTTGAACGTATTCCTC
>JBHLME010000147.1:0-9787 GCA_048938445.1 Promethearchaeota archaeon | reverse complement strand
TGGTCAGTCTGGTCATATCGAGTTTCTAGTATGCGAGGAGGGAGAAGTCGTAACAAGGTAGCCGTAGGGGAACCTGCGGCTGGATCACCTCCTAATTATACCAATAGGAAAGTTTTTAATAAACTTTCTTTTCTTTACTTTTTATATTAAGGGCCTGTAGATCAGTGGAAGATCACGACTGTTTTAAATTGGTATTGATTCAAAATCGCTTGACACATTATAAGCATTTTGCTTTATGCAAGTATTGCACTCAAGAGGTCACGGGTTCAATTCCCGTCAGGTCCACTTATTTTTTTAAATAATGTAACTTTTATTATCTATACTCTATTTCTATCGAAATTATAGAATAAAATTGTTTAAAAGAATCTTTTACGTTCAAATTAATGAATATACTAATAATTATGAGAATCTATATTTGAATAAGTCTGATAAAAAATGGAAAAAAAAGAAAATAATAGTTTCCATTTTTGCTATCTTTATTAAATGTTTATGGCATACTTTCACCACAGCCAGGAATACTTACACCTGCTTCTGCCATAGTTATACCATAAGCTAAGACAAGAACCATAGCAATTGAAGATTTAATTTTATCCTCAACCATCAATTCTTTTCACAACACGACGATCAATTGACTTTCCCTATATATAACATTGCTAGGACAAAAATTATTCTCAAAATTATTATTTAAACCACACCATCTTTATTATTAAAAATTATTTAAGAATAATATTTTTTATATTCAAAAATCATTTTTTTAGTAAATATTGCATAATATTCTAATTTAAATTAGTGTAAATAATTACATCATTAATTTATTTTTTAATAAAGTATTTATCACGTATATTACATCTCAGTTTTTCTGTATCTTATTATCAATATAATTTACTTTAGTTTTACATTTTTAAAATTTAAAAATTACACTAATGATCACTTTTGATACAATAAATTTAAATACAAAAATATTAAATGAATAGATCACTTAAAATTGCAATATAAAGGATTTTATTAATTAGATAATGTAGTTTTGGTTTATATAATGCATTACCATATTTATTCCATTTTTCTAGTGTTATCAATATTTCAAATTACTGCCAAGGAAGCAGAAACTATCAAATTTATAATAAATGGCCTTGGAGTGATTCTATTGATCTTTATCCTCGCATACATACTTTTGACTTCAAGACAAGATTAGAATGTCATTTTGCTGAAGTAATCTTTATTATATCATTATGCTGTAATTCATAACTTTCTCCTAATCTTTTTTTTGTCCTACCATCAATTCCAAAAATAAAATGCTTTGCTAAATCACTGTGAATTTTTTCCTTAATGAAGTCAATTAAAATAGTACCTTTTTCAACAAGAAAGACATCTGGAAGAATATTATTGTTGTTATCTGAATAAGTCTTGATATCTGAAACAGGATAGACACATATTTGATTAGATATCTTGAAAATTGCATGATTCAGAGCTTCTTGCACACCAGTACTTCCATATTTATCTAAAAGATTTGTTTTTATTTTTTTTAAGGTTTCCAATTCTTTAGTATTTATCATATCTTCATTGACAATTCGGAAGGTATTAGATCCCGGAATATAATTAATAACGTGTTTCTCATGGTATTGTCTTAGCAAATGTTCCGCTAAAGCACTACACGGAATAATAGTATTTTTATATTTTTTTTTTAAAGTTTCTAAATTCTTTGTGCTAATTTTTTTGTCAATTTTATTTGCTATAATCAAGATTGGTTTAGATAATTCTCTCAATTCTTTTGAAAATATCAATAAATCATCATCGTCCCAATTATTAGGATTTTTATTCTCTAATTTTGTTTGTTTTAAACTAATTATTATTTGTTCTCTGTTTATTTTTATACCAGACAGTCTTTTATATAACTCATCGATGAATTCCTTTTTTTTTCCTGCAAATGTTCTTTTGAATTTATTCCAATCTTCTCTTTTTAAGATGTCTTTATACCATAAGTTAATTTCATGTTCTAAAAATATAATATCCTCATATGGATCGTTCATTCCTGAAGAAATTGGTTTACCTGTTTTATCAAGAGATCCCGTGATATCTACTATATGTATTAATACATCTGCTTTTCCTAGGTCGTTTAAAAATTTATTGCCAAGTCCTTTACCTTTATGGGCATCTGGAACTAATCCTGCAACATCCAATATGTTTATAGGAATGAATCTAAAACCATCAATGCATTGAGAATTTTGAGGATTATCTTCAATATTTAACTCTTTACAAATACAATTTGTCTTAGCATAAGCAATTCCTTTATTTGCATCGATTGTAGTGAATGGTAATTCACTAACTTTCACATCCGTTAAACAAGCTGCGTTTAAAAAAGTACTTTTACCGCTACTGGGTTTTCCTACGATTCCAACAATTAAAGTCATATATTTAAGTATGATAGAAATGTCTAAAAATTTAATTATTTTTCCTTTGAAACTCTAATAATTTATGAATATAGGTTTTAAATTCTGTTAATTCAATTTCTTTTTGTCCTTTAATCTCTTTAAATTCTTTTAAATTTTTTTTTTCATCATCATTTCTATACCAAAATTTATTAAATTTTACAGCAAATTCTTGGCTATCATCCTGAAAATATTTATTGGTAGAAGATTGGACATATTCTTCAGATTTAATTGGATTTATTTTCTGAGATTTTGCTTTTTTTTTTAGCAATGGATATAAAATTTTATAATTAAAATTCTTAAGAAAATTTATTATCCTTTTTTTAACATTCCATAATTTCAGGGGAATTTTCTTAGTTTCTTTTGTTAAACGAATTTCACTTTTATTTTGAAATATATTATTGTTTTTTAATATCTCTGTTATTGTTATAAAATCTCGTTTTATCAATGATATTTTAAGTAAAAATGGAGATTTTATTGAATTTACACGAATCAAACATTCTCCTTCTTCCAAAAGGGATAAATATTCTTCTTTTTCAATATTGAGATTTAATAGTCTGCTTAAAATATTCCTTTCTAAATGATTTTTAAATGAGACTAATACACCGCAATTTGCTAATATTTCTTCACTTATATCTGGACGGGTTGCTAAAGTGATTAAACATTCACCTGTCCCTCTTTGCAATAATGCAATATCTTCTAAATATGTAGTTAATTTTCCCTTTTTGACTAGATCTTGAGGAGCAAAATATTGAGCATCCTCTACAATCGTAAAATGTTTAATCCCAGAATAGTTTGAACCACCTCTAGTCAAATTCAGGTCCCATAAGTATTTTAATATCAAATTTAAAAAAAACAAAGCGTCTTCCTTTTCACCACCCAACTTAATTATTGAACTCAAGTCTAATAGTATATTATAGGTGAACAATCGGTTCACTTCGATTTCAAGACTCTTATTGAATAAGGCTTTTAGTGGACCCGTTGAGAACCGTCTGATTCGATTTTTAATGCTAATGATGGTTTGGTTCAACATGGGGATGCCCCTTTGATGTTTTATCAGGTATTGTGCACAGCACGATTCAAAACCTTCCCAACTTTGTAAATTCTTGTTGCTACATACTTTGACCAGTATTTCAACTAAAACTTTTTCCATTTGAGGAGAAAAATCGTTTTTTTCATCCAAAAATTTCCCACTTTTTAGAATATCAAAGATTCTTTCAGCATGAATATAAGGATCGGTATTCTCTGGATTAAAAATATTTATTGAAAAATTTTCTCCAGGCCAGAGGATTAACAAATCTTTTATTTCTTTTTGTAAAAAATGATATTCCCCCTTGAATTCGACTAAAAAAAAAGGGATTTTATGACTTTTCATGAGGTTAATTAAGAAATATTGTAAAAAGTTAGTCTTTCCCGTTCCTGTTGCTCCACATATGAACATGTGATTTTCTATATCTTTTAATGAGATGAAAAATTTTTTTTCTTATTTAATAAGGTGCCTACCTCGATAGAACCTCTTTTTATAATTGATCTTGATGGCACTTGTAGGTCCATGGTGCTTTTATTTGATTTAATGAAAGAAAAAAAAAAAATAATTAACGAACTGAAGAAAATTGCTAAGGAGACATTAAAAAATAAGGAAATCAAACCATATTCATTTAAAGAATTCACTATCTCATTAGAATCAACGAAAATAAAGAATGGTAAGGTAGCGATGAATAACATTAATGTAAGAATGAAAATAATGATGATAATTTTTTTTAATTTTACTAATCTGTACTCTTCCTTTTTATACATATAATGTAAAAGATTAATAATTAAGGAAATTATACTAATGATTAAAAAGAACATGAAGATAAAGTTAAAATTAATAAACATTTATCATTATGTAATGAAAGAGTTATAAAAACATCGAAAAAATTTTGGAGATGAGAAATGGGAAAGGATTTTTATAGATCCCGGTTAGATGATTCACTTGAGGGAATAGTCCTTCAATTTTTATCCTCTTTAGAAGAAGATCTCTGGATTGTTGAAGAAGATATAATTGGAACAGAAGTTCACAACATCATGTTGCATGAACAAGGGATTCTTGATAAAAAGGAAATCAAACAAATATTGATGTCTCTTGAAACTATTAAGAAGAAATTTATCAAGAATGAAATGGTCCTAGATCCTTCTTTTGAGGATATTCACCCTTTCATAGAAAAATGCGTGATTAATGATATTGGGATGGATATAGGAGGAAAACTTCATACTGGGCGGTCAAGAAACGATCAAGTTTCAGTGGATATCCGATTAAAAATAAGAAATGAATTAAACCAGTTAGCAAGCGAATTACTCGAATTTATTGATGTTTTACTTCAAGTTTCAGAAAATTCCTTACACGTTTTTATGCCCTTATATACCCATCTCCAAAGAGGGCAGTTGGGGATTTTTTCCCATTACATAAATAATTATATCTCACAAATTCTAAGAAATTTGAAACGAATTGATGAGATCTACAAGAGAATTAATTTAAATCCTCTAGGAGCGTGTGCAATTGGCGGAACCAGCATAAATATAGATAGAAAAAGAACAGCAGAACTATTAGGTTTTGATGGTGTAATTGAAAACTCTATTGATGCCGTAAGTTCGAGGGATTATATTTATGAAACCCTTTCATTTTTATCCTTACTCTCCATTCAATTTTCTCGAATTGCAGAGGATTTAATAATATGGGCCAGTAAAGAATTTGGATTTATAGAACTCGATGATAAGTATTGTTCAGTATCAAGCGTGATGCCACAAAAGAAAAATCCAGATACTCTTGAATTAATAAGGAGCAAATCATCAAAAATAGTTGCAAACCAGTTTAACGCGTCGTTAATAATTAAAGCAATTCCTTCAGGTTATTGTCGTGACTTTCAAGAACTAAAAATGCCATTAAAAAGCTCATTCGATATTTCATTATCAATAGTTGACATGTTCAAGGGCATCTTTTCATCATTTAAAATCAACAAAGAGAAATTAAATACAATTATAGAAGATAGTTATATTTTAGCGTTGGATGTAGCTGAAATTTTGGTAAAAGAATATCTAATTCCTTTCAGACAAGCACATGAAATCGTAGCTTTAGTTGTAAAACAATCTAAGAATCCTGGTGAATTATTAAATAAAGATAAAATTCAAAAAGCAATTCACGATATAGCAAAGAAAAAAATCGAATTATCTGATGATTTTATTGATTCAATAAGGAATCTTGAAACCTGTTTAACCAAACGAATAAGTCAAGGATCTCCATCACCAAAAGAGATTAAGGCTCTCCTTGAGACATTTAAAAAGGAAAAAAAAAGTGTCTTAGAAAGCATTTCAAAAAGAATTGAACGTATTAAAAATACCGATCAGAAAAGGGAAGATTTGATAAAAAAATTGATTGTATGAAAATCGAAGATTTTCAAATTTTAAATCAAGAATCCTGCCAAATTAATTTTCGTAAACTTTTTTAATTTTATGACTTAGAGATCTATATAAAGAAAAATTTTTAAAAATAATAAAAGTGAACATAACATGGCACAATTGTCTGGAGTCCCTATTCTTATTTTAAAAGAAGGTACTGAACGAAAACAAGGAAAGGACGCCCAAAAAAATAATATTGCTGCAGCTATCGCCGTGGCCGAAGCGGTTAGAACAACTCTTGGACCAAAAGGCATGGATAAAATGCTTGTAGATGGGTTAGGTGATGTGACGATCACCAATGATGGTGCAACAATTCTAGACACGATAGATGTTGAACATCCTGCGGCAAAGATGATCGTTGAAGTTGCTAAAACTCAAGATAAGAAAGTGGGTGATGGAACAACCACCAGCGTCATAATTGCGGGAGAATTGTTAAACTTAGCAAATGAATTAATGGAGCAGTCAGTACACCCCACTATAATCTTCAGGGGATATAGAAAAGCATTAATTAAAAGTAAAGAGATTTTACAAGAACTTGGAAAAAAAATTGATATCAATGATAAAAAAACCTTGATTAAGGTAGCTGAAACTTCAATGAACAGTAAATTAATTGCTGGGGTTAAAAATCATTTTGCAAATCTAGCGGTTACTGCGGTATCTCAAATTAAAGAAGAAAGAGGTGCCCACACCATCATTGATCTCGATCAAATTCAAATTATCAAAAAAGAAGGAAAAAGCCTTTTAGATACTACTAGCATCGATGGTATTATTGTTGATAAAGAAGTTGTTCATTCAATGATGCCGAAATCCATTAAAAATGCTAAAATTGCATTGATTGACTCCGCTTTAGAAGTTGAAAAAACCGAATTTGATGCTGAGATACGAGTGCAGACCCCTGACCAAATTAATAAATTTCTCGAAGAAGAAGCTAAAATGTTAAAGAATCGGGTTGTTAAACTAAAAGAGGTTGGTGCTAACGTTGTATTTTGCCAAAAAGGGGTTGATGATAAAGCACAGAATTTCTTAGCTGCAGAAAACATCATGACGATTCGTAGAGTAAAAAGATCTGATATGGAAAAACTTGCACGAGCAACCAAAGCGAGAGTTGTCAATAATATCTTTGAAATTACTCCTGATGATCTTGGAGTGGCAGGAAAAGTTGAAGAGAAAAAAATTGGGGATGATAAAATGTTGTTTATCTCTGAATGTGCTGATCCCAAAGCAGTCAGCATTTTAATTAGAGCAGGAATCGAGCATGTTGTAGATGAAGCAGAAAGAATGTTAAATGATGCTTTATCAGTTGTTAAAGCAGCAATTGAAATCCCATACGTCCTCCCTGGTGGGGGTGCAGCTGACATTGAATTAGCAAAACGATTAAGGGCTTTTGCTAGAACTATCGGTGGAAGGGAACAACTCGCAATTGAAATTTATGCAAATTCATTAGAAATAATTCCTAAAACGCTAGCGGAAAACGCAGGATATAATCCTGTTGATTTAATTGTTGAATTAAGATCAAAACACGAATCTGATGCCGGAAAAAACCATGGAATTAATATTGATACGGGAAAACCAGGTGATATGGTTAAATTAGGCGTTCTTGAGCCATTATCTGTTTTAACTCAAGCCATCCAATCAGCAACAGAAGTTTCATCAATGATATTAAAGATTGATGACGTCATTGCTGCTTCTGGACTATCTAAGGGTGGTGGAGGCGGAATGGATTAAAATTTTTTTTTTCTAATTTATTTTATTTATCTCGAAAAATTGCATTCCCCACGAGAATTTAGAAAGCAAGAGATTTGCATGTTTTCGAAAATTTGTTAAATATAACGCTGCTGCTAAGGCTTCTGCCGAACTTAATTTTTCCCATTTACCATAATTAATTGGATTAGCAGCAATTAAAGGTGGTAATTTACGTTCATTTTTGAGAAAATATTTGTTAATACTAATTATTTTTTTCCATGAACAATCAATAACAATTAAACCATATTTCAGCATTAGTTCCCTATCATCATTGCTAATTTCTTTATTAGCTAATGGATTTAAAATGACAGCCTGTTTTAAATTCTTAGATATGTGTGGTATGATTTTTAGAAGGCCTAGTTTTTCTAATTTTAATGCCGTACATTTATTGGGAGCGCATCCAAATTCTTTATCTTTAAAACGTATGCAATAAAGCTTGGGGATTACATTATCAGAATTTAGGAATTTCATTTTGTAATAGAAAAATTATGCAAATCAATCATATTTATTCTTTGTAAGAACATTAATTGTATTAATTAGTTTTTCTGTTTTATCTTGATTTCCAATAACTTCTGCAATTGAATGTATGATGTTTCTGGATTCACCAATGACAGGAATCACACCGTATGCTAATGGAAACAAACCCAAAAACGTGACTTCTTCCTTATTTGATGAGTCTTTTATATCTGAAAATTTTAAAATACCTGAAGGACACGCTATTAATCCATGAAATTTTTCCACTTCTTGACCTGAGATGGTCGTATAGGATAATAATTCACCGAGAGAACTTTCTTCAGATTCTTCTTTCATTTTTTGAAAAGCCATGTTTGCATTTGCAGAAAATGCTTCTATAGATATTGGCAAGTTTTCACCACTAATATCTCTAGCATCAAACGTTAATCCGGAAGGGCCTACCAAGCTATACATGATAAATATTTGATTTTGAATAGAATCTAAAATACGACTTATAGCTGATAAAGAGTTAGATTTATCATATTCATCTGGAGTATAAGACGTGAACGGAATTTCGCTCCCCATTCCAAAAAGATATATTGCACTTCGAACTTTATTTGAAAATGCTTCAAGATCATCTGATGCATAAGAAGCTGTTCCAAAAAATTCTCCTAATTTCTGTTTTAAGTAATACATTGAACTTGCAATAATATCAACATCTAAAGGCCACTCTTTATGATAATCATGCACGATTGTTAGAAGTGTATCATTGATCTTGATGGTTATTAAACAGACGATTTCATAAAAAGAGAAGGAAATGATCTGGTCCTTAATATCTAAATCTTCCCAATTTTCTTCGCTTGCTGAAAAAGCAGCAGAAGCCAAACTAGTAATTTGATTCGCATTTAAGTCTAATTCGCTTTTTCGGCCAATTTGGGCTATAGAAAGGCCATTTAAATCGCATAAAACCACTAATATCGTGCCTTCCGAAGCTCTTAATATAGTAGTTAAATGTTTTATCAATTCTTCTCTTACATTCATGAGTAAGGACCGCTCGTTTTTTGCTTATATCTCAAGATAACAATTGTTACTGTTTTTAAAATATTAATATTAGTTATTCCTTAAAATAGTATTTATTCATACTTTAAAATTTATTAGTTTAATATTTAGCATATATTTCTCTTCATTAATTCAGAACTATATAATAATTTTAAAAAAAAGTTTATTTTATTTTTAAAATTCTTTTTTATTATATAATGTAATTTACAATTCTTTAAAAGCGGGAATTGCCAAGTTTGGTCAAAGGCGCTGGACTTAGAATCCAGTCTCGTAGGAGTTCAGGGGTTCAAATCCCCTTTCCCGCATTTTTTTAAACCAATCTTCAAGAATTATCCTCTATTACTAAAACAAAAAAATTTAAAATTTAAAATTAATTACAGAATCATATTTAAATCATATTTTAAGAAAATCTTTTAAGATTTAAGGTAAAAAAAAATATAATTTATTAAAAAGTGATTCATCAAATTTTAAAATTGCTCCCGTAGTGTAGTCCGGCCAATCTTATCCAACTTACGATTGTAGGTAAGGGCTTGGCATCCGAGGCTTTCACCCTCGTGACCCGGGTTCGAATCCCGGCGGGAGCACCAATAACCAGAGTAAATAAAAATGTGCCTCCGTAGCTCAGTTAGGTAGAGCACCGCCAAGAATGGTGTGCCGAAAGCACCCGGCTA
>JBHLME010000028.1:0-40484 GCA_048938445.1 Promethearchaeota archaeon | reverse complement strand
TAAATTCCAAATTTGATATTCTAATATTTAATTCATAAATACAATGAAAAATAATAAAATATTCCAATTTAAGATAAATCGTGATAAAAAATGGACACAGAAAAAAGAGCTGAAGAAATATTACAAATTCAACAAAAAGCAGTACTCAACTTGAAAATTACTTCTGAAATGGAATTGGCAATTGAATCGTGTATTCAAACAGGAAATAAAGGTATGAACATCATTACTTCAGGAATGGGAAAAGCTGGAATTATTGCACAAAAAATGAGCGCAACTCTCTGTAGTATTGGTCTAAACTCTTTTTTTATTCATCCTGCTGAAGCACTACATGGAGATATTGGGAGAATTAATTCAGGAGATCTAATCATTGTCTTTTCTAATTCTGGAAGCACGAGAGAGATTATTCTATTTATTGAAGCATTAGACCTATTAAATAGTCAATCTAATAAGATCGTGTGTATAACTAATAATCCAAAACCTCAATTTCGCACGAATATTGTAGTCACTTACAAAATGATACAAGAATCATGTATAGTACCAGAAGTCCCTTCAACATCAACCACTCTCATGCTCATTATTGCAGATGTAATTGCAATAACCGCGGCAGAAAAAAGTGGATTAGAAGAGAAAATATTTCGCTTGAGACATCCTGGTGGTGCAATTGGTGAAAAATATAAGAAATAACAAAACATAAAGAAAAGATTAATCTAAGCATGCATTGTTTCCATTCAAGAACGCCTCAACTTGTTGAAAGGTAGGCATTCCTGATCTTGCCCCTAAATGTTGAATTTTTAGTGAAGCAGCAGCTATACTAAACTGCAATGCTCGCTTTATACTCCATTTCTTAATTCCATATGTATATGTAAATGCCCCACAAAATGTATCTCCTGCTCCTGTTGTATCAATCACGGGAACCTTAAATGCTGGAACTTTGATAGACTCTTTTGGAGTAAAAGCAACAGCTCCTTTTTCACCTAATGTTATCACGACTAATTCTATTCCCCAATCTAAAAATACCTGAGCCGCCTCCAAGGGTGTTTTTGTATTTGTCAATTGCATAGCTCCTGCTTTATTTGGTAATAGAATATCCACGTGATCCAATATTGGCTTGAGCTTATTGATACCCCAAATGGCAATTTGTTTTTCAAGATCGAGCGATGTAAGAATCCCTAAATTTTGAGCCTGTTGAAAAATATGCCTTGTTAATTCAGGGTAAATTGCTGTAGAATGGACTAATTTAACACCTTCTAAAATTGTATCATTAAAATCAACTTGCTCTGGAGCGGTTGAACGCATGCAAGGACTTTGAATGATAAATTTTTCCCCATTTTGCTTATTCACGACAATGAAATTCACGGCGGTATCTTTTCCTTTTTTTTTTACCAAATAAGAGGTATCTACATTTTCTTTTTGAAATTCTTTAATCAAATACTCACCAAAATCATCATCTCCCACGGCACCAAAAAAGCTCGTTTTTGCTCCTAATCTTGCGGTAGCAACGCAATAATTTGCTGTCACCCCTCCACTAAAACAAGCCTGTGAACATGCATCCAATTTTTCATCTGCTTCTGGAAAATAATCGACAACAGATGTATAATCAATACATACTTCTCCGACCCCTAAAATCTCCGGAATCATAATTTTATCTAGGAATGTTAATTTTTAAGTTTCATTAAATCAATAATAAAAACTAAATGTAGGTAAAATTGCATTTTTACATTTTTATGAAAATAGAATTTGCTACAATATTAAGTATTCATTTTTTAATCTTGGAGTATTTTTTTTATCATTATGATTCCTTCTATCGAATGGACAAATGATAATAAGGTTAAGATGATAGACCAAACAATTTTACCGCATGAACTGAAATTTTTAATATTTGATAATTATAGAGATGTTGCAACGTCAATTAAAGTCATGAATATTCGTGGTGCTCCTGCAATTGGCGTTGCTGCAGCTATGGGAATGGCACTAGCCACAATTGAGTATAAATCTCTCCCCAAAGAGAAATTTTTAGAATCTATGGAAGAAGCAGCTAATTTAATTAAAAGCACTAGACCAACCGCTTCAAATTTATTTTGGGCGGTGGATCGTATTTGGAACATAATTTCTTCGACATATGACACGCCTTCAATAATTTCAGATTTAGTTATCGAAGAAGCAAAGATAATGGCACAAGAAGATATAAACGTGAATAAAGATATTGGTAAAAATGGTGCTGTTCTCTTGGAAGATGGTGATACTGTCCTAACACATTGTAATGCTGGTTCTTTGGCAACTGTTCAATATGGAACGGCCTTAGCGCCTGTAAGAGCAGCCATTGAGCAAGGAAAAAGAATTAATGTGATTGCAGATGAAACGAGACCAAGATTACAGGGTGCTCGACTAACGGCATATGAATGTCATTATGATAAAATACCAGTAAATGTTATATCAGATACTTCATCAGGTTTACTGATGATGTTAGGTAGAGTAAATAAAGTGATTGTTGGAACTGATAGGGTAACATCAGATGCAGTTTTTAATAAAATTGGAACATATTTAGTGGCACTAGCTGCAAAAGATAATAATATTCCATTTTATGTAGCTGCTCCAACATCTACTTTATCGCTAAATGAAACCATTGATGCTGTCACGATAGAACAGAGAGATGAACAAGAGGTCTCGCATGTTTTAGGGAAAGTGCAAATAGTTCCTGATGGTGTTGAGTGCTTGAATTACGCGTTTGATATAACTCCTTTCCGGCTCGTAAAGGCCATCATTACGGAGGATGGAGTGTTTACTCCAGATGAGCTTTTAGAGAAATATAAAACATCAAAGAAAGAGTGAGGTAGCAAGAAAAATCAAGAAGCTTAATAAGTATAACACAATATCAATATAACTCAATCATTCAATATGA
The DNA here is from genome assembly GCA_048938445.1 of Promethearchaeota archaeon. Taxonomy (GTDB): domain Archaea; phylum Asgardarchaeota; class Lokiarchaeia; order Sigyniarchaeales; family SOKP01; genus FT1-020. Next base: position 37,585 of record JBHLME010000028.1, on the reverse strand, counting down.
AATGCGATGCTGCTTTCATCAAAATTTCGCAATCACTAAAGTCCCGAATGTCCGTCAAATCTAAAGAAAATCCTCTTGTATATCTTATGGAAAAATCATAGAATCCAAGGCCTTGTGCGCATATATGAATTCTTTCCCTCCGCAGCGCTATCCCTGTCAGTTATATTGGTACCCTTCAGGACCTGCACTTCCATTTAAGAATGAAAAATTAGGGTTTCTATATAAGTTCAAAAGCTCTTATACCTGTTAGGAATCCCACTGTGATAAAAACAATTGTTAAAAGGAAAACATATTGCCATAGTCTCTTAACCTTTTTTTCTAATTGATCCACCCTATCTTCTAAATCTGTCATATGCTTTCTTAAGATGTGGTAAAAAAAAAAAGTATCTAATTAGGAAAGATAATCCCATATCATCATTTAATTATATTTGCTTTGGCGGTAGGAACCTCCTTTATTTTGTTTTTTAAAAAAAACCGATATGGTTCTATGACTTCAATTTGGTATTTTTTAATGAAAGTCAGTAATTTTTAATGTAGGATGGAATATTTACACATAAAGAACTCTTGAAGAAATAAAAATAAATTGAAAATCTATTAAAATTTTTTTTTTTTATAAAAAAAACAAGCTATTTTATAAGAAAATCAAAAAATCTCTGACTTAAATGATATATTGTTTTATGAGCTAATTTTTCCTCTCGGACCAAGTCTAATTCTTCCAACATTTTAATATATTTTAAAACTGTATTATAATGGATGCCAAGTTTTTTAGCTATTGCTGTTTTAGTTACTGGTTTACGATTTCTATACATGAAAGACAAGATCTTTTGTGTTTTTGTCTTTGATAATGCATACAAAGCATGATAATCAGATTGATCTACATTTGGATGAAAATACACTTCATGATGGTCTATAAAAGCTTTTATTATATATCCGAACTTTAATAACACATCCAAATGCCAAGTAATCACGTGATTTGGAAGTTTTAATGTCTTAATTAATCTGTGAAAATAATAACCTGGATTTCTTTTTATGAAATCATAAATGAGTTTTCTATTTGGATTATGTAAGACTATTTTTTTTGTAAGTTTTGATCCTGGAATGATGATTTTTTTTTGGATCAGACTTTCCAAGATTGATTTGATTCCCTTTTCATTGATATTAATGTCTGTTCGAGAAAATGTATTACTAATGTAAGGAACTATTTTTTCATAGTTAAATACACGATTATGCTCTATATAATGTTGTATGGCGTCGAATACTTTTTCTTCTTCCTCAGATAAAAGGATTAGTGTAGACATTTTTTTATATTTTTTTATATATATGTAAATATTTCTTTAATTTAAAAATATATAATCAAATATATAAATGTTTCGAATTATATTAATGAACATTTCTTTATATATTATAAATTAAAAAAAAATCTGAGAAATATAAAGGATTGAATGGAAAATTATAACTCTTTTTCGTTAGAAAAATGTTTAATAGGACCTAAAAGCAATATTAGATAATAAACTCAAGATTCTACATTATAAAGAATAAATATTTTAAAATAATTCAGTAAAATTATATCAATAAATTTGGATTATTTTTATAATCGATTAATTCTAACTCTTTAACTATTAAATTTTTGCTCTCTTAATCAGAATGTCGCTACGTTCATGAGAATATTACAATCACAATAACCATTAAAAATATCGCATTAGAATAGATTATTTGCTGGAATTATAGCTTTTAAAATTTCATGCTTATTTACATATTGATATAAATTTTATCTTCATACTTTTGGATATGATACATGCCACCAGATTCTTCTACACGTGCATAATTTTGTAGTAAATTTAAAAAATAGGTGATTTCATTCTTATATTTATCAACATCTATGGTAAATCTAAAAGAATATGTATCCTGATTTTCAATAAGGTGTATCCAATTTAAATTTTTGAAGACTTTCAATATATATTGTGGGATTTCTTCTTGGACTGAATATTCTTTTATGTCGGTTAATATTTCATCAATTAATCTTTTGAATTCGTCCATATTTTGAAACATTATAAAACAATTGTCCTCTTTAGATAATGTTAACCAAAAATGATGTCGTTCATCTGATAAAATTCGTTTATAGTTGCATAAAAACTTTTGGTTGTGTTCTATTAATTTGAAGCGCTCATCGATATTAAAATCTTTACTTCCTGCTGATTTTGTTAGTTCCGCTTCAAATCGAGCATAAATATCCTCTCTCGAATAAATTATATCAGTAATTCTTATACCGATTGCACCCATGATTGCGACAAACTCTTTAGATAGGTTATAATGTAAATTGGGATAATACCCACTATATTCAAAAATAATTTTTTTTCCTAAAAGATCAAACCTTAGTCCTTTAGTTAAATTATTTTGTAAACCAAAAGCTTTAATTCTTTCAAAACCGTTAACTCCTTGACCTACAAAAAGCTCTGTATATTTATAAAAAAATTCTGGTTTTAATAACAAATTAGAAATATAATATTTACTATATTCCGATATAGATTCAAATAAGGGAATTATTGCTCTAAATGTTATGTTATCATATATATTGTCCAATTCAGAATCTACAACTTTATTAAAATCATCCAAAGTTTTTTTCTTTTCATAAAGATCCATCAATTTTTCCATGCTATGAAATATAAAAGAGGAAACGCTTCTATATCTCTCATCCTCTGGATTATCATTATGCATTTTTTTAACATAACTGTCGATACGTTTTTTTAAATTATCAGATATGGAAAAAGTTTGTTTGAGATTTCGTTTTTTCGAAAAGTAATTCGCGGGCATTTTATTAGGAACACGTTTAAATGTCTTTTTTTAATTATGTATTGACGTATGTATTTATATATATTACCCTTAACCAAAAACTTGGATAACATTTTTTTAGTCTCTTCAAATGCGTAATGAATCCATTTATGATTAATTCACATCACGAGATTTTGGACTATGTAAAAATAATTTTTTAGATCCTCTTGTTTTAAATAAAATTTCTCGAATTAAAATGTGATAAATTTTAAAATTAAATCAAATTTAAAATAAAAGGAAAAATAGATCAAAAAGATGATATAATATGAAAGAGTTTAAAATAAAACTCATGATGAAGAAAATCAATAATTTTCAAGTAGTAATAATTTCGCTTTTCTTAATCATGATAATTTGGAATATTTCCTTAACATGCTGTTCTATAATACCAGGAAGCATGGAAGTTTCTCCTAATCAACTTGGAATCGTGAAGAATTTAATGATCAATATAGATAGTATTAACCAAATCAATCAAATAGTCTCAATCAGCAATTATCCAACGGATATATATATGGCGGTGACCAGTACAATCCCATTTGGTGATTTCTTTCTACTTTTCATACCTTTCGGAATAATCATGATTATTCTCATGTTAATTAGGAAGCGAAAAATTAAAATCAAACATCGATAGAGAAATATTTAATTTTAAAAATCTAATCAATTTTTTTCTTTAGGTATTTACAAATTATTGAGTGTGTCCCATGTCTTATGAAGAAATTAGATGTAAAGACTGTGGTGTGGTAGTATCGAAAGAAGATATCCATTGTAAAGGTTGTGGTGCCCCATTAAAGCCAATTTCTACAGGTGTTGCCGATAACAAAACTGAAACTAGCTCTTTACTTTCATCAAAATTAGAGAAGTGGAAAAGTCTGAAACCAGGCTACAAAAAATTAACATTTTATATTATTGTTACAGTAGCAGATTTAATAACATCATTAATAGTCATGGTAAGTGCAGGTCTGCCATTAGATATTTATTGGATCTTATTTTTTGGACTCTACTTATTAATCTTAATTATTGGTACTATTATTAAGGGAGCTATTGTTGATTCAGAGATTAAAGATCATTTAGCTAAAGGAATTGCCATAATGATTTTTGTTGTATTGTTCATTGTGATAATTGTGATACCTCTCTATCTAATTACTTTTTTTCAATTGTTCTTAGGAACGATTTCTTTTACAATAGATATACCACCAGGGCTTCAAGCGATATTTGATCAGATAAGTAACGCTATACTACAAGCCATGTCGAATATTCTTGGGAATATTTGGGAGACTTTAAAAGCCATGTTTAGTCCTGCTATTGAATCAATAAATCAAAGTTTAGATAATATTGAAGTTCCCGGATTTGAACCCATTCTCCTAATATCAGTGTTAGTGGTAATTTCAATAATGATCATTTATAAATATCATTTAAAGGTAAAAAAGAGCTACTGATTTTTTATATACATTGTTGAATACTGATTAAAATCATCCAAAGTTTTTTTTCTTTTATTAAAGGTCCACCAATTTTTCCATACCATAAAACATGAAAGAGAAAGTAATTTTATATCTCTCCTCTTGTGGACATTCATTCTATATTTTATTTAAATGACTGAAAATACGTTTTTTTAAAATTTTAATATAGAATAAGCTTATTTGAGATTAGGTTTTTTCGACAAGTAATTCGCGGGCATTTTATTAGGAACACGTTTAAAGTTCTTTTTTAAATCGTTTATTGACGTTTATATTTATAAATATTACCATTAAGCAACAAATCGAGTAATATTTTTATTCTCTCTTAAAACTAGTTATAAATATATACCTAATTTATTCTAACCACGAGATTATGGGCAATTCAAAAGTAAATATTTAGATCCTCGTATTTTAAATATAGTTTTTTATTGGGTTGTATTAAAATTTAAAATAAAATTAAATTCGAAATATAAGGAAGAAAATATCAAAAAGAGGATAAAAATGAAATCTAAAGTAAATTTTATAATTGTACTTCTTAGTATAGTTTTAACAGGAATTATTCTTCTATCTTGCTCTAATCTAATATTGAATCCATCAAATGAGGAAAATTATAGAATAGATGATGAATCTTATAATGTAAAAATTGCGATAAGTTGGAATTTAGATTTTATACATGTTGATGGTAATTGGTCAGCTACGACAAACTTCGAATGGTGCAATGGTAATGGTTCGTGGAGTAATCCCTATGTTATCGAAAATGTTACTATTGATGCAAGTAGTTCGCCTACGGGGTATGGAATTTATATAGTTAATTCTAAAATTGATTATTTTATCATCAGAAATTGCACGGTCTATAATGCAGGAGGTGGAGCGGGAATTAGATTAGAAAGTACGTGTAATGGAACTTTATCTGGGAATACTTGCACATCCAATGGTAGGGGAATTTGGTTATTCTCTAATTGTCATAATAACACTATTAGTGAAAATACGGCTAATGGTAATGGTGGGGTAGGAATAATTCTAGAAAACAACTGTAATAATAACACGATTTCAGAAAATATAGCGTGTGGTCCTTCCCAAGATAGAGGTATTCGGTTATTAAACGGTTGTGAAAGAAATATAATCTCGAAAAATATAGCAAACGAAAATAATGATTATGGAATATATGTGTATATTAATTGTGATGAGAATACCATCTTAGGAAATACCGCAAGTGATAATCTTCAGAACGGGATATATTTATTAAGGGATTGCGATAATAACACCCTCTCGGGAAACACCTTAAGTGGTAATAGTCAAGATGGATTATCTTTACTTGAAGATTGTAATAATAATACTATAATGGAAAATCTTGTATCTTCCAATTCTGTGGGGATAGAGCTTCAAAGTTGTAGATATAATCTCATTTTTTTAAACTTCTGTTTTAATAATTCAGGTTCTAATGCATACAACACTCAATTTTATCCCAATGATTGGGACAATGGTGTTATTGGCAATGCTTGGGATGATTACAGTGGTACAGATGCAAATAATGATGGAATTGGAGATACACCATATTCGATTCCTCCACAAGTGAATATAAAAGATAATAAACCTTTAATGAAAAATATAATTTATTTTCTTAACACACCTGATGATTTAACTTATGAAATCGGAAAAAAGGGACATTTTATTAATTGGACCGTTATAAATACAGCATTTCGTTCATTACTTTTTAACATTTTTCAAGATGGGACCTCGATCAGAACAGGAAACCTATTACCCACTATTAATAGGATAAATGTCAATATTGACCATCTCGACGTGGGCACACATGGATTAACATTAGAGGTTTATAATGAATATGGTAGGCGTTTTACAGATGGTGTATGGATTACTGTTACAAACATCGCACCTGTATTTACCATGATCCCAAGTGGTATTTCTTACGTGGTTGGAGAGATGGGGAACACGCTCTCGTGGACATTTACAGATGAGAGCACGAATAATCCCACGTATACCATCACTCGAGATAGCGTGCCCATCATTGTAGGAGAACCATGTAACTCCGGCGAGGTCATCAGTGTTTCTGTTGATGAGCTTGAATTAGGTGTGCATGGCTTTTCGATTGAAGTCAATGATGGATATGGTGGAACTCTCCTCGGAGGAATATGGGTTACTGTAACAAACATCGCACCTGTATTTACTTTAATCCCAAGTGATATTTCTTACGTGGTTGGAGAGATGGGGAACACGCTCTCTTGGACATTTATAGATGAGAGCACGAATAATCCCACGTATACCATCACCCAAGATGGCGTGCCTATCATTGTAGGAGAATCATGCAACTCTGGCGAGGTCATCAGTGTTTCTGTTGATGGGCTTGAAGTAGGGTTGCATGGTTTTTCGATTGAAATCAATGATGGATATGGTAGAACGGTCCTCGGAGGAGTATGGGTGAGAGTATATACTGCTACTAATCCAAATCCTATTTCCAATGGTATTGATATTTTGACTCCATCCTTAATCGTGGTTGGGAGCATTGCTGCCATTAGTACTACTGGACTTGTTATTTCAATGACTAAAAAAAGACGTATAAAACTTAAATGAGACTGATCTAAAATATATTCCTTTTTTTTTTAATACTTTTATTTTGTAAATATTTTTCATTTTTACATATTTCAACTTTAAAGAGAAAAAGAGAAATAAGTCATATATCTTAAGAGTGATCAATTAAGGACTATTAGTTTTAATAATGAAAACAATTATGACGATAATTTGAAAAGGGAAATTAAGTTTTTAATCTAGGTGAAATGTTTTATTCACTTTTAAAATAATTATCTAAAATATTTTTTAATTGACTTAATGATTTCGTTTTGCTTAACTTACTTCTAATAAGCGTCGAATTCTCAATATCTCTTGTTAGCCAGATTGCGTTTCTCTTCAATTCAATAAATTTATATTCATCAAGAGGATATCCTAAATTAATACCTGTTAAAAATTTATCAACCATTTTCTCATATAATCTAAAATAACTCTGCATTTTAATTTTATCATTATTTATTGGTTTGATTTTATCATGTATTATATATTCATAAATCTGAGAAAAAATCTCGGGATTTCCAATTGACCCTCTACCAATCATTAAACCATCTACTTTAGTGTAATCTAAGAAATATTTTGCAGTAATAGGATCAACAATGTCTCCATTACCAATAATGGGTATATTCAATTCTTCTTTAAAATGTTTAAGGGCTTCCAGATTGAGATGATTATCATTAAACCTATTCTTCACAGTTCTTGCATGAACGGTTATAAAATTAATTCCCGACTCATTGATTACACTCGCAATTTCCTTAATATTATCCGAATTTTTAAATCCTATTCTTGTTTTTAAAGAGATAGGTCTTGAAGATTTTTTAAGAGCAACTTGGAGCAGTTTTTGAAGGTTTTCTAAATCTTTTATCAGATATCCACCAGATTGAGAATTGATTGCTCTTCTTGAGGGACAACCAGCATTTATATCTAACACGTCAAACTCATAACTTTCGAGATACTCAATTGAATTTTCTAAAGCTTCTTTATCATTTCCAATTAATTGAATGCTAATTGGACGCTCTTCTTTTATCTTATATAAATCCTCTTGTAAAAAATTTGGATTACTGGTAATCCTTTTCATGTACAACATTGGTACACTTACTAATCCAATATCATGGAATAACCTACAAAAATTACGATAAGGCGCCGTGGTTACGTTCTGTAGAGGCGCTAAAAAAATATTTCTTCTTGGGTCTTTGTGCAGGTTAAACATCAATAAAAACACTCATTATATTCTTTAATCAATAAAATATGACACTTTCTATAAAGAATATTAAAATCTTGAATATAATGATCTTTCCATTTCCATAATTTTAAATTATTTTCAAGAAATTTTTTAGAAATTGTGTCTTATATTAAACAATTAATTAAATAAATATTTTTAGGCGCAAAAAATGGCTGAATATTTGAGTAAATATGATTTTAAAAATCCACCAAGCAAAATTGAATATTTAGATGATGATCCATTTAAATTAAGTCAAGAATTAATTTTTTATCATAATAAGAATACATTTAGAAAAGAATTAACGAAACTACAAAATATATTTAAATCTTATACTAAGAATCCCTTAATAGCTTCTGGAATTAGAGATTCGTATTTAGAAGAAGAATATTTTGAAAATTATTTAATAATTCTCTTTACGAAAGGAGATCTTGTAGAAAAGACAAATGATATAATAAAGCAACGTGTTGGAAAAACGATTGAACCCGGGTGTTATTATATCATAATTACCTCAGAATACATGTTACTTTTATCCAAAGACATGAAAGGTTTAATTTCTGGAATAAATATAATGGAAGAAATTTTCATTCAGACTTTTGAAGATTACTTCAAACGAAATAACCTTAATAAATTCATTCAGATACGATCATTTACATTATATGGTTCTTAATAAATAAAAAATACCAAAATCACTAAAATATAAAATATAGGAATAAGGGAAAAAAAGATTTTATCTCAAGTATTTCCAAGGTCTTTGTCTTTTTAAGCCATAGGCTTTGTCTGCATATTCCTCAACCATTCTATGAGTATTAAAAAATGCGGCCAAAGATATTGCATTTTTTTGCCTGAAAATCCAATCATCATGATCCATGTAAGAAGGAATTACTTTTTTTTCTAAAAGATCATAAATATAATTAGAATCCGTTTCCCAATTGTTCTCTAAAGCTTTAGGATCGGAATCATCTGATCCTATTGCCCATCCGGCTAAAGGATTCATTTTATATGCTTCAAGCCACCAACCATCTAATACGCTTAGATTTAAAACACCATTCAACGCTGCTTTCATCCCACTAGTTCCACTTGCTTCACGATAACGGTTAGGCGTGTTGAGCCATATATCCACACCAGACACGAGCATGTGTGCCAAGTCCATGTTATAATTTTCCATGAGGACGACCTTCACACCATAATTGTCATACAAATATTCACCTGATTCAAATATTTTTTTTATATAATCTTTTCCCATTTGGTCTTTAGGGTGGGCCTTTCCTGCAAAGATAAATTGTATCCTTCCATGACAGATTTTACCTAATCTGTCAATATCATGAAAAAGAAGAGTTGCACGTTTATAAGTTGCGAATCTTCGCGCAAAGCCTATTGTAATGAGTTCTTCATCAAGTAAATTCCATGAATGTCCTTTTTGATAACTAATTAAGTTAAATTTATTTGCAATATGAGCATCAAACACATCTAAATCATCTAATTCAAGAGCATTTTGAAGGAGGGAAGGATTTACTCTCCAATTAGGCCATTTTCTGCTGAATATCTTACGCATTGGTTTTGAAATCCAAAATGGAAGATGAATACCATTTGTAATATGATCTATCTCATAATTAGGAAACATTTCTCTCGAAATTTCTCCATGTTTCTTTGCAACACCATTACAATAACGACTTAGATTTAAAGCCAATACGGTCATGTTTAATTCATCTTTACCTGCTATATCCTTTATATTTTTAGGAATACGGTCTCGAAATACTTTATCTACTAAGTCATATGAAAATTTATCATGTCCTGCGGGTACAGGTGTGTGGGTGGTAAATACAACTTTTTCCTTAACTTTTTCAATATCTCCTCCACATTCTTGTAATAATTCAAGGGCTGCGAAAGAACCATGTCCTTCATTAAGATGAATAGTTTTAATATTTGTATAACCAAGTGATTTTAATAATTTTACTCCGCCTATTCCTAATATCATTTCCTGAACTATTCTATTCCATCGTGATGTCGAATCGTATAATGAACCTGTCATTTTTTTCATCCATTCCTCGTTTCCTTCAACGTCGGTTGTAAGTAAATAAACGGGAATGATGTGACCTGATTGACCAATAACTTTATAAAGCCAAGCGGAAACCAAAACATCTTTATCTTCGATTTTCATAGAAATGGGTTCCGCAACTTTCTCAAATTCAAAAAAAAAGTTCCATTCAATCTCCTTCTCTTTTTGTTCCCCACTTTCATTAAATAGTTGATAAAAATAACCTGAACTATAACATAAGCATAGTGCTACCATGGGGATTTCTAAATCTGCTGCCGATCTCACTGTATCACCAGAAAGAACACCCAAACCTCCGCTATAGGTGGGAATATTACTATCCAACGCAATCTCCATTGAAATATATGCGACCATGGTATTTTCCATAAGATTGTCATCTAATTCCATGATACCTCAAACTTTTGATGTTTAATTATTTTTTATTATAATATTTTTATATCTTTATATGAATTTAACAGTTTCATTATTATTTATAAGTTAAATTTTGGATAAAATAAATTAAAAAGCGATAGGTAATTAAATAAAGGATTTTCATTAAATTTCTAATAATTTATTTTCTAAAATTTCAACTTTAATGCTAGAATCTTTACTCTCCATTAATTCTTTATATTCTGATAGATTTGCTCCCCAAGAATGCATTGGGACTACTATTTCTGGTTTAATATCAAGAGCACAATCAGTAGACATTTCAAAATCCATGGTAAATTGACCTCCACAAGGTAGGAGTGCTACAGTTATATTTTTTTGAGCGAGATCTTTCATTTCAGGAATGCGTTCGGTATCTCCTGCGTGATATATTCTTTTACCTTCAACTTCAATTATAATACCCGCCCATTCATTTGATTTAGGATGGGTGCCCCTTATTATTGTATATGAAGGAACTAATTCAATTTTTATTTCATCTATTTCCATCGGCTCGTTTAAATTCAATCCTCTTCCATTTAATTTTGACAGTTTATCCTCTTCACTTTTAGGACCTAATAAGAAAGTATCCTCTTTCAAAATCTTTTTAATATCTAATCTCGAAAAATGATCTCCATGGATATGAGTTGATATTATTATATCTGCTTTTTCTTCATCTTCAGAAAGTTGAAAAGGATCTAAAAAGATTATTTTTCCATTATTTGTTTTAATTTTGAACGCAGCATGTCCTAACCACGTAATCTGCAAGGAACCACCTCATAATATATATTAAAAACTTATCTTTATATTAAGATTTAAAGATTTATAATTATAGCTATTATAAATAGAATGTATTTCTATATCAAAAAAAAATTTTATTTCTCTTCAAATTTCCATTCTGGGCTTTCAAGAGATATTTTTTTCAAAAGTTTAATCTTGTCTGATTTATCAAAACTTAATTCATTTAATCTCTCTTGAAACATCTTATTTTCAAAATTTGGTAGTTCATTCAATGTTTTAGCTTCGGGAACGGGATTTATTGACGTCATTTTTAATAATGATTTATGACGATTTGTTTTTGAGTTAATCTTGTCAACTGTATCTGCTTTTAATGTTGATTCATGATAATAAGGTTTTAATTCGTTAACATGAAGTTCATAGATCTTGATTGAATCTTTAGGAATTGTTGAAGCATTAATTCGGCAAATTGGACAATTGTTATCATCTAAACCGTGAATACATATCATTAATGATCATTAATTTTTTTCTTTTTTGAATAATTTTAATTTATTACATTATAAATTCTTTTTTGAAAAGATATAGAATCTTCTAATAGTAATATTATCTTAATAGGTTTCATGTCTATTAAAAATTCTGATGATAATTTATAAAATGACAAAATGAGTGTTTAAATTAATAAAGGGTCTTAAATGATATATAATTAATATTTTTTTATGTTTTACCTTCATTGAATATTAAAAATATATAACTTAAGATTTTCATGACAAAAGCGATTATTCTATCTGGTGGTTGGGGCACTAGATTACGCCCTCTTACCTGTGCATTACCCAAGACGTTAATTCCTGTAGTGAACAAACCAGTAATTGAGAGATTAATGATACTTTTAAAATCTGCGGGAGTTAAAGAAATAGTACTAGCAGTAAGTGTCATGGCAGATGCTTTAAAAAATTATTTTAAAGATGGTACAGAATTAGGCATAAAAATTCATTACACTGACGAAGAAAAACCCATGGGGACAGGCGGTGCTTTAAAATTAGCAGAATATTACCTACGAGATGATAATTTTTTCATGATAAATGGTGATGAGGTATTAAATTTCGAATTCAATGAAATGCTAACCTTTCATAAAAAAACTGGCGGGATCGTTACTATTGGCAGTCAAGTAGTCCAGGATCCTTCGAGGTATGGTGTTTTGATTGTAGATAATGCTAATGAGAAGATTTTGAAATTCCTAGAAAAAGAAAAATATAATCATCCTGAAGGAAAACAAGTTCCCATGCCTGTAAATGCTGGTATATATATCTTAGAACCAGAAATCTTTTCATTTATAGATGCAAATACAAAAGTATCTATAGAAAAGGATGTATTTCCAAAATTAGCACGAGATGGCAAGCTATATAATTATTCTATTAAAGGTATTTGGCGTGATATAGGTAAACCAAAAGATTTACTCGAAGGAAATATTCTTTTAATGAATTCTTTAATCAAAGACGCGAACGGTAAAAAAGAGAATCTGATCTCTAATAATGTTCAGTATGAGGGAAATATTACAATAAATCCTCCCGTGACAATTGGAGATCATGCAATGATAAGGTATGGGTGTGAAATAGGACCAAATGCAATAATAGGAGATAATGTCTTTATTGAAAGTAGTGCAAAAATCAGAGATTCTGTGATATATGATAAGACTTATATTGGAAAAAACGTGAAAATTGAAAAGGCTATTATCGGTGATAATTGCAGGGTTGAAGATAACGTAGAACTGATAGGAAATGAGGAAGCTTTGGTGATTTTGGCATCCACCGTAGAGGTATTAAAAGGAATAAAATTAATAACTCCTGATAACAGAAATATCACTTTTTGCCATCATGAAACAGTAAAGAATAGTATTAAATAGATAATTTCTATTTTTCTCTTAATCCTATTTTTTCTGCAATTAACTCTAAATATGACTTTATTATCGATCTCTCACGTTTTATACCAAGAGATTCTAAGAAATTAAAGAGAATTTCTTGAACTTCACTAATTCTCTCTTTAGTTTCTGCTTGATACTCAACTTCAATAAAATATTGCTTTAAAATGGGAATGAAATCTATTAAAGCTTCGATTTGATGATTTTTAAATGTTAGAAAGAATAATTCCCTTTCCTTTTTTACGGTAAATATTTTTCTAAATCCTAATAAATTTAATATTTCTTTAATCTTTTCTCCATCTTGTATCAAAGATTCTAATTCTTTTCTTGTTTTTGTTTCTTTATTAAATTTTGCACCCTTATAAGTTAAATAATACTTAGTTTTTTTATTAGGAATTTCCTCATGTTTATTAAACTCAACTGATTTACGAATTCTTAATGCTTCATCTGATTTTCTGAAGTCTCTTAATCCGCGAGGCATGTTATAATAAGTATCTTCGTGAATTAAGGAACACTTATAAAGTCCTTGTTTAAGTTCAAATTGTTTTCTAATTTCATCTGGATTGTTAATCAAGACTTTTATTTCGACTTCAATCATACTAAATTGTTATTTAAAATTAAAGATAATAATTATTATTAAGTTTCTATTTATTTATATTAATTACTAGCGGATTTAAATGGAGTTGAAAGCTAATCTCTCAAGATGACTATGAAGTTAAGGAACTTTCAGAAAAATATGGATATTTGCCATATATGATTGAGAGATATCTTGATTTTTTAGGATTAGATGAAACTATCAAATTATTAGAAGCTAACGAGGAACCTTTGATACCAACTATACGAGTAAATACCTTGAAAATTTCACAAGATAAATTAAGAACTAGATTGGAAAAAAAAGGTTTTAAATTAGAACCAATTATAGAAATTCCATGTGGATTTAAAGTAATTAAAAAAACCAGTAATTTAGGATCACTTCATGAATTTTTGCAAGGATATTACTATCTTCAGAATAAAGCATCAATGCTCCCTCCATTGATTCTGAATCCACAATCTAATGAAGTTGTAATCGATATGTGTGCGGCACCAGGGAGTAAATCAACACATCTAGCACAAATAATGAACAACCAAGGAAAATTAATTCTGATAGAAAAAAAAAAAGAAAGAATTTCTGCATTAAAGATGAACTTGAGAAGAATGGGTATCTTTAATTCTGTTGTTCTTCATAGTGATGCAGTAAACATTTCCCATTTTAAAATCAAACCTGATAAAATACTTTTAGATGCACCCTGTACTGGCGAAGGATTAATTAAAACCGATCCAAATAGGAAAAAAAGTAAAACCATGAAAGATATAGAAAAAATGGCTTCATTACAAACAAAATTATTAAACGCAGGATTAGATGCAATGCACTCTGGAGGGCTTATGCTATATTGCACCTGTTCTATAGCTCCAGAAGAAAATGAATTAGTAATCAATAAAATTTTACAAGAAAATTCGGACATTTCAATTAAAAAACTATCAAATCAATATGGAATCGAAGGATTAACAAAAGTGTATGGAAAGAAGTTAAACAAATCTTTAAATCTTACTCAAAGAATATATCCTCATATTCATGAAACTATCGGATTTTTTCTATGTTTATTAGAAAAAAGCTAAAATTTAGCACTTTAGATTTAATCTAATATAATTAACAAATATTAGGATTGTCTTCTCAAATAATATCCTTTATCTACTAAATTAAGAGCGATAATTCCATTGGGTTCAAGTTGCTTGCTTTCCAAATAATTCACTTTAGATTTTGCAATAGCAATTATTTCGTTAGACTCATTGAAAATTAATAAAAACTCATCTTTCGTTAATTTGGGTGAAATTTTTAAAATATCTTTTTTTAAAATTTGATTTCCATAAAGTATTGATTTTTCCCCTTCATTATTAACTTGTACTTTACTTTTATCGGGGAAACAGTCAAATGAATCCAAAAATTCTACAGCTTCTAAGCTTATGTAAAAATCCCCTTTTTTTATCATTCCAAAATATAAACCTGAAGATTTAATATTATTCTCAAACTGAATTTTATTGATAATCTCAATAATTTCACTTGGGACTAAATAAATCAAGGGAAATTTACCATTAGAGCTCGAATTAATTAATTCAATAAATAATTCAAACCGAATTTCATTTAAAAATGAAATTATTTTTGGGGACATCTTCAAAAGTGAAGAATGGACAATCTTCCTTTCAATTTGATTTATTTTTCTAAAATTTCTTATTTTATTCATTATCGATAAAAATAAACTAAAAAAGGGATAATTATTATATAATCAGTAAGAAAATAAATTAATAGATTTTATCAATAGTATGGGTATTCGAAAAATTGAAGATGATATTGATCTAAAAGAAGCAATGCGCAAAAGAGCAGCAGAATTAAGAATAAAAGAGATTAAAGCTAAAGCATCTGCAGAAAATTTCACTAAAGAGAGACTTATTGATTTAGCAAAAAAGCACGGCGTTATTTTAGCACTAACTCCTGAATTGAAACAAGAGGTTAAAACATTAAGGGAAAAATATAACATTCCTACATCACGAATCATAACAGAGCAGATTAAAGAAAACGATGTATTTGATGCAAAAAATAAAATTGATCTTGAGAAACTAGGCATGTTAGCATATCAGAGAGTTTTAATGCATAAAGAAGAAACTGGGGGAATAGTGCCAATTTCAGAAGTTTTTGACTTAGTAAATACTGGAAGTCTGAAGAATAACTTTGATATCAGGGATTTAACTAAATCAATGAGAATCTTGAAAAAAACCAATGTTATTGAGGATATTAAGCAATTAGAATCAGGTGCACTATTCATACACTTTTTTCCAATTCAATATACAAGTGATCAGGTAAAAATAATGGATTTAGCCAAAGAAAAAGGATATGTTTCATTAGAAGAGGTTTGTACTACACTAGATTGGTCCCAAGATCGAGCATTAAGAGCATTAAACTCTCTTGAGGAATCTGGAGCTGCTAAATATACTGAATCACTATTAAAAGGAAAACAATGGTCATTTCCTTCAATATAAAAAAAGCAGAAAATATTCATTCTAATTTTATTTTTAATGCTATTTGACCTTCTTCAAGTTTTAATACTTTAGCTTTTTGATTTCGTGCTAATATATTAAAAATTTCTTCTAAATCTTCCTTAGGAAGCGTGCTGAATTCCAACTTAGCATCTCTTATCTCAAATAGCATTATCGGATCTAATTTACCCAAATCATATGCCCAATTATATATCTCATCTGCCCAGCTATCAAGAGACTTCCAATATACTCTTAATATCTCTTGTTTTTTAGTTAAAAATTTCGCAATTCCTTGCGTGACCAATTCATCTGCAATTTCCTTTATTGCTTTCTGGCGGTCTTCAAATTTTGAGAATGGTTTTTCTGCAGCTATTTGCTTTATATAAATAATATGAAGAATTGCATATCTCGCATAATCAAAAAATACTTTTGACCATTCCTTTCGCCATGATTGATAATCATTTAGATTTTTTTTATGATGTGGAATCGTATACATGAATTCATATCGTTTTTCTTCCAGCCATGGGTAAGCTTCTACAATTTTTTCATAAGGAGATAATTCTTTTTCGATTAATCCCGCTTCTCCAATTATCTCTTTTTCTAATCTTTGTAGCTCAGATTCTATAGCCCCAGAATGTTCTGCATATGTTTGATCATCTATATCACCCAAACTATGTGTTATGAAATCACTAATTTTATTCAATCTATTTTCAACATCATCTTCGGTTTCAGCTTCAGTACTCGGTTCTTGAGGATGATATTCTTCACTCTTTTGAATTTGCTCTTTTTCTTGGGCTTCTAGAGCTTTTCTCTCCTCTAAAGCTTTTAATTCTTTTTGTCTCTTTAATTCTCTTAATCTTTGGAGTTCTTTTTGTAACTCAATTAATTCCTTGTCCTTTTCTTTTGGTTTTTCTCTTTGTTTTTCCATTTTACCATTTTCCTTTTTTTTTTTATGTGGTCTCTCCGTACTCGTCAGCCCATTCCACATACTTCTTTAAAGAGCTACCAGTTGTCATTGGTTTTATTTTTTTAATGGTTTTTTTAAAATCATCAATATTAATTGATCTTAGAGAAATTTCCTGATTGGAATTTTCCAATAATCCACTCATATCTAATTCTCTAATTGGAAGCATAATTACTTCTTGGCATACATTTGAAATATCTCGTCCGGAATATCCTTCTGATCTTACACCTAATTCAATAAAATCATCTTCTTCTAAATCCATCTCAACGCCTTTTGTTTCAATTATGAAGATAGCTGATCGCGCCTCTAAATCCGGAAGAGGAACATGCACTTTTTTTTGAAATCTACTTAACATGGCATCATCAATATCCCATGGTCGATTTGTTGCACCTAATGTTAAAATTCGCTGCCTTTCACTCGTCTTTAAGCCTTGTATTTCACTTAGAAGCTGTGTTTTTACACGTCGTTCACCACTACTCTCAGTACCACCTCCTCTTGAAGTGGCAACAGAATCAATTTCATCAATGAAAATTAAACTTGGTGCTCTTATTCTTGCAACTTTGAATAAAGAGCTGATTAATTTTTCGCTTTCTCCTAACCATTTACTTAATAGATCTGCCGAAGATGCACTAAAAAATGTAGCTTTGCATTCTGTTGCAGCAGCTTTCGCTAATAATGTTTTTCCACAACCTGGAGGTCCAAATAATAAAATCCCCGACCATGGTTTTCTTTTACCGGTGAATAATTCTGGTTTTATTAATGGTAAGACGATTGCTTCTCTTAATATTTGCTTACAATTTTCTAAACCAGCTATATCACTCCATTGTATATCAGGAGATTCAGTTACGATTGTTCCGGAGATAGAATCTATTAATTCTTGTTCTTCTTCTGAATATTGCCCTCCTTCAGATTTTAATTTATCGTCCATTGGGTGACTAGATTCTTCTGAAGGTGCGGCTTTTACTGGTCTCGAACGGGATCCACCTATCTTGGATTTTAAAATTTTAGCTCGATCAATATAATCCTGACTATTTTTTCGGCATAATTCGTTCATCTCTTTATTATTACTAAACTTCATGAATTTAATCAAAATTTCAGCAGCTCTCATATATTTATTATACGCTTGCTGATATTTACCTTGTCTATCCAAAACAACCGCCTCCCTAGCAGTCTCAACGGCGAATTTGTATAATTTACTATCAAATGATGACATGTTTTATATTACCTATGAGTAAACTTGATATTTATTATAAAGTAAAATAATGTTATTAAATAAATCATATTTTTACTATAAAAAATTAATCTAATCCAAATTTATTTAAAGTTGAAAGTTCTTCATTATCATGTTATAATTAATGGACTCCAATTAATTTTATAACTATGTGTTTATATATATACTATAAAACAAACATTATTAGATGAATATTTATGGGTTTTCTTAAGGATTTATCAAAATGGTTAAGTGGCGGAAAGAAAAAACCTGATACTGTTCGTGCTGCTGCTATTAAATTAAAAGTCTTCAATAAAAGACTGTTAAGGCAATCAAGAAAATTAGAAATAACCGCACAACAAGCTCGAGATAAAGCCGTAAAAATGAGGCAAGAAGGTGACAAGCAAGGATCGGAAAATCAAGCAAGAAATTACCTACAAGTCAAAAAACAAGCAACAGCCATCGATACTTTTAGATCTAATCTAGAGGGATTACAATTTAAATTAGAACAAGCATCAGCTATAAAAGATGTAGCAGGAATTATGGGGGATATTCAAGGATCCTTGGCTCAATTAAAAAATGAGTTATCACTTCCTGAATTAACCGAAGTAATGAAAAATCTTGAAATGGATGTTTCTGACTTCGATGTTGGACAAGAAATCGCTTCAGAGGGCGTAGGAAACGTAGCTATGGAAACAGCTGTGACTGATTCTGATGTCAAAAGCTTTTTAGGCGAAATTGATGCTGAACTTCAAGTAGAAATGGGGGGCGCATTGCCTAGTGTCGTCCCTGAAGGAAGAATAAGCGAACTCGAGAAAGAATTAGACAGGCTCAAACAAGATTAAAGACTTTAAATTTTTCATTTTTCACTTTTCACTTCTTAGAAATAGAGATTTTTTGTATTTAAAACAATCCTTTCTCTATGAAAGTGTTATTTTACTTTTTTGACCTTACTAGATTTAAAAAATATTTGAGCTAAGTAGATTAAAAACTTTAGCAAAGTTATTTTAATGGTAGGTTCTATTTTTAATTTATTCAGATGATTAATCACACTTTTATAATAGAGTGAGGAATATGAGTTTAGATCTAATTACTATTGGTTCATGCACTCTTGATTGCATGATAAATATAAATGATATCTTACGATTCGAATTGTTTGATAGAGATAAAAATGGAGAACAAATCATTAAAAAGTATACTGCCATAGAATATAGTCGAAAATTAAATATTCAAGGCGTAACATTCGTTCCAGGAGGTTCAGCTGCAAATATCGCAGCAAATTGTTCAATGGTTGGATTAAAATCTGCTTATATTGGTATTTTAGGACAAGATTTCTCCGCAAATATATGTATAGAAGATTTAAAAAAGCGAGGTGTGGATTTATCTAATGTCATTCAAACAGGTCAAGATAATACAGCATTTTCAGTAATTTTACGAACAGAATGGGGGAAAGATAGGAGTATACTAGCATATAAAGGAGCTAATAACTTATTACAACCTTCTGATGTAAAAGAACATATTTTTGAAGGAATAAAAGCCTTTGCGTGGACTTCATTAACTAGTGAAAATGGTTGTAAAGCTATAGAAAAAGCTATTACACTCACAAAAAACAATAACGGAATAGTATTTGCTGCTCCTAGCATGTCCATAATAAAAAATAATTATAAATGGGCAAAAATCTTGATTGGCAATTCAGACGTAGTGTCACTAAATAAAGAAGAAGCTCAAGAATTTACCGGTAAAGTAGATACGTCACAAATTATACATAAATTTTTAAACTTAGGTGTTAAATTAATTTCAATTACAGATGGCACTAACGGTTCAATTATTTCTGATGGAAAAACTATTGTCAACAGTGCGGTCTATAAAGGTGACGTTCAAGATACTACAGGAGCAGGGGATGCATTTTTAAGTGGAATCCTCGTTTCATACTTAAACAAATATCCTCTTGAGAAAATTAGTAAGATGGCAACAGCAATGTCTTTTCTAGAATGCAAAGAAGTTGGTGTAAGAGAGGGAATGCCTGAAAGTCTTCAAGAACTCGAGAAATTCGTTGAAGATAATACCATAAAACAAGTAATAAGTCAAATTATATGAAATTTACTCTTTTAATATTATCTTTTTTTAATCTTAATAAAATGTAAGTTTACTCGACTTAAGATCCAACTAGGTTATTAGAAACAATAAATTTTAATTCTTTAATGTATTTTAAATATCACAAAACTGCGCTCTTAGTATAGTGGCCAGTATACCCTTTTCAAATCAGCATTGAAAGGGTAAAACAGGTTGCCAACCTAAAACGAGACAAATCGTCTTGATTGTTGAAGGTGACCCGGGTTCGATCCCCGGAGGGCGCACTATTTATATTATCATATATAAAATGTTTTCTATTTTTTTATAAATAACTAAGTTGATTGTATTCGAAATTTTGAAAAAAAAAATTAATCATCCTATTCTTTAATAATATTTTAAAAAAGCAAATATTTAGAGAGTTTTTAAAAATTTTATTACTTCATTGAAAGCATTATCTAATATAGGTTTTTGTTCTGGTTTAATGAGTAATTTAGTTAAACGCGCTTGTAATAACTCCGCCATACTGCCTATTATTTTCTTTTTTTCCTCTGGAGTTGAATCATAAAAGGAAGATAGGTCTATTTTATTTTTTACTTGATATTCCTGCATACAATACAAAATGAATCCCTTCAGCGCCATCTCTGAAATGGGTAAGTACTGTGCAAATATTTGAGCAGTTTGATCTAAGTTTTCTCTTGCTATTTTTGTTAAATTAATTTTTTTGAAGTCATTTTCCGCTTCTTTAATTATCTTTTTATTAAATATTAATTCACTCATAAAACAAAAAGTAAAATAATTTATTTTTAAATTTTTTGAAAAATTTAGATTTTTAATATCAAGAATTTCAATATTATTAAAAGAGTTCTTATATTATTAAAAGAATTCTTATATTATTAAAAGAATTCTTATATTTATTATATAAAACTAAGGATAAAGTAATTTATTATTACTTTTCTGTATGAAATTTAAACAATTAGCATTTCCTCTTTGTACCATATATAAGTGTTCTATTTGGCTCTCTCTGGCTAAAGATTGGGACGATTATGAAGATGATGAGTATTTCGATTTAAAATTCGATGATGATGAATGGTATGAATATGGTGAATATGATGAATCACTAGATTATGATGACTCTTACGATAAATATTTATAAGATATCAATCTTGGTCTGATTTTTTGAAAAGGACATTCGGAATGTTATTTGTTAAAAAAGATATATTAGTATAACTTTTATTTTACCTAACCAACATAAATTCGTGAAAGGTGGATTTCACGAAATTAATGCATTTTTTTTAGATTATATGACGTGATTAGACATTACTGTTCTCGTTCATATTATTCAAATCTTTATCAAGAAGGGAAAAATTAATAATTTTTATTGGTTTGAATGTCATGAAGAATTCTATAAAAAATGCAATACCAATAACCACAATGGCAAGATCAAAGAAAAATGCTCTTGGTAAGAAAATTCCAAAAAAAATTACAAATATTTCCTCAGAATTTACAACAACATGTAAAACAACACATCCAAAAAGAAATAAAAATATTGCTAAAATATGGAATAATATTTTAATCCTCATTTCATTTTACCTTTATTTTGTTTGAAAATTATTTAGGGCGTTATTTTAATTCTTTTAAAGTAAATATTTAATGCGTGTTAAGAATAAAAATACGTGTTTCTAATTTGTTATTAACGAATAAAATTGTTTCTAACATTAACGTAATAAAATATCTTATTTTTTAATGTCGCTAATTTTAATTGAGAGTGATGTAATAGAACAAAAAAAGATAAAAACTAAAAATTTTAATATATAATTGTTTACTTATTTTTTTAGCGAAATAGAATTGCTACTAAGTAAATTTACCATATTAAATGATTTATTCTATTATCCGGGAAATTCGTGATAGTGGATGTCCTTTAGCTTTCATTTCTAATTCATTAAACCATCCAAATGGAAGACGTATTACGTTATAATCTTTTAATTTTAGCATTGATTCAATTTTTTTAAAAGATTCAAAAGCATAATTTAAAGAACTTAGCTGACCAAAAAGATGAGCAAATGGTAAAAGTACTATATTAGAGTTTTTTAATTGTTCGCAAATATTTTCTATTTCAATTACAGCTCTATCTAATAATCCTGAACTTTTTTCATCCTGCTTTTCCATACTAATAAAAAGAATTATTGCATTCTCAACTTGATTTTTTTTATTTTCTTCTGTAATTTCCTCAAAAACCTTAGAACGTCCTTTTTTTGTGACTTTGTAATTAAAATATTCTACATGAAATGATAAAAATCTTATTTTTCATCACCCTATAAATAATATAATTAAATTAGATATATATTCAGTGATAAAATAATGAAAACTTCTTTTTCATTTAAATTAAATTTTTTGCTTATTTTATTAAAAGTTTTCATATTTTATATAAAAAAAGAAAGAAAAAGGATTATAGTTCTAAAACCATTGTGCCGTATCGGATTCCAACTTTAATTTCATTAAATTTGTTAAGGCAAAAAAATTAAATTTCTATTTATCATTAGAATCATGACTTTTAATAATTTCTTTAGTTATAAATTCAAATACTTCATTAACATTCTCTCCTGTCTTTGAAGATACAAATATAACATTTTCAAAATTATATTTTTCTTTAAATTCTAGTAGTTTATCTTGATAAGGGAAAACACCCTTTTCTAGTAAATCTGCTTTCCCGCCTATGAGGACAATTGGAATATCTGGTTCGGAGTCGCTAAGAAGTTCCATCCATTCATCAAGGTTAAACAACGTTATAATCCTTGATAAATCAAACATTAACAATGCTCCATGGGAACCTTTAACGAATCTCTTTAAAATAGCACGAAAATGGTCTTGTCCTCCAAGATCCCACAGCAATAATTCACATGTAGTATTATCATTAAGATCTATAAATTTTTGATGAAACTGGATACCAATTGTCATGCTAGTATTGGATTTAAATGTACCATCTACATAACGATATATTAGAGTAGTCTTTCCCACCCCACCATCTCCTGCTACAATTATTTTAAATCGGTAATGAAGATCCTTCATATGATATATTTAACCCCCTATTTCTCGGAAAAAATATTCCATTTCCTAATCTAACACACCTGCTCTGTTTTCAAACTTATACTTAGATATCTATGTGGATATTGTTATATAATTTTTTAATGATGATTTAATATTCAAAGTTATTTGTTTTTTTTCGATACATAATAATATTCAATTATCGTAAATATAAATCTATATTAAATACATGAAAATCATTTTAGCAGAGCTTTTATTTGACCTTAAAAATTTAACTTTAAAGTAAATTTGATAAAAAATATATTTCACAATAAGAAAAGACCTAGTATTAAAATGAATTAATATTGTTGAAAAGTCCAAAAAGAGCTATTAATCGAACTATAGCTTTATCACACTTTTAATTCGAATATTTTAGAATCTCCTAATTTTTCCATAATTTTTCTCAAAATAGTCCGCAAATACTAAACATGCTATTGCACCTGCATTTTCCGCTATTAAAAAGGAAACCATGCTATCTGAAAACAATATACATATTATATATCCAATAATAAACAGAAATGTAAAAATTCCAAAAGTAACCAAGATAGGTTTAGAAATTGGGAATTCGAGTATCTTTTTAATTCTTGTTTCGCTTATTTTTGCTTTTCGAAATTGGCTTTTCAATTTATTTCTTCTTTCAATCTGTGCATAACTTTCAAAAATGATTTTTGAAGAATAATATAATGCTGCGGTAACCGCAATAGGAATGATGATAATGATAAAATAATTACCAATATCTAAAAAATATTGAGCTATAAATATAAAAATCAATTGGAATAAACCACACATTCCGAACATCATTAATGCAAAAGGGAGATATTCTCCCGATTTCCAACGAATTCTTAAAGGCATTTTTTATTCTCTTAATAAATAACTATCTCATTAACTTTTAATATTTTTTTAAGAAATTAAAGTTAATGAAAGCGTCCTAAATCACGGAATCGTGATAAAAAGAAATTGGCATCAATGAAAAATGAAATTTAAATTGCCTTAAAAGAATAAATCTTTAAAGTAATATTTATAGAAAGTATAACATTTTATAATCATAGAATGAAAACAGCTGCTGAAAGCACAGTTAACCATTCTCCCTCACTTTTAACTGTAGCGGATACTGTAATGTTCTTTGTTTCTATAATTTTACCATCCACCTTGAAAATTTCTTTTTTCTCATCATAATCAGCTTCAGGATCAAATTGAACTCCTAAAGTCGTTGCCAATAATTCTGCTGCTAAATCTTCGGCAAATTCTCCAGCTCTTTCAGGTGTGACCCCAAAAGCATGGTGTTCACTCAAATAACCATAAGTTCTTTGATCCGCTGGTTTCGCAACCCCTATAGACGCTGATATAAGTCGGTTAAATTCATTACTGCTAGCCCTACTCATGACATTAAACACAATTTGACCGTCTCTTAATTGTGCTAAACCATCTTCTTGCGGAATTTCAAGACAATATGGAGGTAATATCGAACTAACCTTAACTAAATTAAATTGTGCGATACCAGCATCTCGCAAAGCTTGTTCAAATGAACCTAATTTAGATTTATGGTATCCAATACCCTTTACAAAAAATACTGCTTTTGGAACTAGCGACATTTTAAAAAAACCCTATTACAAAATATTTTATTTGTTATATTTCTAACATGTATCATTAATTTTTAAATTTTCTGAAAACGAAAGTATATTATTAAATCACTTGATTCTAAAGTTTATTTTATAAACCAATTTAGAAGATTAAATTCTAATATTTTTTTTTTTAAAGAATTGATGGATTGTATAGACTTTATTTTATAAAAAGTAAAAATTTAAGATGTATTTAAATGATTAAAAAATATCTCACTTGTTTAAAAAAATATATTCATTAGCTTTTAAGGATGAATATGCAAGCAAAATTTTAATTAGCTTTTTGATTAATTATTATAATAAATAAAAAAAATTAGAAAATAACATGCCTCCTAATGAACATAAAGATTATTTAATCAAAAAAATTGCACCTTTTGATGTAAAATCGGTTAAAAAAATTAGTGATCTCTTGGAAAATTTAAAATTCTGCGGTTTTCAAGGAAGAAATCTAGGAAGGAGTCTTGATATTCTGGAAAAAATGGTAACAAATAGAGAAATTCTAACTGTACTGACATTAAGTGGGGCAATGGTGCCTGCAGGAATGGGAGATTTAATTTGCGTCTTAATGGAAAATAAATTAATCGATGTTTTGGTTACTACTGGAGCAAACATCATACATGACTTAGTTGATGTTGTTTCTGGTATCGGGCATTATGTAGGAAGCTCGGAAGTTTCGGATGATGATTTATTTGAGAATAGAATAAATCGTATTTATGATGTTTTTCTTCCCGAAGAGAACTATAAATTAGCGGAGAATAAACTTTTAGAAATTATTCATCAAATCTATACAAAAAAAGAAGTAATTACAACACCTTCAGAGTTATTGAATGTGATTGGGAAAAATATTCAAAGTAGATGTATTCTTTCAGTTGCGGCTGATAATGATATTCCTATTTTTGTTCCTGCGTTTTCAGATTCTGAATTTGCACTCAATCTCATTAAATATATGGTTAGAGAAGGTTATGATTTTCAATTTGATATTCTTGGCGATGTCAGTCGATTTGCAGACATCATTAGAAGAACAAAAGAATGCGGAACACTAATAATTGGAGGGGGTGTACCAAGAAATTGGGCTCAACAAGTATTTCCTTTGTTAGAACAGATTGATAATATTGAAACAATGGGTTATAATTATTCTGTCCGTATCCACACTGCGATGGAATATGATGGTGGGCTTTCAGGATGCACTATTTCTGAATCAAAATCATGGGGAAAATATTCCTTAGATTCGAAATACGTTAGCATATGGTGTGATGCTACAATTGCGTTACCAATTTTAGTTACTGGATTATTAGAACGATTGAAAAT
Source organism: Promethearchaeota archaeon (assembly GCA_048938445.1). Classification (GTDB taxonomy): domain Archaea; phylum Asgardarchaeota; class Lokiarchaeia; order Sigyniarchaeales; family SOKP01; genus FT1-020. The sequence continues at coordinate 11,071 of JBHLME010000028.1, read as the reverse complement.
TATATAGATGAGATATAGCCCCTATAAAAAGATACTTTTCTATTGAACAATGGTGTTTAATGTTAAATAAAAAATTCATAAAATTAGTTATATTCAAACGCTATCATAAAAACCTTAAAATTACTGTCTTGCTAGTGATTTTTTTATACATTTTTATGTCCATTCATGTTTGATAAAAGATAAGATTATATAACAAAATTTGTATATTAAATTGGATAAATACAATATTTAGATTAATCCAATCAAATCTATTCAAGAATATAATTTGGAATGTAATGATTAAACTAATTACATAATTAAGAATTTAATTGATAATTAGGAGTTTTAATGGAAATTATTAGATATTTGGGAGAATTCTTAGCAAAAGAAATTGGTATTAGCCCTACAGCAGCTAGGGGGTTGTTAAAATTATCTATAAAAGAAGAGTTAGGGGCTTTTGTTGAGTTAAGATCAGTAAATTATGGTGATTTATATAAAGTTATCAATAATTCTTTTAAAAACAGGTTAATCAAGCTAGAAATAGCAGATTATGGAACAATAATCGATAGCATGTTAAATGAATTAACTAAAAATCAATCTTTAATTACTATATCAGAGGTATGAGTGTGGAATTATTAACATTATATTGTTTTTTTTTTTAATTTTTTAGGTTGGTACCATTAGCTTTTTGATCATTATAAAATTATTTTTTTATTAATCAAAGCAAAACAAAATATTATTATGAATATTTACCATATTTTAAAGTGGTTTCAATCCATACTTTCATATTTCTCATTGGGGTATCTGGAGCGACTTCACATCCTTCTGCCATTAAATATCCGCCTCCTGCACCGCAAATCTCTATTAATTTTCTTGTATAATCCTCAATCTGTTTTTCTGTTCCAAATCGAAGGAGTTTAGTTTGAATATTGCCCATCAAACAAAACCTATCACCTAACATTTCTTTAGCTTTAAAGATGTCTGAATCTTCTAAATGTAAAATGTATTTCCCATTTTTAGGAAATTCTAGGAAATAATGAAAAAATGGTGTCCAATCCGTATCCATATGAAACACTGTCGTTAATCCATTCCTCACGTTCGATTTAATTATAGTAAGCAAGCTAGGAAGCACTAATTCCTCAAAATTCTTCGGAGAAAGAAAGGTAGAACTGACACGCTCTAAACAAACATACGTTCTTTTTACCTGAGTAAATAGATACATCATTAGATTATTTGCCATCATCCCTTTAAGAAATAAATCACATATTTCTTTAACTTCTTCTTTATTTTTAATTATCGCTTTTGACCAATTTTTAATTCCCATTAAATAACATAACCCTTCTAAGGGTGTTATAATACCACTAGACGCATAAACAGGAACTTTCTTATCCTTTTCCCAGTAATTAATAAATTTACCGATTTTTATTATATCTGCTTGAGTATCGGTAATTTTTTCGAGATTAACTGGTTTCCATATGGATTTTAGACCATTTTTCTTGATTTGATTAAAATCTTTTACGTCAATGTATCCTTTTTCGATAAATTGTAAAGAACTAGGTACTTCATCAGGATAAATTAGCTCCCCATAATATCCCGACTGAGCTAATGGTAGCATGTTATAAAAAGCGTAAAGGCGCCCCATGGGAACATGTACCATATCCAGAACTCCATTAAAACGATTATAAGTATTTCTTACCGCATTAAACACTCTTTCAAAAGGTGCGAGAACAAATTCTTTTGCAGACATGTTATTATTTGCAGCATAGTAGTAGTCCATTAAAGGTGTTATGGGAATCCTATCTGGCTCTTTTAGCTGAATTGCGGTATTAAATCGCTCATAGGACGTCATTCCGTCTTCTTTTTGAGCTTCTTTAATTGTATAAAATGGAGTTTTGTTTTCATATATCAAATTAGGTGGTTTCCACCCTTGCTTTATAAATTTTCTATTGATTTTTGACATTTCATCAAGTAAGTGTATTTGTAGTAAAAGTATATTTAAAATATTTTTAATTCCTATTTGGGCAAATGTTTTTCTAATATTATTCAAAATTCCATAATTAATCCGAATTTTAATCAGTTCTTTAAGAATTTTATATGCATAAGATCCAAGAATTGATTTATTTAGACTCCAACTTTCATTGGATTCAGAGTTAAATAAAAGTTTCTTAAGATCTTTTATATTTACTCTTACTTCTTCCTTTAAAGATGGCAACTTTCTAATTTTAAGTGGTTTTGAAAATGACATGTGGATAAAACGTCTTAAAATAAATTATGAAATAATTTTTTAATAGATTTTTTCTATATTTAATATTTTATTTAATGATCTTAATAAATCTAGCAAGATCAATATTGATAAAGCTAGATAATATAATTTTAAATCCAACAAAATTTTTATAGAAATTAGATGACTAAAATGACATTCTTTCAGGAAAAGATATTGATTTAGACAGATTACAATAGATTCTTTAAAAAAAATGCGCCCGGGGAGGATTGAACTCCCGACCTTCCGCACGTCAAGCGGACGTCATACCATTATCCAATTAAGCGAAATCCTTAATTTTCTAGACCACGGGCGCCTATTAAATATAAATTAATATTATAAGACTTTATAATATAACTAAAACTATAAGCTTAAAGAATTTTTCTCTAAAGGTTAAATGATTAATAAAAAAAAATATAAAAAAAAATTATAGTTTCTTTTCCCTTAATGCTTTTATCATGGGAAGATCTTTCCCTGAGAGTATTTCTAACATTGCTCCACCTGCCGTAGATATGAAAGAAATACCATCACCTTTACCAGACATTTCTGCCGCTGCACCCATTTCGCCGCCCCCAATTATTGTTAAGGCACCTTTTTTAGTGGCTTCAACCATCGCATCTACCATGTCATAGGTTGCCTTTTTAAACACCTCTTTCTCGAATATTCCTGGTGGCCCATTTGCAACAATGGTCTTGCTTTTCATGATTATCTCCTTAAAGTTTTCAGAAGTTTTTGGTCCAATATCACCTGTAGTGGTGTTGGCGGTACCTGCTTCATCAATTGTAATGGTTTTTCTATTACCATTTTCGTCAATGATTAGATCTTGAGGGAGGATTATTTTATCTTTAAATTTCTTATAGGTTTCAGCAATCATGCTCTTATTTGCTTCTAAATCTTCTGCTATGATTTTATGATTTACACTTCCCATATCTTTACCTAAAGCTTCAAATATTAATATCGCTGTCAATCCCGAACATAAGGCATAATCTAGCTTGTCATTTTCAAAATTATAATTCATTGCCTTAAATTTATCTATTGCTTTTGCTCCTCCAATCAACATTGCCATTGGTTTGTCGGGTTCATCCATTATTTTTTTCAAGGCATATAATTCTTTGGTTGTAATAGGCCCCGCTAACATTTTTGGCCATCCGACAATTGATGCGTGAGCTCTATGAGCTGCTCCAAAAGCATCCACTATTGCGTAATCTATTAAAGGGTATAAAGTTTTAATCATTTCAGTATTTTCTGCATCTGAAAATTCTTTATAATTTTTCATTTCCTCTTCATATTTTCTAACATTGTTTAAAACAAGGATTTCCCCAGGATTTAAATTTTTAATGGCATTTACTGCTTTTGCTCCAAAAATATCCTCGACAAATTTAACAGGACGTCCCAATTGACTTTCAATTTCTTTTGCATGGATATCTAAATTTGTAAAATCATCCATTCCCGGTCTAGATTGATGGGCTAATATAATAATTGCACTCTCTTTTAACTCTTCTAATGCTGGAACTAGTGCACGAATTCGAGGTGAATCTCTAATCTTATTGTTCTCTAGATCGATGTTTGAGTTGATATCAACACGCATTAACACTTTTTTTCCTTTTAAATCTACATCTTTATAAGACGTATAATCAATTTTCATTTCATTATCACTTCTAATATGGATTTGATAATATTTATTATACAACTTATTATTATTTTGATTTTTTATAATCTTTTTTTAAATTTATAAACTTTAAAAGATTTATTATAAAAAAGTATGGAATTAAAGTTAAATAATATTAAAAATATCTATATTTCCCAATGAGGTCTTCATTAAAGGCATTATTTATTACAAATTTACATAAGGTACCAGATTTTTTGACCGAGCCCTTAATGCTTATACCTTTCCCTAAACAAATCAATAAACTTGAAGAAAATAATGCTTATATACTAAGTTCTGAATGCATTCTAACTCATTTTAACATTTCAAAACCAAAATTATTAATCAATGATATTAATAAGTTTTTACGAAGTAACACCTCGATAAAACTAAAGGAAGGTGAAATAAAGGATTCTGATAGATATTATCTAGAGCAAAAATCAGAATGGGATATTCTAGACATTAATAATGAAGAAGCATATAATATAGAAATAAAAAATAACAAAATATGCATCTATGGTAAGTTTGAAAAAGGATTATTTTATGGCGTTCAAACAATAATTCAATTAATGAAAAACGCTTTGCTCTCTAATAAAAAATTAATCAAAGCCCCAATTAATGAAAGATCTGAATTATATCTCCCTGAAATAGAAATTAAAGATGTTCCCGATTTAAAAATTAGAGGAGTTTCATTAGATATTTCACGTGGGCAGATTTTTACGGTTAAAAGTGCTAAAAGATTTTTAAAAATCTTAAGTCATTATAAATTGAATTTTTGTTGTTTTTATATTGAAGATGTATTTAGTCATCCCAAGCATCCAAAGATAGGAAAAAAGCGGGGACGCTTGACAATTAATCAAATTAAGCAAATTGATAAGTTTGCAAGAGAACATTATGTAGAATTAGTTCCAATTTTTGAATGTTTAGGCCATGCTGATAATATTCTAATGCATGAGGAATACATGCATTTAGGAGAATTCCCAGGTGCTCATTGTTTTGATCTTTCTAATCCAGAAATTTATTCTTTTATTGAAGATTACATCTCTGAGTTGAGTAAATCTTTCTCAACAGAATATTTTCATATTGGATGTGATGAACCATATGATCTGGGAAAAGGGCGCTCTAAAGAATATTGTAAAAAACAAGGAGTAAATAACATTATGATTGAATTTTGTGAGAAAATTATTGATATCACTAAAAGAAATAACAATCAAAATGTAATAATATATCATGACCTCTTGAATATTAATGATGATATCATCTTAAAATTGAATAAAAATATCATTCTAATGTATTGGAATTATGATCCAAAGGGAAAATATACAGAAATTAAGAAGCTTTTAAATGCAGGTTTTAGAATTATTCTTAGCCCTTCTATGCTTAATTGGCAAAGACATTTTCCAGATAATAAAAATGCTAGTGAAAATATTATCAATTTAGCAAATGAAGCATATAATTATAGAGATTATGGCTGTTTGGGGCTTATAACAAGTACTTGGGGGGATCAAAGATATTATACATTTAGGGAAAATGAAATCTTCGGTTCTATCTTAACAGGAGCAATTACCTGGACAACTCCAAATTTTAATTATAATGAGTTTAAAAATCAATATGGATATCTTTTTTATGGAATCAATAAGAAATATCTTTTAAAATTTAATGAAATGTTTACCGTTTTAAGTTCTTCAGTTTCATTATATTATAGAGTTTCAGTTTTGTTACCCCCACTATTTTATACTTATCTCTTTAAACATCCTTTTCCTAATAAAAAATTTAAATCAAGTTTAAAAAATGTAAAAGAATTGGCCCTCTCAGCAAATAAATGTTTGGAGATTTATGAGGTAATAAAGTTAAAAGTGAATTTTGAAAAACAAAATTTTCTATATATTCAATTTGGTGCTGAATTAGCCAAGTATTTAGCAGAAAAAACTGAATTATCTTATGACGTTTCCGTATCTTTACTTAAATCAGACATAAACAAAGGTGAATTAAAAGAGATCATAATATCCTTAGAAAAATTTATTGTTAAAACAAATAACTTAAAAGAAAGGTATGAAAAGCTTTGGTTAAACGCAGCAAAACGTCCTTGCTTAGATCAAATTTTAAATTTATTCGATTTTCTAATAAAATGCTATGAAGAAAAAATAGAACAATTAAAATTGAATATAACTTTTCAAGATCCTTTCATAGAATCTGAATGGATATGGATGAATGAACAAGACAATTCAGATAATCCATGCTATTTTAGAAAAATAATAGAGATAATAGAACCAATTTCAGATGCAGTAATTCAGTGCATTGCTGGTAATTACATGAAAATTTATTTGAATAATGAATATTTAGGTGAAGTTTATAGTAGATTTTCATTATCACCTCTTCCAATTTACTTGCGAGTTAAAAGTTTTGATATTACGAAAAAATTAAAGGAAGGAGAAAATATTTTAGCAATAGAAGCACACAATTATGAAGGGGGGAAAGGAGCTTTTAATATTTATGGGCAAAATAGACTAAAATATAATAGGATTCAACAGATCACTAGCGATCATTGGTGGTTGTGCACCAATCATATACAAGAAACAGAGGAGTGGAGAAAATTAGACTATGATGATTCTAATTGGGATCATGTAAAATCGTATGGGCGACCACCTAATTTGAATGGAGATATATATAAACCAAATTTACTTAATGGAGAAAAATCTAATACTCAAGACTATTTCGGTGTTGAAAATTGGATTAAAAATTTTATAGAAAAAAAAATATTTCAATCTTCTTTTAAATTAATTAAACCATTTGGATGAGTGCTAAAATAATGGATGATGTAAAAGATATTTTAAAAAAATTAATAGAAAATGAAATAACAATTGAACAAGCGGAAAAATTATTAAAAGCTAATATGATAGAGGAAGTAGGAGAATTAGCAAAATTGGATATTTTTCGTCGAACAAGAACAGGAGTTCCTGAGGTGATTTATGCTCAAAATAAAACACCTGACGTATTAATTAAAATTATCAACTCATTTTTGGAAAACAATGAATATGCGATCATATCTCGATATCGTGAAGAACATGAAGATATTATCTTGAAAGTATATGATAATAATAATAAATATGATATAGAAAAAAATGAATTAGCTAAAATAATTTTAGTAAAAAAAAAATCATTCAAATTCGAAAAAAAAGATGGTGTCGTAGGAATTATAACTGCAGGAAGTTCTGATATTCCCGTCGCTGAAGAAGCAAGAGAAATTTTAAAAATAATGGGATGCGAAGTAATCTCCAGCTACGATGTTGGTATTGCAGGAATGCATAGAATTTTTAAACCTCTAAGTCTCATGATTCAAAAAGGTGTCAATGTGTTAATAGTTTGTGCAGGAATGGAAGGGACTCTCCCTGGAGTAGTTGCTGCTCTTGTTGATATCCCTGTAATTGGCGTTCCCATTTCAAGTGGTTATGGACTTGGAGCAAGTGGGGAAGGAGCTCTAATTACAATGCTGCAATCTTGTTCTCCAGGTTTATTAGTAGTGAATATTGATAATGGATTTGGAGCGGCAGCATCTGCTGCCATCATAGCAAATAAAATGAATAAATAATTTTATCCTCATTTAGAAAATTTTGTTTCAATAGAACAAATAAATCCATTTTTCAATGCTATTTAAATAAGATCTCCAAGTTTATATTTATGAAGAGGTATTCTTAGCATGAGCAACGCACAATCTCCTTTAGACTTAGATAATCTATTGAAAGAGATTTCTTCAGGAGAATTGACTGAAAATCAATTAAAAACATTGATAAAAGTCCTTTATTATATCAATCAAGAAATTGTTGTTTCAAAAAAAGGGCAAACAATTAAGCTCAGGCTCTCAAAAGAGAATATTGATTTTGCTTTTCAATATTTATTAGAAAAGGGCTATATTGAGGTAAATACCATAAACAATGTTGAAATTTTTAGTCTTTCCGATAAGACTAAGGATGATTTTAATGAAATCTTAAATAATTTAAATATATCCCACCAATTGCAGCATTTAATCGAGACGATTGAACAAGAAAATGCAATAAACAGTGGAAATGTCGAAGAAAATGCACCATCGTTCATTGGATGTTTCATTGCTGACAAATCTGGCAAAACCTTACTCATTTTTGAAATTTTTGAGGGAGCTCTTGAATCTTTTATAAAAGGTTCGGAAAATAATGAATATTTAAACCCAGATTTTGATATCGAATTAATTCCGATGTTTGTGAGTGCATTAGAAAAATTTTCTCGGAATATTAACATGCAAAAACTCTCAGAATTAAGATTAACAGGAATAAATTTAAAAATTCAAACTTTTAGTTATGAAAAATTCACGGTGACCTTTTTTATTAATCCAAATGTTAATTTAGAAAGTGTTGAAGATAAAATAAAAGCCTATTTTAAGGTATTGTTTGATAAATATAAGACTGAATTTGAATTTACCCTTAAAACTGGAATTGTTCAAAACATTTCCCATTTAAATGTAATTGGGAGGGAAATGCTCAAAGAATTAAACAAGTATCTTTATTTAGTAGAATTTAAAAACGTAATAAATGCATTGAAAAAATATGATCAAGCATATGCAAAATCTCTCTATAATGAGTTATCTAATCTCTATAAAGATTGTGAATTAAAATTTTCTTTAACTTTAGAAAAAATTAAAAAATTGAAGATTTATTTATTAAAAACAATGTTAAATGATGATTTAGAAGAGTTTAAGAAGATTATCACTAAAACACAACAAATTAACTCAAAATTAAATCTCCTCTAAAAGAATTTTATTAATTCTTAAATTTTATATAAATGTTTACTTTATTAGTTTAATACCCTTTTGATGAAATCCTTCCTAAATGTTTAATAGTAATATTCTTAGTCAATTGACCCTTTTTTGGTATGACTAAGGCTAAAAATTAAGATCAATAAATATATAAAGGTTATTGATTATAATAATTATTGAACTTATTTTAAATAAAACATGAAAATTTAAATTAAACTAATTTAAAAGCGCGTAGTTGAGACCAGTGGTCGCGATTATGGAAAACTTTTTTGAAAAGTCAAAGCAATATTTTGATACGGGAGATATTGATAACACTCTTGAATCATACGAAAAAATGTTGCTATATATTGATCCTCAAAAGGATAAATCAGCATTAAAGGATTATATTGCATTTTTAGAAAAACTATTAGAGCATTGCAAGCAGAAAGACATGAAGGAACAAGGAGCAATAGTTTTAAGGACAATTGGACGAACTTATTCAATATTCAAGCAACATGTTAAAAGTTTGGAATATCATAAACGTTCTTTAAAAATTCAGAGAAAATTAGGTAATAAATACGAATTAGCAGAAGGATTAGTATATTTAGCAGAAGATCTTGAGGTATCAGGAGACTATGCTGAATGCATAAACATGTTTTCTGAGGCAGCAAAAATTTATCATGAGTTAGGAAAATTACGGAAAGAAAAAGAAATAAGAAAAGAACTCAAGAGACTCGAGAAATTTTCAGAGGAAATGGTAGAAGACGAGTACATACTAAATAAATTTCATATTGACAAGTTTTAAATGGAAATTATATTCCTAACCCTATTTTTTTTTAATTTTTTTGAGAGTATTTGATTAAAAAATGTCTTTTATATCTGAATGAGCAATAGTTAGTACTTTTTTAACAGGTAATCCAGACAATTTGCTTATTTTTTTTAGATCTTCATATTCTGGCTTAATATTTATTATCTTCTGCTCTTTTGGAAGATTTATAAATGAAATTTTAACCCTAATTTCATACTTTTTATTATTAACCTCAATAGTTCTCTTTTCAATCTTTCTATCGATACAGACCCGTTCGATTGTATTTACACGGACACCTAAAGTTCCTAATTCTTCAATAATCATTTCAATTATCTGAAACTTATATTTAGGAAGACATAAAACCTGAATAATATGACTAGGTCTATTTTTTTTTGTAATGCTAGGAATTACTTGAACATCCAAGATATTTTCACTTTCTAAGCTCTTGATAAAATTTCCTAGTATTTCACCAGACACATCATCAACATCCGTTTCTAAAATGCAAACTGGTTCAATGTAATTTTGTAATACATGATTTTCATCTTGAGATATGGTTTGTTCATTAGTTCCATAAAATAATCGTAAAATATTTGAAAAATTGTCGAATTTTTTTTGACCAGTGCTATAGACGACCTTTTCTAATCTCATTTCATATGAGGAAGTTTTTGGATTTAAACTCGTTAATAAGGCGGCACCCGTAGGTGTTACCAGCTCACTTATAATCGGACTTCCAAAAATTTCTAAATTTGAATTTTCTAATATTTTTAGGGTTGCTGGGGCAGGAATTGGTAAAAATCCATGTGCCGTTTTTATTATTCCACTTCCTAATGGCAACTTACTGCAAAAAACTGTAAATTCTTTATTGAAAGTGCCTAGAAGATCTAAAACGCGAGAAACACCTAAAACATCAATGAGTGTATCTACTGAACTAAGTTCATGCAAATGTATTTGATTTGTCAATTCACCATGAATCTCACTTTCTGCTTGAATTAAGGAGTCTAATACAGAATTTGCATATCTTTTTGCTAAATCTGAAAAATTTTTTTCATTTAAAAATTTATTCAGAGCTATTTTTAAGCTTTCTGCTTTTCTATGTGTTTTAGATTCTTCTATTTTTATTTCTAGTTTATTTATTAGAATTCCAGAACGTTTTAATTCATTTAAAGAAATATTTAGTTTTTTCACACCAGAAAGATAATTTTTTAACTCACATAATTCAGAAATGATCTCATCCTTATTATTTATTAAATTTAATAGAGCTGCTAAAAACATGTCCCCTGAAAATCCAGAATTTGTGGTATCAATGTAAAGTACTTTCATCATTTATAAAAATTAAAACTATTTGCGTTTATCTACAAAAAAATAAATTGGTATGATTATAATAATATTAATATAAGATATTTTATTAAATTCAAAAATATTTTTAAAGTGTAATCTTTAAATGAGTGAGCTTCAGACAATCAAATGTTACATGTCTCAATTACCAGCAACAATACTTAAATTATTAGGTATTAATCCCCCTTCTAGAGCGATACCCGATCCAATTCAAATAATAATTGATGAATATTCTGGTATTGAGAGGATTTGTATAAACATGATTGATAATTTCGGATT
>JBHLME010000027.1:0-40558 GCA_048938445.1 Promethearchaeota archaeon | reverse complement strand
CGGCCCTCGAGGGGAATCGAACCCCTATCCCTCCGCAGGATAACTGGGTTTGAAGCCCAGCGTCGGAGACCACTTATCGTTTAAAATCAAGATGATTTTAAATTCCAACCGTCAAGGGCCATTTAAATTGGTATTTAATCCTTATAATTTTTCATATAAATTGAATTTTTTTTTTTCTTTAATTTCACGAATACATAAAATAATAATTTTTTGCATTAAATCAGAAATTACTATATAAATTAAAAAGTAATCAATTCACACTTGATTTTAATGGGAATTTTTTCATAATAATTCCCCTTGTAGATAACATGAGATTTTAAAATCTTATTAATGGCGTTTATGTATTCTCCCCCTTTACCAACAGCAATACCCCTCTCTTTATAAGATAAAATGCAGACAGTAATTATAAGGTCATCTTCACGCTTATTTTTCTCTAACTTTAAATCATAAATAAAAATATCAGGAAAAAAGCTGAAAATTTGCTTTATTAATGTATTTTGGACGCTTATTACTAAAACTTTTTTATCTGACAATTCTCTTCTAAGAACAGGTTGAAATATTTTACAGCGATAGTAATCAATTGTTTTAATAAAATAAAAAATAAAATCATCAATGAGAATTACGTTATCAGGAATAATTTTAGTCTTATTAATAAAATAGTTATATAATAAAAGCTCCTTGTTAGAAAACTTTTTTTTTATTTTAATTTTCTGAGAAAAATATAAATCATTAAATAAAGTATTAAACATACATAAGGAATCTAAAATTTAAGAATATAAAGTCCTAGGAAAAGGAGGTCATTGTTTCTTAGGTTTATATTTCACCATGAACACGATCATTATCCAAATTATAAAGAGAACTCCAATTCCTATTATTGGACTATCAAATATGTCAAATATTGAACTTTCTCCCTCTGAAGAGCTTACTATACCAAGTATACCAAAACCTGCCATGAGGGTCATCATCACGATCTTTCCTAAAAACATCCAGAAGAAAGTTTTTTTTATGTCGTATTTTGCTATTCCTAACGGTATCATTAAAAGTGATTCAGGGAGAGGTGATGCACCAAATATTAAAATCACGCCAGGAATCAATTTAGGTTTGTATAAAATAATTTTACTCCAACGATTCTCCATTTCAGGATTTTCTTGACTTAAAACATATTCAGTACCTCGTCCAATATAATAATCTATAATATCTCCAATTGTATTTGAAAGCGCTGAAAAAAGAACTAATCCTATAATAAGCACCCATGCGAAACTATAAGTATTAACCCATGCCACAGTAAAAAGAGCTACAGGTAGCATATAAGGTATTGGAATTGGAATAAGAGCTCCCAAAAAACAAAGTAGCATCGTGAAACCAATAGCAAGCCAATAATTATATGAAGCTAATACTTCTTCGTTAAACCAGTTACCTATAGCAAAGAGATTCCCTATATCATCTGGAAAAATTACACTTAATATTGTCACTATAATGAGAATGATCAAAAAAATTATGAGAAAGATATTAGTTTTTAAGTTAGATTTTTCAGACCGTTCCATAAGATATCAATTATTAAATAATTATAATAAAACTTTAGTAATTATCTTGATATTTATTCTTTTTCATATTGAACATAGAAAGAAATTCATTATTTAATAAGTCTTTAGGAGTCAATCTTCTCACTTCAGATGCTTTTAATCCAAAATTATAGACTAAATCGATGAAATGAACAATCATGTGACATGTTGCTCCAAAGATAACATACTTCTTGTTATTTTTTGATTTATAATTATATTTTCCTACACCAATCATATCTTCATTTAGTTTATATTTTCTTTCTCTATAATTTTTTTTATTAGCAAAAAAAGTAATAGGTATTTTAACGATTTCATGTACCTCTTCATCATTTTTTTTCATGATTTGATTCTCTTCTATATAAGTAACAATTGGGGTAATGATATATCTACTTGGAGTAACATGATCATCAAATGACCCTAGAACGTGTAAATTTTCTCTTGGAATACCTAATTCTTCTTCAGTTTCTCTTAATGCTGTTTCTTTTAAGTCTTTATCTTCTGGATCTTTCATTCCTCCTGGAAAAGCCATTTCACCAGAGTGTTTATCCTTGAAATTTTTAACACGTTTAATTAATACTAATTCATAAGGTCTATTTTCATGAGGAAGAATTAAAAAGTTAACTGCTGATAGAATAAAATTATCATTTGTGAAAGAGATTCTTTCCCTTGAATCTATGGGAAATAATTTGCTCCTTATGAATGCACTTTTAAAAAAAAAATCACTTGACTGCATATTATAAATCACTCAAAATCAATTATATTCATATAATCATTGAATTTTTTTCTGTTTAATATAAAATCTTTAAGAGATTTTATTTCATTTATATTAAATCGTCTCAATCCAAGTTCTGAAAGTTCATGATCATAGATCAGTTTAATAAAAGAAGTTATCATGTAAGCAGTTGCACCCCATATCATGTAATTCTTATTATTAGTAAAATAATTAAAAAAAAAAACAGGAAATGGTTTTCCTCCAATATCCATAACTTTTTCTTTAAAACTTCTTTTTTCCGTGAAAAAATTAATTGGTACCTTGATGATATCTTGTACTTCTCTTTCATCTTTAATAAGTTCTTGGTTTTTATTAATAACTCCCACAAAGGGGGTGATTATATATTGAGTCATTGTAGGAAAATCATGTAGGCAACCTAAAATTTTAATTTTATTCCTTGGAACACCAATTTCCTCTTCGCATTCCCTTAAAGCTGTATCTCTCAAAGATTTATCTAGTTTTAAATCAAATTTTCCTCCAGGAAATGACATTTCTCCTCTATGTTTTAATCCTTTATCTGTACGATGTATAATTACTAATTCATAAGGATTTTCATCATATGGGATAATTGTAAAAAGGACAGCGGCTTTAGTGAAGAAATCATCATTAATACACAATCTTGAAGGTGAATCAAATGATAAGAGTTGTTCCTTAATTAATAGTTCATTATAACGCAAGTTAAGGGTATCCATATTATTAGCAAAAAATTTAAGACATTAACTATTAAGATTCATAAATAATATATCATAATTAATTTTTTAGTAAGTGAGTATAAGTGAAACTTCCGAAAGAAATACGGGAAAAAAAAGAGATAACCGGAACAGTAGGTAAGGAAAAAAAGTGTATAGTTATTGAATGTGATGAAACTGCCATTAGATCCTTATCGGAAAATAAGTGGAAAAACTATGTCGAAAAAGCAAAATTAAAGATTGAAGAAAACAAACAACATAAAATCTTTTTATGCAAAACTCACTACAAGGAAGTTAATAAATTAAGAAAATCTGAAGAAAAACTATATCAGAAAAAAGGTTTCTTAGACAATTCATCTGCTACAAGAAGAGATAAGTACTTAGGAGAATAATCTTTTCCAAATAATGTCAAAAACACTAAAACATACCATTCATTTGAGAATATAAATTAAAAAACATTGAATATTGACCCAGAACAATTCCGAATGTCACTAATGATAAAGCAACTAGAATAAGAATGATTGCGATAAGTGTTTTTCTCATTTTTTTTCAGTGTTAAAAATCTTTCAAAACAAATAAAAATTACTTTTTTAAAACTCACTATATTATTTTATGAGTTTTTCAAGAGTTTCGATTTTTTTTGTTATTTTTTCAATTTTAAGGGCATATTCTTTATCAACTTTTTTAAAATCTTCTTGACCTAGCTCTTTTGAGGATAAACGCCCTTTATTTAGTTTTCGTTCTCCAATTAATTCAGCTTTCTCAGTCTTTAATTCTTGAATCCAAAGCTTAATTCCCATCATCAATTCCGTTCTTTCTGCTTCAGCGTCATTTTTTTCAGCTTTATACTTTTCTTTTAAGCTTTCAAATGTTTTCTTGTTCATTTTTTTCAATCGAAATTCTCTGGTTAAATTCTTAAGTTGAAATTCTTTCGTGTCAACCATATTATTTAATTTTTTTATGATAAATACATCATCCATCTCACTTTTAATTTCAGATTCTTCTTGTTTTAGATCTGAAATTAAAGTTTTTATTGCTTCTAACCGTGCGTTTGTATTTTGTTTGAAATCAAAGTCAACCTCATATCTTGGATCTTTTGTAGCAGTTAAAACCTCATTTAGTTTCTCATTTAATACCTTTTTATTAAATTCAATTTCAGTAAACTGAATATATAAATCAATTTGATGCTTCACGTCATCTGGAAGACTTTTTGCAAGATCAAGATCATATTCTATTTTCTTTTTATCTTTTTCTATTTCATCTTCCATTTCCTCCTTTTCCTCAATTTCTTCTTCCTTAGTGTCTATAACTTCGGGTTCTTCTACTACAATCGCTTGTATTTCTTCTTCTTGCTTTATAGATTTTTCTACACTCATTTTACGTGAATCCTGAGAGGAACTGGATAACATAGGTTTTCCACATGCAATACAGAATTTATCAGTAGGTTTTACAGGATTACCACAATAAACACAAAACTTGGGCATTTTTATTCACACTTATTATTTGATTTTTGATGTTAATAATATAATGAGAAATAAGTTTTATAAAATATTTGGAGTTCAATTTTTATTTTATCAAAATGCTTAATTAACTTTCTTAATATTAGATTATTAATTTTTGCTTCTTAAAATAATAGTTGAAAATTGAATTATTCTAAATCAATATAAAGATGGATTTAAAAGATAAGATTCCCATACATGTTGGACTATTCGGTCATATTGATTCTGGTAAAACAGCCGTAGCTGCACGACTAAGTGAAATCATTTCCACTGCGGGTATTGATGCCCATCCACAGAGTAAAGAGAGAGGTATTACAATTGATTTAGGATTTACTAGTTTTTCGTTTGAAAAATACATAATTACACTTGTTGACGGTCCTGGACACGCAGATTTGATAAAAATAAGTGCTTCTTCTATTGAAATTATAGATCTTGCAATTATTGTAATTGACATAAATAAAGGCCCGCAAGTACAAACTGGAGAACATATCATAATGATCGAATCTCTCAATATTCAAAAAATCATAGTGGTTTTAAATAAAATTGATATATTTAGGGGAGACCTCAAAACTCAAATTGAAAAAATTAGAGATTTTTTTGCAACAACATCATTTGGACCCGATATTCCTATATTTGCTGTTTCTGCTAAAAATGAAAAGGGAATAGATGAATTGAAACAAGGTATAGTTGAAATTGTAAAGAATTTACAAATAAAAAGAGATGTTGAAGGAGCTTTAGTAATTCCTATAGATCACCATTTTCTAATAAAAGGTATGGGGGCAATAATAACAGGTACCATATTAAAAGGTCAGTTAAAAATTGGACAAAATATAGATATATTACCTATTAATGCTCAAGGAAGAGTGAAAAGTATTGAAGTTTTTCACGAAAATGTTAATTCTGCTAAAGCGGGAGACCGGGTTGGAATTAACTTGAAAAATGTAGATGTAAAAAAAGTGTATCGTGGTTGCATAGCCACAGATGATAAGAATTCTTTTAATTTCTGTGAAATTGTAGAAGTTATCGTTAATAATAACAAATTATTTAAATCTGATACTCGCTTTGGAACCCAAGTCCATGTTACAATAGGAATGAATACTATTGCTGCTAATATTTATCCATATTATGAATTGAATGAAAAAAGGATTCAAACTACCATAAAAAATAAAGGAGAGGAATTCAAGGCATTTTTATGGTTCAATGATAAAGTTTTAATACAGAAAGAAAGAAATATAATGCTTATTAGCAGATTAGATCTCCCACCAACAACTTTAAGGATTTTGGGATCAGCAAGGCTCATTAAAGTCCATGATAAAGCAGATCCTCCCATAATTTTTAAATATAAAATGAAACAAGGTCGTGTTAAGAATCCTGACCATTCTCAGGGAATTGTCTGTGTAGGTTTAGCTCAAAGTGCGATTGGAGCGAAAAAAATTGTTGGAAAGAAATTAGAGCCACCTTTTACAAAAATTTTAGAAACATTTGGAACGAAAGGAGCTGTAATTGTTGGTGTCGAATCAAAAGTGGACGTTAAAATAAATGAAGCCGTTATTCTTAAAGAGTTAAGAAGTTTTCGTCTAAAAAAGATTTAAATTTTTAAAAATTATTATATTATTAATAGAAATGGAGCCAGTAAAATGTCACGTGATGAATTGAAAGAAATAGATGTTAGCCAAGAGATTTTAGATGAAATAATGCGTAATTTGGAAAGCTTAGAAAGTAGTACTGATTTAGAAGGAACAGCCATCGTTTCTAAAACAGGTTTAAGAATAGCCAGTTCTGAGACTGCTGATGTTGTAGCGGATATCTATTCTGCAAGTCCAGCAACACTAATCTCTCTAGGGGAAAAAATTAGCCAGGATTTAGATCAAGGAGAACTGAGAGAAATTGTCATAAAAGGAATTAAAGGATACACGATCATTTTAGTTACTGGTGTTGAAGATCATTTCATGTTATTCACCAATGCTAAGAAAGAAAGCAAATTAGGATACTATTTTCATAAAATTAGGAAAGCATACGAGAATTTGAGACCTATTTTAGAAAAAATTGTATCGAAAGATACATATAGTTAATATTATTTATATTTCTTCTTTATATCTGATTGAATATTGATTTTATTTGTAGAAAATCCTCAACTGTATTAATATTGTATAATAATTCGATTTGTTCGCTTATTAGAATTGCTTGATCGATTTCTGGATGGTCTATATAACTTCCTTCAATGATATTAATTCCTAAAGGAACTAAAGTTTTTTGTATGTTTTTAAAATAAAAAGTTGTAGTTGGAGTAATATTTAATTTTATAAATAAATTAACGTCCATCATAACAGAAAGAGAAGGTTTATTAAATTCAAAGAATTTAGATATTATTTCATCAAGAATTGCTGGTTTAATTAATGGAATATCCCCTGAGATTATTAAAGTAGTACTTAATTTTAATTTCTTTATTACATATTGAATATCAGAGTGAAATCCTTTCCCAGGAGTATCAATTATCTCAATTGACTTATATTTAGACCCAATAATAGATTTTGTTTCGGTAGAATAGGGTGAAACGGCTAAAAACACACTATTTATTTTTTTAGATGCTAATACAGCATCGATTACATACTCAACAATATACTTATTTCCAAGTTTAAGTAATAATTTTTCATCATACTCAGAATTAATTTCTTTAAAATTAAAACGCGTTCCTTTCCCTCCTGCCATAATTATAGCTGGAATTTGCATTTATTATCCTCTAGGATTGCATTTATATTAGATTTATTCTATCTATTACTAAAAATAAAATTAAAATAGTTAACCGCGTGATTTCGTTTAATGCACCAATACAATCACCAGTAAGTCCATTAAAATGTTTATTGGCAAGATTTAATATTATTATCAATGATATAGCAGTACCAATTAAAAAAACAATAAATATGCTTAGACATTGATACAAATTAAAAGGTGAAACATTGGAGATTGGTGAAAAAACATATCTAAACAAAACAATATTATCATAAATAAAATTATAAAATACTATTAGAAATAATGTTATAAGAATTAGAATAATTGATAGCATTAATGACATAATTAAATGTTTTTTTTTGTTTGAAATAATGAATTGATCAACCATTTTAGTTTTAGCCGATCTTCCTACTGAACATACTGCAACCATATTAAACTTAGCTCCAAT
The DNA here is from genome assembly GCA_048938445.1 of Promethearchaeota archaeon. Classification (GTDB taxonomy): domain Archaea; phylum Asgardarchaeota; class Lokiarchaeia; order Sigyniarchaeales; family SOKP01; genus FT1-020. Next base: position 32,858 of record JBHLME010000027.1, on the reverse strand, counting down.
TTCACTTAATACTAATGCTATTATTAGATACTCCATTGAATAAGAGATTGCGATTCCTGTTAGTGATAATATTATAAAACCTAAAGCAAAACCTCCGGCCCCTATGTTGACATCATGCATTACTTCAATTTTTCTCTCAGGAGTGCCCATTACCATTAATCCATCTCCAAAATCAAATAAGCCATCAGCATGATGAACTCCCGTCATTAATAATAATAATCCTAATAATATAAAACCTACAAGTAAAAATGGAAGAAATGACAATAAAAACAAACCAATAATGCTTAATATTATTCCTAATATGAACCCAACTATGGGAAATAACCACATTTTTGGGGCTACTTCTTTAAAGATATCTACTTCTTTATTAACAGGGATTTTAGTTAAAAAAGCAATGCAATTTTTAATATCTTTTAAAATTGTTATCTAAATCCACCCTCCTTTTGATAATGCCATATCAAGAGTTTTAAATACAGATTTTCCAATTGACTGTCCGAATTTAGTAGCGAATCCAGACCACTTAATTAATTGGCCTTTATCCGTAAATCCAATCGCAATTGTATCTGTTGAAGTTCCAGTAGCAAGTATTCCGTTTTTCATCCTGACATTAAATTTATTTAAAAGTAATGTTTTTACTTCTGTTATCGTAATGAATAGATTAACCATTGCATATTCAGCGAATTTACAATTAAAGATTAAAATAATATTTATTGTACCAGGTTTAAATTTAGTATTATCAGATTCTTTAATATCCTGAACGTCTTCAATATCAGGAGCGATTAAATTAGAAAGACCCGCTGTAATAGCAACAATATAATCAATATCATCAATTTTTTCATTCATAATTACTGCATTATTCATTTTAACTGCAGTTAATAAACCTATTACAGAGTTAGACAGATTAAATTTTTGTTTAACGGGAGTAAATACATCTTCTAATGATGTATATCCAAAATCTAATGGAACATGATGATTAACTATAGATTTTGTTTTTACACGTCCCCCATTTATAGCAGCATTACTAAGACATTCTAATTCATTATTTGATTTAATAACAATGTCATTAGTATCAATAAATATTTCCAAATTAGGTATATTAGTTTTAAAAGTTTTAATATTCATTGAAATCACCTTTCAGAATATCATGATTAAATTTATGAGTAAAATCACCATAATCGAGATTATTAAACTATATAATAATACCGTTAATAAAATTATTCGAAAGGAACTTTTAATATCTATCCATAAAAGAGCACGGTTGGGAATGCCTAACCTATATTTACCTACTTTTTCGAGCTGAATATTTAGTAATCCGGCCATTGTTCCCATCGTCCATCCTGCATTCACGCTTTCTAAACTATTACGATCCAGTTTGAGGACTTTCCATGCATTCTTAACATCTTTTCTCATAATTTTTCCTGTTATTAACATAAATAATACAGTAAGACGTGATGGAATATAATTGGATAAATCATCCATTCTTGCTGAAAACCAACCTATATTGACATGTTCCTCATCTTTATATCCAACTACACTGTCAGCAGTATTTATTATGCGGAACATATAAGCAAAAGGTATTCCCATAAATAACCAAAGGACATTTTCTTGAATAAAGGTGAAAATTAACACACCTATCAAGTTCCCCATCAAATAAAACCATATTACACTAGTCGTAGCATCGGTTGAACTTTCAGCAATGCATTCTACTGTTGCTGAAATGACATGTGCCTGGTCTAAATTTTGCGTATCGCGCCTTACAATTAATGAAAGATTAGAACGAGCTTTCATTATATCTCCATCCTTTAATGCTTTTCCAATAGGTAAAGTAGCTTGACCTAATGATTTTAAAGCAAAAGGCCATTTTAACAAAAATCCCATCATTGCTGAAACAATCAATAGTGATATAATACTTGGAGTTTGCCATCCATAAGGATCCCATAAATTCCAAACCTGCCATATAAAAATTTGAAGTAAATATATAGGGATACAAAAGATTATAATTACCAAAAATAGCAGGACTATTCCTAAAAATTTATCTAACCTTGGTTTTCCTGTTCTAAATTTATTCTTAAAGAAATCAATCGTTTTTCCTATTATCATTACTGGATGATAATCTGATTTGGGATCACCAATGATAAGATCAATCAAAAATGAAAAGAGAAGTGTGAAAAAGATTACAAAACAAAAATAATTTACATATATATTTAAGTTCATACTACCTACCTTAAATTCCTAATTGAGTAATAATCTCTTCAATATCAAGGTTTTGTCTTACAACATCTGCAAGCTTTTGGATATTTTTTTCAATTTTCTCATAGTAATTACTAATTTCTATTTTTTGTCCGGTTTTATTTTTTTTAGCTGCCAGGAACTCAATAAATTCTTTTCTGAATATATCATTATTCCAAAAACCATGTATTAAACTTCCAAATACATTTTTTCTTTCATTTATTGCACCTTCAAAATTATTTTGAGATCCTTGAGGTAAATTTTTAAATTTTAATAAAGGAATTGCACCATTCTCATATTTAATTTTTCCCATATGAATTTCATAACCCTCAATTGGTAATCCATTAAAGTTAGGTAAGCCAACTATTTCTAATTGTACCTGTCTTGTAATTTTATCATAAGTGAGAAATTCAGTTTTAATTGGTAAAAAACCCAAACCTTGATATGTTTTTTTTATATCACCTTCAATACCCATATCAATGATAGTTGTACCTAAAATTTGATATCCTCCACATACTCCAATTATCATATATCCTCTTTCATTCAATACACGTAATTTTGATGAAAAACCTTTTTCATTCATCCATAGTAAGTCTTTTATGGTATTTTTTGTTCCTGGAATTATGATTACATCAGAATCATCTAAATCATCTGGTTCTGAAACATAGGATATTTGGATTTCTGGTTCCCAACTTAAAGCTTCATAATCATTGAAATTTGAAATCCTAGGTAATTTTATTATTTTTACTTTAATATCTCCACTAGTATAATTATCATCTAGAGAAACTGAATCTTCGGCAGGTATTCTCAGATCTTGAATATAAGGTAAAATACCAATGCATTTTTTTTTAACTAATTCTTCAATTTGAGTAATTCCGTCTTTTAATAACTCAATTTCACCTCTAAATTTATTTATCACGAAAAATTTTATTAAAGCTTGTTCTTCTGGCTTTAATAAATTAATAGTTCCAAATATAGAAGCAAATACACCCCCTCGATCAATATCCGCAATTAATATAACAGGTGAGTTTGCTAATTTTGCTATATACATATTAGCTATGTCTCCATTCATCAAATTTATCTCTGCCGGGCTACCCGCTCCTTCAATGATAACTAGATCATTATCATCTTGTAATTTTTTTAGAGAATTTTGAACATGTGGTATTAATTGTGGAATAAAATTTCTATAATATTCCTTGACTGAATAATCTGCAAAAGGTTTTCCCATTAAAATTATCTGTGAAGATTGATCTCCTTTAGGTTTTAATAATACAGGATTATGCTCTGCAATTGGTCTAGTTCTTGCGGCCATAGCTTGAACTACTTGAGATCTAGCTATTTCTTCTCCATTTTGATTAATAAATGAGTTTAATGACATATTTTGAGACTTAAAAGGAGCAACTTTATATCCCATTTCACTAAAAATTCTACATAATGCTGTTACTAATAAAGATTTACCCACATGGGAAGCTGTTCCTTGAACCATCAGTGTTTTACAAGTCAATTAAAGATCACCTTGGTTTATAATTTTTTGACGTAATTTCAATAATTCTTCTCTGCTAATTTCATCAAAATCTTTATCAAATTCTAATAAACCTTCAAGTATTTTTTTTGCGTTCTTAGTTTTATGATTAAATATGCACGAAGAGCATGCCCAGACTGGTTGACCTGTTCTAGAGCTTATTTTTTCAAATCCTCCAGTATCTTCTCTATAACAAGGATAAAATGGACAATAGCAAAAAGTACAATCTTCTAGACTTTCATGACAAGGAAGATATTCACAATTTTGATCAGGTCCTTTAATTTTTTTCTCTTTCATTGCTTTCTTGATTAGAATTCTGCCTTTTTCATGCATAGCACTTAAACACCTATCAAAATTTTCTTTAAAGCTTTAATTAATTTTAAATTTGAATCCCTTGTTTTCACACATACTCTTATATAATATTCATCTAATCCTTCATAATTTGAACAATCTCTAATCAGTATTTTTTCTTTTAGTAGTAATTTTTTAAGCTCTTTTGCTTTGATTCCAGTATCTCTAATGTTTATTAAGAATTAATTAGCATGAGATTGAAATATTTTTACTGTAGGTATTTCATTTAATTTATGTTCCATATATTTTTTCTCTTCAGAAAGAAAATCTAAAGAATCTTTAATAAATTTCGGAGAATTTAAAATATCTTGAGCCACTATTTGTCCAATACAATTTACAGGCCATAAAATTTGTCCTTGAGAAATATAATTAATTATTTCAGGAGAGCTAACACCAAAACCAACACGTAAACCTGTTAATCCAAAAAATTTTGTAAAGCTGCGACAAATGAATAAATTATCAAATGATGTGATTTTACTAACTAATGAATTAATTTCTCCTGTAAATTCAATAAATGCCTCATCTAAAAAGATTAACACATCCATTTCTGATGCAAATTTTATAATTTTAACAATATCTTCTTGTTTATCCAATAATCCATTAGGATTATTTGGATTACATAGAAAAATAGCTTTAGTATTATGTGAAAAACTAGATTTTATTACTTCTGGTTCTATTCGAAAATTATTTTCGGGTTTTCGATAAACATTAATAACATTTCCTCCGTTTTTTTTTACAGCCCAAACATATTCTGAGAAAGTAGGTTGACAAATTATTACATCATCATCATTATTTATGAACATATCACAAAAAATTGATATTAATTCCATTGAACCTGCACCTATGATTAAATTTTCAATGGAAAGAGTATTTTTAAAATATTTAATTAATTCTTTTTTTAACTCTGTTGAATATGAATCTGGATAAACAGGAATTTGATATATTGAATCCTTATATACATTAAAATAGATATCTGGAGTAGCTTTTGGATTAATATTTATACTAAAATCTAATAAAGAATTAGAAATTCCATAAATCTCACCACCATGATGGGTATGCGTGATCTTTTTTCGATTTTCATTAATAATTTTATCGATATTCAAATAATGTAATTACCTCTAGTGATTTATTCAAGTTTTTCAATTAATTCTGATAAATTATTTATTGTTGTAGTTTGTTCTAAATTTTTAATCTTATTATAATGATTTTGGGCAATACCTCCCGAAAAATCACGTTCTTCTATTGGAGTTTCTTCATAGACAAAAATCCTTTTATTACTTTCAATTAAGATTTCTAAATTCTTCACATTAGCTTTACCAAATGGTACATTAGTTAAAATGATAAAATCTACTTCCTCCAATAAAGTTTTTAGTTTATCACTAGAATTTTCAGAAATTGGTGAAAAAGGAGCTTCTGAAATTATTTTATAATCCAATTCATTAGCTAAAATATAATCATCGTCTAATACATTTACAATTCCAACTGAAACATTAAATTTTTTCAATAATGGTAATATGTTTGTTGCTGATCCACCACCTCCAACAACATGAACTCTTTTTAATTTAATATTTTTACCACTGGGAGGCGAATTTAAGATTTCAGTTCTAAGAGGAGTAATAAATACTGAATTGGAGACCTTATTTCGTCTAACTGCTACATCAATATTGTAGACTTCTTTTATATTATCCCTAGTGATTATATCTTCAATATTTCCAAAACCTTTCATCTGTCCTTCACTTAAAAGCACAATTTTATCACAAAATTGTGTTGCTAAGTTAATATCATGAAGAACAATAATAACAATCTTTCCCTCTTTAATATATTGTCGAAGCATCTCCATAAATTCAATTTGATAATTAATATCAAGATGATTAGTTGGTTCATCCAATAAGAGGATTTTACTTTGTTGGGCAATAGACCTGGCAATAATTACTTTCTGCTGCTCTCCTCCGCTTAATTCATTAAAGTTTCGATTAGCAAACTCACTCAAATTAAATTTTTTAATGATTTCATCAACGATCTCTCTATCTTCATGAGATTCTATAGAATATCGTCCAATATGAGAATATCTTCCCATTTTGATGATCTCTCTAACTGAGTAACTAAAATTTAATGGAGAAGATTGATGAACAAAAGCAATTTTTCTCGCAATTTCACGAGAACTTAAATTTTTAATATTTTTGTGATCAATACTAACAATACCATATTTTACTTTTAAAATTCCATTTAAAATTTTTAAAAAAGTTGTCTTTCCACTTCCATTTGGACCAAGAATCCCATATAAGGAACCTTTTTTAAAATTAAGCGAAATATCATTAAGGACTAAATTCGCACCATATTTAAAACTAACATTTTCACTATTTATCGTCAAAATATTTCACCTGATTTCTTTTTTTGAACGATTAAATAGATAAAAAATGGTGCACCCATTAATGAAGTAAAAATTCCAACAGGTATTTCTAAAGGAGGAACTAGACTCCTAGATAATAAATCCGCCCATATTAAGAGTAAACCTCCACTTAATGCTGATAAAGGGATTAATTTACGATTATCGTTTCCTACTAAAATTCTCATTATATGTGGAATGATTAAACCTACGAAACCAATACTACCACAAAATGCTACTGCTGTTGAGGTTAAAAGGGTCATTAATATTAAAATCACTTTTTTTGATTTTTCTATATTTACACCCATGGATTGGGCAACTTCATCTCCAAATACCATAACATTTAGATCTCGTCCATAAAAAAACATTATAATAATACATGGAACCAATACAAGATATACAATAAAAATTTCATCCCATGTACTAGCCCAAAGACGCCCCATCAAGAAATATAGGATATAATGAACTTTATCCTCGGAAAAATATAATAATAAACTCGTAATTGAAGAGAAAATAAATGAAATTGCTATACCTGCTAATAATAAAACAATTACAGACATTTGATACCTTGTTTTTGATAGTTTGTAAACTATAATAACTGCTAATATCGAAAATATAAAAGATATCAAAGGCCTCGTAAATAATAGAAAAATAGCATTTAGTCCTATTAATACACTCAATGCCGTGCCACATCCAGCAGCAGCAGATATTCCAATTATGTAGGGATCAGCAATCGGATTTCTGAATAAACCTTGAGCTGCAACTCCAGCAATTCCCAGCATAGCACCAATAACAACGGCCATTAATACTCTGGGCATTCTTAAAACCATTATAATCGTCTCATCAGCGACACTCCAAGTTACATTAACAGGAAAACCCAATTTATATAATATCATAGAAAAAATAGTAGGAAAATCATAGTTTGATTGATAAATATCTCCTTTACCAAATGAAATAGCAAAAAATATGCTTAGCAACAAAAACAAGAGAAGAAATATAGGTCCACCAATTTTTAATAGTTCTTTCCTATTACGAATTTTCTATCACCATATATTTTAACAAGACGTTAAGATTATTAGTATATTCTATTAATATCATCTTATTTTTGTTTTTATACAATACATAATCAAAAAAAAAGAGATTAAATTTAGAGTTGGTTTATCCATGAAATAATATAATCCCAGAAAGAGCAATTCCAAAGCACTAAGACATAAAAAGCGCTACTTATATCAGAATCACCATTAGAATCCTCAACAGTAAGGGAAACATCATATATTCCAACATTTTCATATAGATGTGTAGGGTTTTGTTCTGTTGAGTGTTGACCGTCTCCAAAATCCCAATAGAATGTTGCTGGACCATTTCCCTCTAAACCTGTAAATAAAAATTCTATGATTTCTCCTTCAATAATAATTCTATCATCGACAATGAATTGTGCAGTTGGGAGTAAATTTTTCTCTACCTTAATAATAATAGATTTTTCATCAGAATCACCATTAGAATCCTCAATAGTAAGAGTAACTTCATAAGTTCCAATAATTGCATATGCATGTATGGGATCTTGTTCTGTTGAGTTTTGACCATCTCCAAAATCCCAATAGAATGTTGCTGGGGCATCTCCTTCCGTACCGGTAAATAAAAATTCTATACTTTCTCCTTCTAATATTGTTGTTTGGTTTACAGTAAATTCTGCTAAAGGTTGTCCATCTTCAATGAACAATGAGGGATAAAGATAACGGGTCATGTTTTCTAAAGCTATCATTATTCTTGGTCCCGTACGTAAATAAATATCATCAAAACACCGATATATTCGATTATTCACACAAGCACTTATTACATTATAACCGGGTCTATCAGAGACTTCTTGAGAATACCAAGGAGCACTATGTTCCGTGATAAAAATAACATCAGGATCGCTTAATATTACAGATTCATGAGAAACCGTGTGGTATTCATACTCAATAGAATGAAAGATATTAATTGCTCCTGCTTTTTGAATCATGTCATCAATGTACGATTTACTACCAGCCACCATTGGACTTTCCCATACTTCAAAATAGCAATCAAGTTTATCTGATTGGTCAATTTTACTAGTTTTATCTGTAATATATTTCATATCTTGTAAGAGTTTATTCTTTAGTTCTATACTCTTACTTCCTGCTTTTGTTAAATCTCCAATAATGCTAATTTGTTCTATAATTTCATCAAGAGTACTAGCAAAAATAATTACTAAAGTGAGAGATAAGTCTTCAAATGCCGATATCTCCTCCTCCGACCATGCCGAATAACTTGATATGATTAAATCAGGATTTAGCTCTAAAATTACTTCCATATTAGGTGTTGTAAATCCACCTACATCTGTTTTATCAAGAGCCTCATTTGGATAATTACAGTAGCTAGTAACTCCTACCAATCTATCATCAACTTCTAATTCGTATAAAAGCTCTGTGACTGAAGGAGATAATGATATTATCCTTTTAGGATTATAGGGAACCATAACTTCACGATCAAGTGAATCTTTGAAAATATATCCATCTGGTATTGTACTTTTTTGAGTTGTTAGCATAAATATTCCTATAGGGATAGCACTAACAACTAATCCACAAGCAACGATAATAGGTATTATTTTATTCCTTCTAAGACCTTTTAATCTTTGAGGATTTTTAGGACTTTTTTTCAACTTATTTCACATCTTTTTTTTGAAAATCTATTGAATTATTTTTTCTTATAATTGAAAATTATTAATTTAAAAGATTAGAATATTTATTAAGTTTGGGTAACTTATCCTATTGGAGATCATATCAAAATATGATTTATTGATATGTGGCATAGGTTAAGTTTCCTATAATTTTTTAAAGGTTTATTCTTTTTTACTTATAATAAAAATAATTCTCTATTTTAGTATTTTTAAGTTGACTTTAAGAGTTTAATACTAAAAACTGAAAAAAATATTATCTCAAACAATAACTAGAGTTAAAAATTATGGAAGAAATCATAAAAATAGGAAATCAAGATGTTGTAAATGACTTTTTATCAAAAATCAGAGGGAAAAAACCATTATTCTTATGTATCATAGGAAATACGGAAACCGCCAAGATTCCAGGTATTTCCGCTGCTGGAGCTAATCCAGAGATAACAGACTTTACTCCCGCTGCAGATGTAGAATATTTATATTATGGAAAATGCAAGTGTATTGATGGAGTTCCTATAACACCTGATGGAATTCCGACACCAGGATTGATAACTAAGGCTTCTTTAGATTTAGCTAATATTCCAATTATGGTTGGCGTAGGAGGTGTATGTATTATTCCTCAAGCCCCTATTATTGATTTTGGAGGGTCTCCAGGAGGAGATATTTCAAATGGACAAGCAGTAAAAAATCCTCAAATAGTCTTTGAAAATGCTAAGATTTTTGGAAAATTAATTTCAAAAATGGTAGATTATCTAGTAGTAGGTGAAAGCATAGCAGGAGGAACTACAACAGCTTTAGGTGTTTTAACAGCAATGGGTTATGATGCGAATGATAAAATTAGTAGTAGCTTACCTGTAAATCCTATTGAGCAAAAAATGAAGGCAATAAATTCGGGAATGAAAAAAATCAAAATAAATGCAGGTGACCTTAAATATGAGCCATTTAAAGCAATCGAATTTCTTGGGGATCCAATGCAACCCGCTCACGCAGGAATAGTTGTTGGAGCTGCAGCAAGCATTCCTATAATTTTGGCAGGAGGCACTCAAATGTCGGCGATTTTAGCAATAATCAATGCTTTGAATCCAGAAGTATTAGGAAATGTATCTATTGGAACGACAAGGTGGATAATAAATGATGAAAAAACAGATCTTAAAGGTATCATTGACCAAATAAATCCAGATATTCCAATACTAGCAGCTAATTTGAGTTTTGGTAAAATGAAGCATAAAGGATTGCAAAGTTATGAGAAAGGGGTTGTAAAAGAAGGAGTTGGTGCTGGAGGGAGCGTAATTGCGAGTATGTTAAGTTCGAATGGTAACATAACCATTGAACAAATTCAACAAAAAATAGAAAAGGATTATGAAACCATAAATGATTTATGATTATTATTTGTTTGATATGGATAACTGTCTAATACATTATCCTGATTTCATGGAATTTTTTGATACAGTATTAGTTAATACCCTTGAATCTTATGTTATAGGTTTACCTGATAAACAAGAAAGAAATAAAATTTGGAATACTGGAATTGCGTATAATAGATTATTAAAAAAATGGGGAATTTCTAACTTTATTGAATTTTGGGAAAAATTTAATGAAAATGATTTTAAAGGAAGAAAAGAATTAATAAATAAGGGTGAAATATATCTTTACAAGGATGTTATCGATGTATTGACTTTAATTAAAAAAGCTAAAAGAAAATCTGCTATAATATCAAATTCTCCAAGATATATTGTTGATGACTTTGTTAATAGATTCGAAATTGCTCCTTTCTTTGATGAAATATTGGGTATCGATTATGAATACGAAAGTCATAAAGCTAAACCATCACCATTAGGAATCATTTCTGTTTTAAAAAAGCTTAACTACAATAGTTCAAAATCAAAGGCTATAATGATTGGAGATTCCATTATAGATATTATTGCAGCAAAGAAAGCAAACATATATGCTTGCTTAATAAAAAGGAATTTAAATAAAAATAAAGATAGATTTGAGGATTGGGAATATAAACCCGATTTTATAACCAGTAATCTTTATAATATCTTTAAATTTTAACTTATTCTTTATGAATTTTTTCTTTCTTATTAATTAAAAAAGGAAAGATTTTATCATAAATAACAAAGAGATAAGGTGCACCTTGATTAAATAAAAAAAAGATTTCATATAATAAAAAAGCAAAATTTATTGGACGAATTCCAGAAATAAATAAAGGAAATTCCATAAAAAAGGATTCCACACATCCTATTATAAATATATATAGGATTATTTTCGGGTTTTTACTTTTAAGGAGATTGGTCCCATAGATCACAACCAATATAGTATATCCAATGAAAACATTTACGATCCAAACTATTAACTGAGTATCCATATGGCGTACAGTATGAACGGGCAAGTCATTGAGAGGAATTAAAATTGAAATCCAAGGGAGTACCATCCAAAAACCAAAGAATAAACAGGTAAAGAGTATTACTTCCTTTTTATCCTTTTTTTCAATATTTTCAAAGATGATCCATAACCAAGTGAAAGCATAGAGAGAATAAGATATAGTCATCATGAAATCTGCCCCGAATTTTAATAAATTCAGAAGGATAGTTGGATCGAAAGGGTGCTGAACGGCAACTTCAGGTACTCCAAACCAATATTCCCTGATATACACATTGCCCCAAGGAGTGTTCCACCACCAAATAGCATCTATAAAATAAACGCAGAGGCTAAAAAAAACACTCACTTTCAATGCTTTCCATTTTTTAAAATTAATAACAAAAATTAACCATATTACTAAGAGGAGTGCATCAACAATTATATAATCATACTGAAAAACTCTCGTAACATCCAAGATACTCATAATTATTAAAAATGAAAATTATGTTTTAGAATTTTTCTTTCAAATCCTCTTCATTTTCAATACATTCATTTGATAACCATATTTTTTTTAATAGATTTGATTAATATTTTAAGTTAAAATATAGATTTTAAGCAAAAAAAAGTTAGGTTATAATAGCATCTTAATAAATTATATACAAAAAATTTAAGTACAAGATGAACGATTATTTTTATAGCAAAAAAAATAGTTTTTTAACAAGATAGGTTAGGGTTTCCAAGGTTTTTTAATTATCAAAATTCAAGTAAGTGTACAAATGAGATTTGAAATGATTCAAGAAATACTGATATTAAATAAGGCAGGTATTGCATTATTTTATCATAGCTTTACTGATCGAAAAATTCTTGATATTCAGATTGTTGCTAGTTTTATAGATCTCATTTGTCGTTTCACGCGTGGAAACTTGAACGTGAGTTTGAAATCATTTACATTAAAAGACCGTAAAATAATTTTTTATTCACATAAATCTGGATATCACGTGGTTTTCATTTGTAAAATCAAACCCTATAAAGAAAAACTATTTAAAAATCTAGCAGATATCCTTATCAAAAAATTTTTAAATCTTTATAAGAATGAATTAAAAGATTTTAACGGAGAAATTTCTACATTTAGGTCATTTTCTCAAATAGTAGAACAAACAATTAATCCAAAATTCTTGGACATGAAAAAAATTCCAACTATAGAATATTGAATTTGTTCTTTTTTTATATAATAGACTATTTATTAAATCAAATCTTCACTCAAAAATAAAATTTTTATAAACTTTTAATAGAGAGAGTAATTTAAAGCTATTAGCTGAATAATATCCCTAAAAAAGTCATCAATGGTATCCCTAATATTAAAAATATTAGGAAAAATGCAAGAAACTGTTTTTTTCTTCTATTTTTTTCCTCACAAATAGGGCAAAAGTTTAAATCATCCTCAATTTCATTTCCACAGTCTTCACATACTTTCAAGAGTTATTCACGATTAAGAATCTTTAAATTCATTACATTTATATTTAGAAAAGAATGAAATTTTATTAAATAATTTGAGATAATATGATAAAAATAAGAAAAACATAATAAGGGATTTAGGTTTTTGCTAAGAGTGTTACTTTTCCACCAGCGGCCTCTATCTTTTCAATTGCTTGTTTTGAGGCTTTATTCACTTGAATATTGATTTTTTTCTGAATTTCGCCGCGACCTAAGACCTTTTGTATGTTAATATCATTTAAATTAATTGAGTATGTATTTCCAGATTTAGAGGCTTTATTTTCTTGAACTAACTCATCAATTTTGAGGTCTAAATCTTTAATATTCATGACATTTATTTTATAAATACGAACCATATCTTGAGGTCGTTTAAATCCTCTACTTCCCATAATCCAATCTGGATCAGGAAATCCAAGTTCTTTTTGCTTTAAATAAAGTGATTTCTTACTGAATTTCCATTGAGTGGTCTTTCCTCTTCCTGCTCGCTGTCCTGTCTTTCGATGTTGTCCTACCCGACCATACCCGCAAACACGAGTGCCTCTCATTTTTCGAATTCTTTTAGGATATTTCCTCATAAAATCTAACACCTCAATATTAAATCATTTTATGTATGATTTCATTTATATATACTCCAACATCTCCTAAGATTCCCCCTTCACCGTAATGTTTTTTAATCGTACCACGATGTCCACCTCTTGGAGGATGCAAGCGGAATACAGGTTTTATCTTATAAATGTCTTTCTCCCTATATTGAATTTCTCCTTTCAATAAGGCTTGAACAAGTTCTTTTATTGATTTATATTTTGTTATTTTTTTTATATACTCATCTGTAAGTGGTTCATTTCCCTCAACTTTACCCCTTGCTCTTAAAAGCCTAAGTAAGGTTTTTTCATCAATCTCCCCATATGCTATGTAATCCTTACATTTATTCATCATACCCCAATAACTTTTTACTCCCCAAATTAGAACTCCATGGTTAACCTTATGCATTCTTAACATGCTTAAGGTATCCAATATTTTTCTATTCATTCCTGGAGCACCCCGAATTCTTATGGCGAAATATAATTGAGGCTGGAATTCAGCATCCTTAAGTTTTACCTTTTTTTTAGCCATTATCATCTAACCACTTTTTTATTATAAATTAAAATTATATTTATGTGCATTTTTTAAAGCATCAAATGTAGCTTTTACAAGATTTTCACTTGTTCGTGTATCTCCAAAAGTTTTACTCCAGATATCTTCAATACCACATAATTTCAATACTTGCTTTACTTTATCAGCACACGCTAATCCTACTCCTGCTGGTGCGGGGATAAGTTTAACCCTAACACTTCCACATTTTCCTTCAATTTTAAAAGGTATGCTATGAGAACCTCCACATCCACATTCCTTACTGCCACACCCTCGTAAAACTGGAATCACAGATAATTTAGCCTTATCAATAGCCTTCCTAATCGCGGGACCTACTTCACGGCTCTTTCCCGCGCTAACACCGATGAACCCATCTGATCCCACTAAAACAACCGCTTTGAATTTTGATCGTTGACCACTTGCTGTCATTTGTTGTACCATTTTGATAGTTGCCACATCTTCAGCTAACTGTGGCAAGAGAATATCAATGATCTCTTTTTCTTTAACTATAAGATTATTTTGAAATATTTTATCTAATGTAATTAATCCTTGTTGAACTAATTCACCAAGTTTTGTTCTTGGCATCCAATCAGTTTCCATTTTTCTATTTCTACTCATATTAATCACGTTGTCTAAATTAAGCTTTATTTTCTATTGATTTTAGTGTACTTGTAATATTTTGACTTATTTTTAAAGGATTTACGTTCTTTTTCAAATAACCTGAAAATGTTCGTTGATAAATTTCGGGTTCCGCTTTTTTCAGGTTATCACTATAAGTTTCTATATGTTTACCTTTTATTTGTTCTACTAAATTTTCTGGGAAAAACTCTTCCCGATATGGTACCTCAATTCCACTATCGATAATCCCTTTGCATGCAGCAAGAACTCTAAATCTATGGTAAAAAATACCTAAATCAAAGATTGCATCCGAGATATCTTTCTTTTTAGCTCTCATACCCGCTAAATAACCAGTTAAGTAAGCAGCAGGAATGTTCCCAGGATTTGCAGTCCAACCATACTTTGATATTAATTCTTTTGAAAAAGCTGAAACAATGACTTTATCCCCTCCCTTATGAGATTCAATTATTTGAACCCTAATGTGATTATTTGATGCTCTAATCACGACTCTCAGTTTTCTAGATTTGATTAACTTTAGTCTCCTATGATAATTAGTTTTTCCGTCTACTCTTCTTCGGAAAGGTCTTCTATATCTTGGTCCTTTTGCCACTTTCATCTCCCTCTTCGCAATAATTCTTTCTCTTTAATGTATCTATTCATTTGAGCTACGCTATGAAACATTCCACCCTTAGCGTTTTTATACAATTTTCGATAGGTTGCAGTCGTGATTAATTTTCTATCTCTTAATTTTTTTAATTCTCTTCTCTGTGGTCGGATTCGTTTCATCCAAGCTTTCTTTTTTGGAGTTCGGGCACCCTTCTTTCCTTTTCTCTTTCCTAAGCCTCTTGCACGCCCTTTCTTTTTCCTCTCATGTCTAATATTTTTTCTAGTCTTACTAATACCCTTTTTATATCTTTTTTGGATGGCCCCCTCCTTGATTAAATTACGGATATCTTCCCGAGTAATTGCCATTTTAATATCCTCTATCATATAGGGATCAAAATACACCCGATTTTCACCACATTTTAAAATTTCTGCTGCTAACCTTTTTTGAGCACTTACATTCATTTATAAATCACGACTCTATTATTTTTATAGTTTAATCTTCAAAATTTTCTATAGAAGTCTCTAACATTGCTTCTAGTTTTTGAATTTCTTTCTGAGAAATTCCAACATTTAATACTTTAAAACCTCTTCGTCTCGCATAATCAATCAATAAGATTCGCTTCTTACCACCTAGGTTATTAGATATCTTTACTGCTTGCTTTTTTTTATTCAAATTGTCTAAATCTTTTATAGTTTCAACATTCACCTCTTCATATCCTGAGGGATGCAAACCTCGTACCTTCTTTGGACCTCTATAACCAACTGAAGGAGATTTGACACCAGTTTTTGTTTTTTTTCTAGTTTGTGAATCAATTCCTCGGGCTTTTCTCCATGAATCTTTTACCCGCTTATATCTCCATGATTCTACTCGTCGAAAAGAGGGTCTTTTCTTTCTAATATTCCTTCTAAGTTCCATTAGTCTTTTATCTTGATGTGGCATTTTTTTTCACCTATTTTATTTGCCAGAGGATTTCTTCTCCTATCATTTTTTTATAAAGATATACTCCGTCTTGAAAGACTCGAGGATCTTTTTTACGGATTCTACATGCTTTTTTAATATTTGAAGCAATTTGTCCAAGAATTTCTTTATCAGGACCTTCTAAAATTACTTCATCTCCTTTCACTTTAATTTTTACATTTTGATTATCATATTTTGTTTTTCTAGGAGCACGCTCTCCTAAAAAATTTACTACTTGGATCTCATCATTTTTTACCTCAACATTACAAGGAAAATGAGAGTAGCATACCATTAAATAATACTTATAATTAGTTTGAACTCCGATAATCAAGTTATTGATAATATTAATGATTGTTTGTGCCAAGGCTAAAGTTTTATTACTAGGGAAATGAGCTGAAAAGATTAATTTGTTGTTTTCATTAGAAATTTTAATTCCTCGAATATGTGAAAAATCTTTTATAACTTCACCATTAGGGCCTTTTACAGTTACATGATGATCCTCACTCACGTTTATTTTTACTTTTTTTGGAATCTCAAGTTCTTCCTTGAACAAAGTTGTCTTTACCATTTTTCTTTACCTCATTTAATCTTTAATAAATATAGCATAACGTCATTCCACCGATTCTTCTCTCTTCGGCTTCTTTCATTGTCATAATCCCTTGATTAGTCGTCATGATAATTATTCCCAATCCGGGAGCTGGAAGTAACCTTCTCTCTAGCGCCTCAAATTGAGAAATTTTATAATTTAATCTTATTAAAGCCTTGCATTCATTAATCTTTCCTAATAATGCTATTTTAAACTTACCTTGCCTTCCATCATCGTATCTTTCAAATTCTCCTATATATGCATATTGTTGAAAGATTCTTAAAACCCGTTGTAAGAGTTTTGATGCTGGATTAATAACCACTGATTTCTTGCGGGCATATTCCGCATTTTTTAACATATTACAAGCATCACTTAAAGTATTTACCATATTTATCACACCTATTTTTATTCAAATCTACGGAACCCAATGTCCCCTCCTATTTCGTAAAAGCACCTACGGCATATATATAATCCATATCTTCTTATTAGGCCTCTATGCGTGTGGCATCGCCTACATTCTCTCTTGCCTTTTCCATGTGTTATTTTTGATTGTGGCATATTCATCAATTTTTATTATTATCATTTATATGAATTCTAAATCTAATTTTTCAACTATCTTTACTCCAAAATTCTTTTTTAAGAAATATTGGGCTTCAGAACGAGAAACATAATGATGATGTGGAATTTTTGCTCGTTTAGGTTGCTTTCTATATTTTACTCTCATACCTGGTCTTACAATTCTCCCAACTACATCGAGACCCCATATACCTATTTCAGCGTCATAATCAATTCCTGGAATTGTAATATGTTCAACTATTCCAAAACCAAAATTTCCATAATTATCGAAACTTTTTCTCAGCATTCGATTGTTATTTACAATCAAGAGCCTCTTAAGCAGCTTTTCTGCTTCATCTTTTCTTACAGTAACTTTGGTACCAATAGGCCGTCCTTTTCTTAGATTAAATTCTTTTACATTCGTTTTTGAAATGGTTTTTACAGCTTTTTTACCCGAAATTGATTCTAATACCGTTGTTGCTCTTTCTAATTCTTCTCCCCCAGAACCTACACCAATATTAAGCACTATTTTTTCAAGAAAAGGTTTCTTCATAGGGTTTTTCCATTTTTCATCGAACAGGGCAGCTTCTTCTTGTGCTTTTTTTGCTCTTGATTTGGTTTTGGCTGACATCATCACATCATTTAATTTTATTATTTAATATTTGGTAATTTTATTTCAGATTTGTCATCTCCAATAACAAAAGTATAGTCATAGAGAGTTTCTGTACGTTCTCCATTTTCATGTTCAATCGAAACTGTACTCGCCTTTGGTCCAAACACTTTTATTATTGATTTAATTTTCCCAATTTGCCCGATATTTTTACCATCCATAATAATTGCTTGATTTCCTTCTTTAAATTTAATAGTCTTCTGTATTTCTTGCTCAGGCAATGAGATTTTTAATACATCCATCTTAGAAAAACCCTTGGCCTCTTTAGGATTTTTTGGATCTTTAACGTTAATTAATATATTTCTCCCATCATGTAGGTTTAATTGAATGTTACCTCCTTTGACGGAAGTTTTGTGATTAATTCTACATAGTTTAAAATCGGCATTTTTTGCAGGAATCTCGTATAATACTAAACCGTGGTGTGAATCGGGGAGGACTCGATAATTTTTCTTCATTTTTTCAATTGATAAAACATCCATGAGACCTACGGGATACCCAATGTCTTTGACTACTTTTTGATCAACTTTAAAATGCCCTAAACCAATCAATTTTTTTGATTCTCTATAATCATCCCCTAGATGCAGTAAATCTCTGACTATATGTAATAAAGGCAAG
Organism: Promethearchaeota archaeon; assembly: GCA_048938445.1. GTDB lineage: Archaea > Asgardarchaeota > Lokiarchaeia > Sigyniarchaeales > SOKP01 > FT1-020. The sequence continues at coordinate 14,084 of JBHLME010000027.1, read as the reverse complement.
CAAAACCGGCTTGGATGTGGGCCAGGAGATGGCTTTACAAAAAATGTCCCATGCTTTCTTGCTATTTGTAAATGAGCAGGAGTATTTAATCTTTTTAAAGTTTTCATTCCACCATGTCTTGCCATTATTCTATCTCTCCTCCTTTTGTTCGTTCCTTTTTAGGACCCATTAATTCTGTTTCAAATTTAAAGCCAGATTTCCTCTCAATCATGTTTGCTCTATACGCATCCATTTTTTTCTCCTTATAAAATTTTGTTATAACTAGATTTGAAATATGAATTGCGGGATAAAATTGAGTTCCATCAGTTCTCTCAAAAGTTGCTTCCTTTATTTTTGCTCGCTGATTTTTTGTAACCTCTAATACTTCACCTTCAAAATCTTTAAATTCTCCTCTCGTTATTTTTACGTGATCTCCTACTCTTAGAGGGAGTCTCTTAACACCAAATTGTTCTTGGAGAAAATCAGCTACCCTTGTAGAGTTAAGTGATGACCTATGATGTTTTTTATAATTATATAAAGCTTTTCTCTGCTTATTTGGTTTTTTTGATGCTATTTTCATTTTTATTGCCTCCTAATTTTATACTATTAAAGAAGAAATAGACGCTAAACGTGGGAAAGCTTCTGCGGCTTCTCTAGCTATTGGTCCTCTAATTTCAGTTCCCTTTGGTTCTCCTTCTTTGGTTACTAATACACCGGCATTATCTTCAAAACATAATCTTGTTCCATCCAAACGCCGAACAATTCTTTTTTGGCGGACAACGACGCATTTCATAATATTTCCCCTCAGCTCTGGACGACCTTTTTTAACTGAAACCGTTACAATTGATCCTAAACTTGCTTTTGGTAAACGTCTCTGACGTCCTTTATAATGATCTACTCCAATTATTTGCACTATCTTAGCGCCTGAATTATCAGCAATAAAGAGTCGAGTTCCATTCTGAACACCATAACTCAACCTAGCTCTTGCAGTCTTTTTCCTTCCTGTCTTGCGTCGCGTTCCCATCTATGCCGTCCCCATACTTTTAATCTTATCTAATACAATAAATGCTTTTGTTTTTGAGATTTTTCGAGATTCTCCTACGATGACTAAATCTCCCAAATTAATAGAATGACTCATACATTCTGGTAAATGACATGCTAGTCGTGCATTACGACGTTCATATCTTTGATATTTTTTAATAAATTGAACATAATCTTGTCTAATGATAACTGTGTTTCGTGATTTTTTACTCACAACTATTCCCTTATTGATTTTTCCTCTAATTCTTGTTGTTCCATGAAAAGGACAATCCTTATCATGACATTCTTCTTTTACTTTTGGAGGATTAACTCCAGGGATTCCAATATTTCTACTCATTTTATTTTCTCAACCATTTTTTCTTTTTTAAATTCCTTAATCTATTTTCAGGACGTCCTACAATTTTTTCTCCATTTACTTCCAAATCAAATCCTTCATCATTATTTACTTCCTTCGGAAGAAATATTTTAAATACATGATCTTTTTTAATATATTTTTTTAAATTTCCATTTTTTTCGGTTATTAACATATTTTTCGTCTCATCAATAATCATTCCGATGTCAGAGAATCCTTGCTTACTTGATTTTGATTTTACTTTCGCTAGAGCGTAAAATCCTATTAAATCATGATATATCAAGTATTTCGTATTTATCTTCATTTTTCTTCATTGATTACAGTTAATATCCGAGCAATTTGTTTTCTTAATACTTTTACTTTTGCTGGATTGTCAGAAAGTCCACCCCCAGTTTGCATGCTATAAAGCATCATTAGTTCTTCCCTTAAATCCTTTAATGTCCTCTGTCTTTCCCTAGGATCCATTTTTCTTATATCTTTGGCAGTAATCAATCCCATATTTAATTCACTTTACTTATCATTCATTTCTTTTTTTCTTTTTCATTTACTTTTTTTTCTTTCTTTTTTTTCTTTAGCTTTATCATTTTCTTTTGTATTTTTTGGTTCTAAAGAAATATCAGAAATTTCTGTTATGTCATCTTCATCAACTTCATCAATTAATTCTCGGTTTTCTTCGGTTAATGGGACTTCTTCTTCTTCAATTTGATAGTCTTTTTTGCGTTTTATCTTTGACAAATTTGCTGATGTTTTTGCTTGAGCAGATTCTAGAGCTTGATGATTAATATACACGCCATCACCTTGAATATAATCTGCACGCATTATTTTAACAATCACACCTAATGTTCCTGATTTTTGAATACATTGAGCAACGCCTTTATCTACGCCTTCTTGGGCGGGTTGACCACTTTTAGACATTGTTCCTGCTCTAAAAATCTGCGTTCTTGCTCTCTGTGAAGTAACTTTTCCTGAAATTTGGATCTCAACACCTCTAGCCAATCCAGAATCCATTACTTTTCGCAAGATATAATATCCCGCCCTTCTATAATGTCGTCCACGATCAAGACTATAGGCAAGTCTTTCTGCCATAATTTGTGCATTGACATCTGGATTCTTTACTTCTTCTACTTCAATCTGTGGGCTCTCGAGATCATATACAGAACTTAAAACATCGGTTATTTCCTGAATTCGCTTTCCACCTTTTCCGATTACTAAACCAGGTCTACTTGTTTTGAGAGTTATTCTTACTCCTAAGGGTGTTTTTTGTAAATCAACTCCAGCAAATCCAGCACGAACTAATTCAGATCGCAAGTATTCGTTAATTTGCATTAATTTTATTCCTTGTTCAATAAAATGTTTAGCTAATGGCATGCTTTCATTCAATCCTTTTAATTATCAATTTAAATTTTACTTTTAACTTGGCATTTCATAAATTACAATTTCTACATGTGATAAATGCTTAAACTTCGCTGATGAGCGACCATGAGCTCTTTGAATATATCGCTTGATAATTCTTCCGGGTTGAGTGGCAGCATGAATTATCCTACAGAGATCAACATCCAAACCCTTAAATTCACCATTAGATTCTACAGCTGAAAGAATTTCATAGATTCTAGCTGCAGCTTTTCTAGGATATCTTCCCGCATACCATTTAAATTCCTTTAAATCATGTCTATGAGCTTGCTTTTTCTTATGACGCCTAAAAGGGACTGATTGTTCTAATCGTATTACTTTTTCTAAGAAACTTTTTGCTTGATCTACTTTCATTCCTTTAATTGTAGAGCAAATTTCTCTTGCATGCTTTGGCTTAATCCTTAAGTCTCTTCCCGAGGCTTTTGCGATTCTTTCTGCATCGTATTTTTGTTCTATGAAACTATATCCCCATTTAGGCATTTTATCATCATCACGTGTGAATTGTTTTTTAAATTTATTATTATTTTAGTGGAACATATTTTGAACTTCTAGTGGCTCCAATTCCTGGAGAACCATGTTGAACATGCTTACGAGTTAAGGAGAATTCACCAAGATAATGCCCAATCATCTCTGGTTTTATTTCTATATTTAAATACTCCTTTCCATTGTAAACACCAATGGTTAATCCTACCATTTCAGGAAAGATTATCATATCTCTAACATGAGTTCTTGTAATCAAGTCTTTGCCTCTTTTTTTAGCTCGATATGCACGTCTTAATCTTTCTAAAAGTTTTTTTTGACGTGGTGGTAAACCACGTTTTAACGAGCGTCTGGCTCTTGCAGGAAGGACTTGAATAAATTGGTCCGCATTCATTTTTTTTAACTCCTCTAACGTGTATCCTCGATATTTAAAACGTAATCTATCTAATTCTGCCTCAGTATCTAATTCTTCATCATCAAGAATTTCTTCCGATGTTTCATCTGCTTCCTCATCAGCCGATTTTTCTTCATCAGACTCTTCATCTTCTTTTTCTTCTTGATCATCTTCAATAGGTTCTTCATTCGGAGCCATCAGACCACCAATCTACTTGTTCTATTTTTATTTTTATAAATTATATTCTTCGTAAATTTATACATGTAATAGTTTTAATAATCGATCATAGAATTTTAATTTTGTTAAAATGAAGTCTGTAAGTGCTACAAAAAACGTAAAACTTATAAGTAAAAGTATAGGTTAAAAGAAAAAATCATTTTCTGAGAGAATTTTAAATTTTATCGGATTTAATTTCACTTTATTTTTGTATTTATCTATAATTATTTGGATTAAAAATCCGATATATATCTTTTTCATCAAATTTTCCTGTCCATCTTTCTTTTAATACTACATATTCTTCAGAATTGGTATTGATAACAGAATGGATCGTATTTATTGGAATTTCAAACTCTGTTTCATTCTCTACATTATAATACACTTTATTTCCAATGATTATAATAGGATTACCTTTTACGATCTGCCAGCGTTCATTCCTATTATCATGAATTTGGAATGATATTCCTAACTTAGGTTTAATAAAAATCAAGTTAAAATCTGGATAAGTAAATTTAAAACTATACCATTTGGGCAGAACATCTATATATCCTTCAGGAATTTTAAATTGGTTGATGATATCTTCAATCCTCAAGGGTTTTTTTTTTTCATTTTCATATTTATATGGATCATAAATTACTTGATGATTTGATATATCTTTGTCATAATGAATTTCAAGTTCATTTTTTTTACTAATATTTATAATCATGTAAAATTCTTCAGGAAGGATGATTAGATTAGATTTTTTAATATTTTTATGAAATAGTGATGGTCCATTGATAATATATATTTCATCTAAAGGGACTGGTTCAATGGTTATTGTTAGTTGCTCTGAATTATTTTTTCTAAGAGGTGCACCTCTTCCAGGCTTAACTTTTTCACAATCCATTTCTAATCTTTTCAAAATAATTTAAATCATTAAAATTTTATTAAATTCTTCATATCGTACCTGAATTTCATCTTGATATGGCATTGATTTTTGTGCTCCTTTTCTAGTTACTGCAATAGAAGCGGCAGCCATTGCATATTTAACAGCTTTAATAATGTTTATTTCCTTGCTTAGTTTACTGGCTAAAACACCATTAAAACAATCCCCTGCTCCTACAGTATCCACAGCTTGTACTTTATATGCGGGGATTAATATTGATTCTGTTTTTTCTGAATCATATACATAGCATCCTTTGCTTCCTAATGTCGTTATCACGAATTTTACACCAAAATTAGCAATATTTTTAGAGAGTTGTATTAATTTCTCAGTTCCACTAAACTCCACTTCTTTACAATTTAAGAGAAAATTCAACCGATTTAATTCTCCCTCGTTTGGAATTATAATATCTATATTTTTAAACAAAGGTTTTGGTATCATTTTTAAAGGAGCAGGGTTCAAAATTTTAATACAATTTCCTTGAGAAGCTATCCTGTAGATTTCTTCAATAATATTAATTGATATTTCCATTTGTACAACGATGACTTTAGCATTCCTAATTAATTCCTCATTCTTTATTATATCATCACTAGATAATTTTACATTTGCTCCTGGAGCAACACTTATCATGTTTTCTCCATATTTATCTATAAGAATGAAAGCTATCCCGCTTGATTCAATTTGATCTCTCACAATTCTAGTTGTATCGATTCCTTCTTTTGATAATTGCTTGATCATTTGATCCCCAAATATATCATTACCTATCCGACCTATAAATTTTGTCTCAGCTCCAGATCTCACAGAAGCAACTGCTTGGTTTGCACCTTTACCTCCTAAAAATTGCTCAAATTTTCCACCAGTCACGGTTTCTCCCTTTTCAGGGAAGCGATCTAAGTATATATTTAAATCCATATTACTTGAACCAATAATTAATACATAATTCATTATCTTCACTTTTTTGTATTTTAATGAATGAAATTATCACTTAATATTTAATTTATATTTTTGTGTTTCAAAATGTTTAAAATATTGAAATTTTATATAGTCCTTACAAGAACTTTTCTAATGTTTAAATAGGATAAAAAGGGGATTAATATGGTAACTATCAAAATTCAGTGTCCTTCTTGTTTTAAAAAGGGATCTATAGAAGTAGAGGAAAATTTAGTAAAAAATAGTAAGCGAGGAATTACAGCACTTAATGTTGCTGAAGATCTCGTATGTGAACATTCATTTGTCGCATATATTGACAAAAATATGAAAGTTAGAGATAGTTTCATAGCAGATTTTACAATTGAACTTCCCCAGATTAAAATGGAAGAACCAAGTGAAGAACTTAAAATTCCTGATCAAGAAATGATCAATATTTATTTACTATTGCTAAATTATAGCGCTTCTTGGTTAGCAAAAATCATGCGTTGCTGTTTTTATAAAACAAAGTTTGTCATGATAAATGATGTTCAAATTCTTAACAGTCATATCATTAACTTATTTGAATTTATTTTTCAAAATACATTTGATATAAACCTTGTCATTATAAACCACAAGGATTATAGAGAGAATAAGAAATTATACAAGGATTATATTATAATTGATAAAGAAAAAGTTGAAAATGATAAAAATAAAATATTGAAGTCTAGATCTCTTAAAATAGAGAGTAAGATAATACAAGATTTTTTGAATGAGACCAACTTAAAAACAAGTCTCATCATCATAAAAAATGAAATCTTAAAAGTCTACATGTTAGCAAAAGACACATTAGAATTTATAAATAATTTGGGAGAAGGAACTCCTTTAGACGCGAGAGAATTGAACTCACATTTAAACAAAATTCATAATGTTAAAATACAGAATTCCTATTTAGATTTTTTAGTAGATATTGTAAGGTATTATCATGGAGTCAAAATCATTGATGCTGCGGACTTCATGGCAGGACTATAATTAATCGCACTCGTTATTATTTTTTTATAATAAGAACATATCGAATGGTTTTTATTTAAATATTTTTTAAAAATTCATATTAAACTTGAATGAAAATTCATTTAATTTAATAAAACAAAATTAAAAGGTTAATAATACATGGCTAAAGATAAAATAATTGGAGCTATAGTGATAATTGTCGGCATTCTAATTGGCGTTATCTACACTCTCGGTTCTATAGTTGATTTATGGTTAGAAATTTTCGTTGATCCACAAGGATTCTATATTCCTTTTATTCCATTAGATATATTTGATTGGAAGTTATTTGTAGTAGCTCCTATCTGGTTAATCGTGGTTTTAATTGCTGTAATCGCTATCTGGATTGGTTATTCCATGCTAACCACACCTGCACCAGTTCCATTAGAAGAATTGGAAGAAGAGCTCGCTGCTGAAGAGAGCGCATAAATTTTTCACACTATTTTTTTTATTTTTTTATAAAACTTCAAAAATCGCTAAATAGTCATTTAAGATTATCAACCACGTAAGCACGTAGAAAACCATCATCATGACAACTAAAGATTGAAGGTTGATCAAGGACAAATTTTACCATATTAGCACATGAATTTTTCTTTAAATTTATCATTAATTCTCCGGAAATGCTGTCAACAATTATTATCTCACCTTTAGTAGTTCCAATTAAAATTTTTATCAAATCTTTTAATTCGATCACTTCAAGAGATTCAATGTTAATATCATTGATTTCCCATAAAACTTCAAGATTATCGTCAAAACAAGCAAGTTTTGATGTAAAAATAGTATTTTCTAATGAAATAGAGCTATCAAAATAGGCAAAAGAGTAGGTGCTTACTAGTAATTTTTCATTTTTATTATGGGGAAAAGAACGAAGCTTCCAAATATAATCATTAAATTCTATTGATTTTATTTCTTCCTGATTTCTTGCATTAATAAGATGTAATACCTTGTCATCTCCACCAGTAGCAACAATTTGTCCTTTATTTGAGTGAAAATTCGAAATACACCTAATTTTTTCTGGAAAACGCTTGAACCATTGCAATTCTCCATTTTTGTTATTAAATCCTCGTATCGTTCCATCATTTCCACAAGCAATAATTTCTTTATGGTTTGGAACCTCAATATCACTCCATGATATCGCATCTCCAATACCATCCTCGAAAATTTGACCCCATATCATCGTGCCATCTGAGGAATTTAGCACTCGAAGGGTTTTATCTAAAGAATAAGCGATTATTTCCTGTTGTCCAGAACCATTGATATCATCAAATAAAAATCCGCTAATTGAACCACCAAACTTGTGTTTCCAAATTATTTCTAGTTCATAGGATTGTGAAGATTTAAAAGCACGTAAAAGTCCATCCAAACCCCCTATAATTATTTCATTCTGCCCATCTTGATCAATATCCAATAAATTGCAATACCATAATGATTGAATATCTGAAATAATTTTTTTTTGGAGCAAATTTCCATCCAAGGAAAAAATTAAGAGTTCTCCCTTTTTTGTTGTTGCTATGATTTCAATTTGACTATTTCCATTTATATCACCCAATTCTAATGCTAAGATTGGTTCTGAGTGTTTGTAAGTCCAAATTTCATCCATATTCATTTTTTTATATCCATTATACACGAAGAATTTGAATTTAATTATTTAACAAAAGAGATTTTTTATTTTTTTAATTTATTAATAAAAACGAAATTTATATTTTTTCCATTATTAGAATATTTACTATAATAAATAATTCAATTCTAACTATTCAAAAGTTATTGAAAAAAGGTGAAAAGAATAAGATGTCATTTGGTATAAAGATTGACATGGATGCCTGTTCTGGTTGTGGAACGTGCTATGAAGTATGTCCAAGCGAATGCTTCAATGAACCAGAAGGAGGAAAAGTCAACGTAAACGAGGACAATCGAGAGGAGTGTGTTGGCTGTAGAGCCTGCGAAACTCAATGTCCTGAAGAAGCAATTGAAATAACGGAAGATTAAACCAAAAAAATACTTTGATTTTAAGTTATTTAAGAATTAAATTGATTTTTTATTTTTCTATTTTTTTATATTTACCATAACAAGATTCTATTACAGTTCTTGCACGTACCTTCATTTATCTGATTATTTAGACATCCCTCATGATATGCTGCCCTGCACTCTTGACAGAGATAAATTTTTCCAATATATTCACTAAAATCCAAGTCACATAAAGCGCATTTTATTGTTAGTGAAAATGAACTTGGATCTACTTCTTTTATTTGAGAAGTTCCTGTTAATCCAATTTCTCCAGTTCCTCCTCCAGCCCCCCCACTTCCAACATTTGATGGTGTTATATAATTATCGGATGATGAAGGTGGTTTTAACCAATCATCACTACCTGATGGTTGAGTATATGATTGTTGAGGTTGAAATTGTGGTTCTCCATATTTTTGTGCTTGTGGTTGAGTCCAATCAGACACATAACCTCCAGAAGATTTTAGAGGAATACCCATCCTTCGGGAAATTTTTTCATCTAAAATGTTAGTTAAAATGAGAGCTGATACGAATTTACCTTTTTCACCACCTTTTTGCAGATGCGTGTGGCTAATAATGTGAATCACCCGACCCCCCATCGAACCCACATCAAAATAGCAGAGTACAGCACCTTCTCCCCATTTATATTGTATTTCTCTGGAAGATATCAACACGTTTACTTCAACGGGGTTAATCACTTGGATGGGATAACTCTTAGTTTCTAGCCACCATTTAAATTCTTCTTTTTCGGTATTTTTTGAAGCTTTTTTAATCCATTTTTCTCGTGTCATTTCACTTTTTACTCCATCCAAAAATGGATGGGTTGGATCATTAAGTTGGCAAGCTACAACTGCATCTGAAGTTTTTTGGCCATTCCATCGTAAATAACCAGGAAATAATTTTTCTACTATAGTAAGAAGTGCCCAATCTGTAGTGATTAGCCATCCTCCATTTTCAACGAATACTCTAATTCTTGGATGAGCTGAATCGGGAACATTATCTCCTGGACATCCTATTAGCAGGATATCATATAAATTTAAGTCATATTTCATTACTTGATTTGGTTTAATTGTTCTTTTTTCCGCGGCATACATGTTTTCAACTACTTTCTTTGGTTTCTCAAATCGCCCTTCCACGGCAAGAATTTTTCCATGTTTTTCCACTGCCTTGACAATATCCTTTTTGTTTAACGCTTCCATTTTACGTTTTTTAACTTCAGAATAAAGATCTTTGTAGCTCATTATTTAATCATTATTTTAAGAATTTTGAAGAAATAAGTGTTATCTTTATATTAATAATAGGAATTTCATATTTATATTTTAAACAGCTATATAAAAAAAAACTTACATTATTCAAATTTTATTATTTTTCAAAAATAGACAAGGTTTTATTTTAAAATATATTTTTTAGTTACAATTAAAGATCATTTTTATATAATGCAAGAGCGTAGACCAACCCAAAAGAATACTGCTAAAGAAGATATAATTGGATCAGAAACAATTTTCGAGACCCTTAAAAGAAAAACACCATGGTTTCTTGGAAATAATATTCGAAAACCTAAAATCAAATTTCCAAGGATAAAACGTCGTAGGTTAGTAAATAGATTAGTTGGAATGTCAACGAGAAGTATTGTCTTATTAGCAATATTCATAATTCTATTTGCCCTTCAAACTGGGATGGTTTACTTGATTTATCGAGAAGTTCCCGCAATTGGTCAAGGAGGAGGAGACACTGCGCTCTTTCTTTACCCAAGTCCTCAAGAAGCATTCATAAATGAGAGTATAGTTGCATCCATACTCATGATATTTAATTCTGTGGGATATCTTTTTCTCTATCAAGCCTCTAAACATTTATATAACCGAAAAATAGCGATAAGATATATTTTAATTGGGATCTTAATAATTTTGGGATCATTTGTAGCACTTCAAGCTATGATTAGATTAAAGATGGGAGAAGAGCTTTTTGGAATTTAAATTTATATCCTCTAGATAGATTTAATTTATTGTACTTTACATATTTTTATCTCATCATAATCTACAATAACTTGATAGAGACCTTTCATTTTTAAATCTAGTTCAGGATCTCTTGTATCTATCCTTAGCAATTGCCGATCAATTCTAAGTAATTTAAATTTTGTTGCAATGATGATGATATTCTTTGGAGTTACTTTTTTTAAAATTCGAGGAGAGAATTGTAGGTTACCACGTCCAAAAAGAAATCCCTGTCTACCAATTAAGGAAGTGATAATTTTAACTTTTTTTCCATTAATAAAGCTCAAAATTTGCTCTTCATTCAAATCTCGGGCAATTATTTTTCTATTTAAAAGGAGATCTATGCCTAAGATCGTTTTCTCTTGATGTAATAGATCGGTTATGGCTCTTGTTGTCGTCCCCGGTCCAAGTAAATAATACACTTCATCATCAAGGATTTCGCAAATTCGTTTTGCTATCCTTTCTTGATTAGTTAGATCTGAATTAGGCGTGCCCATTTTTGCTTGTTGTGAAAAATTAGGATTATAAGGAATTAAAAGATGGCCATATAATTTTGAAACCAATTTTCCTTCTCGATATTCCTCTTCATCAATATCTAACACCTCAGATTCTTTTAAAGGGATCTCATCCCATAAAAATTGCATTATGATAGATGCTGCATCTCGGGGATTCACTGAAAATACACTTGAATAAATTTTTACACCTGTTGGAATTCCTAAACATGGAATGTCCGCCCCTATTGCTCTAAAAACATCTCGAGCAGTACCATCACCACCTAAAAATAAAATTATTTTTAGATCTTCTAATTTTTTCATATGTTCCGCAGCTTTTATTGTATGGTCAGCAGATGTATCTTTAAGTTCTTTGATATCGTGAAATATAGGATCATTGATAATCTCATATATAAAATCCATCTCTTTTAACACTGACGCCCCCATCATCCCCGGACATGTTATAAATTTTAATTTTGTTTTAATTGAATTCAATTCGGTTAATAATTCCCTAGCTCTATTCATTGCATTAGGAATAGCCCCTAAATCGATTGCTTTTTGTAAAATATTTCCTCCATCCGTGCCTTTTAATCCAACAGATCCACCCATTCCAGATATGGGGTTTATAATGAGTCCTAAAAGAGATCTTTTTGTTTCATTCATGCTATTAGGGGGTTATTAATTAAAGAAATTTTATAAAGTACTCGACATAAAACAATTCAATATCAAACAAAATTAATCAATGAATAAATTTTAAATCATTGATAAAATTACTAAAACCATATTAAAAAATTCTTATATTCATTTGTAGAAAAAAAACTAAGAAAAAAATTAAAGGTGTTTGAAAAAAATGACAATTTGGTATTCAAAACAACACCAGTGGTATAACGATGCAACTGGTGAAGTTGGCTTAACCCCTTATGCTGCTGAACAATTAGGAGAGATTTCATTCGTTGACGTTGATGGAATTGATGGTGCAACCTTAGAACAGGGAACTGAAGATTCAGATCCAATCGATTGTACAGTTGAGAGTTCAAAAGCCGTTGGTGACGTTTATTCACCCGTAAGTGGAACTGTTACTGCTGTAAATTCTGACTTGATGGATGAGCCTGAAAAAATTAACGAGGATCCTATGGGTGCCTGGTTATTCAAAATCAATGCGTCTAACTTTGACGCTGAGAAAGGAAACTTGATGGACGAAGCTGCTTATAATTCTTATACAGCAAGTCTCTAAGTTTTGATATAAATTTGATAAATAACCACTTCTTTTTTTTCCTTATTTATTTATTACATTATTAAAAAAAATTTAACATTTAATAAATTAGATTAGTCAAAAAAATAATAAGTATTAATTTGAATTTAATCACCAAATAAAACTTATTATATTGATATTTAAACAATTATATAATTTAGAATTTTATTTAATTATAGAATGTGTAACAAAAAAGCGTCATTAAAGGCTCAAATAGATTTTTATGAAACTTTTAAAGAGCAATATTTTAAAATAATTGATGATCTACATTTTGATTACAAGAAAGATTGCAAAGCAAGAGATATACTTTCAAGTATTTTAAAAAGTAAACATGAAAAGCGTGAATATGATCTGAATTTGATTTTAAAATCTTTTAAAATCAATATTCATTCAAAGAAAAACATTTTTATTTATGGTTGTGGACCTTCTTTAGTTCCTACGGTTAATTATCTTATTGATAACCTTGGACTTGATATTTTTAAAAATGTAATAAATATAGCAGCAGATGGAGCATCAATATTTTTAGGGAAAAAAAAAATTCCTATTCAAGCTATTTTCACTGATCTTGATGGAATAACGAAAAAAGAATTCAATAATGTGGATTACATGATAATACATGGGCATGGTGATAATATCGATAGGCTTGAATATTTCAAACAAGAGATTATAGAATTTTGTAATATAATTGGTACTACTCAAGTTGAACCTTCTGAAAATTTAATTAATCCAGGGGGATTTACTGATGGTGATAGGATTTTATATTTTTTACAATCACTTCTTTCACTAAATAATAAACTATTTTTAATTGGAATGGATTTTAACAATGTGGTTGGTAGATATTCAAAACTTTATTTTGAAAAAAATCAAGAAGGTACACCAATGAAAAAAAGAAAATTAAGAATCGCGGTCCAATTAATCGAACAAATTCTACCCAAAATTCAAAACGATATATTTTTTGTAAATACTAATAATATTTCTAATGAATTTAAATATCTCTCATTAGAAGAATTCATTCACAAAATTTGAAATAAAATTTATTTTATATTAAAATCTTCTAATCCTGATGAGGTGATCTTGAAATATTGCTTTTTTTCTGGAAGATATTGCGAATTAACAAGATGGGCACTATTCACTTTTTCTTCTTCTAATCGCAAATATAAATATTCAGAAATATAGTGATTCAAAAATTGATTTCCAACAGGAATATCTCGAATAATAGAATCATTGATAAAATTAGAAGAAATTTGAGCAGTAACAATCGTAATCAAATTAAATTTTTGAGTAATTGTGCTTAATTTTTCTAGAGCATTTAAAAAATTAGATTTAGTTTTATGAAATGAACTGTTTTCATCTCCTTGATCAAATCTAAAATAATTATTAATAGTGTCTATGATGAGAATATAGCTCGTTCTATTATTTAGATTTTCTTCAATATTATTAAGAGAGTGTAATAATGTTGAAGTGCTCATTATTTTAGATACAAAAATGTTCTTTAAAACAGTTTTAGGATCAATATTTCGAGTTTGTGCTAATTCTGATACCCTTTCTGCTCGAAAAGTATTTTCTGTATCAAGATAATACACTATTCTTTTACTAATTATG
>JBHLME010000256.1:0-2514 GCA_048938445.1 Promethearchaeota archaeon | reverse complement strand
TATTCTTTCAAATTCTGAAGGCTTTTCATATGGTTTAGGTATGGGTTTAGGTTTTTTTTTGTTAATTGTAATTGGACTCGCGGGTTCTGGATTTTTCGCTGATGATAAAAAGGGGAAAGTTATTGAAATCTATTTGACTAGATTAGAAAAGAGAGAATATATCATAGGGAAGATAGGAGCGATTATCATTTATATTAATATTTTTGTCCTCATCCCCCTACTTTTAATAGGGATTCTCTATGTGCAAGCATTAGAAGAGGATCATCTCGATTTTTTAAATTATTATCTTGGCATTATCACATATTCTATCCTATGTTCAATAATACTTGGTTTATTTATTCTCGTTCTTTCGATTTTTGTTGAAAAGCGTTCTTATGCTAGTCTAATATTTTTCTTATTTTTCTTTTTTGGATCTATAATCGGGAATATAATTGCAGGAGAATTTATAAAAAATGAATTTTTATTTTTGATTTCTCCATCAAATTTCCTGGTTTTATTAGCCTATGCGTGCTTAGGTGATAATGATTTAGGTGTAAGGGATGGGAAGATGGTACTCAAACTTAATCTCGACAATGGTGCTGGTCTAGAATACTGGCATATTTTTCTTCTAGCCTTTATATACATATTGATATTTTCATTAATTTTAGCATATAAAATGTGGAAAATAACAACGGAGGAACTATAAATGAGTAAATCATTAAATAGACATAATATTATAGCTAAAATGGATCATGTAACAAAAGCTTTTGGACATGTTGTTGCTGTCAGTGACGCTTCATTTTCTATTGAAAAGGGGAAAATAACCTGCTTTCTTGGACCAAATGGTGCGGGAAAAACAACCTCAATTAAAATGATATTAGGCTTAATCAGACCGCAAAAAGGAAGAATTAGTCTATTTGGTAAGGATCCCTTCTATAATTCTAGCTTAAAGCATATTTTGGGATATATTCCAGAAATTGAGGCTTTTCCTAAATGGATGAAAGCTCGTGATTATTTTTATTGGCTCGGACGTTTTCAATTATCAAAAAAGGAAGCAATTCGAAGAACAGATGAGGTTTTAAAGGAAATTGGCTTATATGATGTAGCAAATAAATATATTAGGCATTTTAGTAAAGGAATGAAGCAACGAATGAAGATTGGGCAAGCATTACTTCATAAACCTGCATTAATAATCGGCGATGAACCCTTCAATGGTTTAGATCCAGTTGTAAGAAGAACTATGTTTAACTTATTTAAAGACTACATTCAAAAGTATAACTCTACATTTTTTATTTCATCGCATATTCTTTTTGAAATGGAGAAGTTTTCTGAAAAGGTAATCTTAATGTATAAAGGGAGGACGATCGCTCAAGGTTCGCCAATTCGGATACGAGAAATGATAGAGGATCAACCACACACCATTCGAATTACTGCAAAAGACTCAAAAAAACTGTCTACATTGCTTATTAAAAATGCGAATGAAGAAGTTGTTTCACAAATTAAATTTCAAAAAGATGTTCATTCAAATGAGAATCAACTTGTAATTCTAACAAATAAACCGCGAGAATTCTACAATTTGGTAACGGATCTTGTCTGCGATCATGAAATTCCAATAATAGAGATAAAAGCTACTGATGAAGGGCTTGAAAACTTATATAAATCACTAACAACAGGATAAACGGTGATATTATGACTAATATAGAAGAAAAAATTAACTCAAATCAATACATTGAAGATAAAATTCGTGCTAAAAATGTAAAAGAATTAATACTTGGTCAACAAAATAAATTAATTAATAGTATTAAAATTGGTTTCAAGACTTTATTCTACAGTAAAAAATGGATAATTTATTTAGCTTTGGCTTTCATGCTCATTCCTGTCATTATAATCATTGAAGAGGGGGATATAGAATTCAAAAAGCCAGATGAGACATTCATTGATATCACGGGTAATTTATTTCCTGTAATATTTGTTTTTGGTTGTTTATTAATTAGTCTTCCTCTTAGCGCTGATGAAATCTCGGACCATTCAGTAGAGCTTTACCTCGTCAGACCAATCAAACGTGAGGTATATTGGCTAAGTAGATGGATTGTTGTAAATTTCACCGTTTATTGCGTGAATCTAATAATTTATATTTTCTATTTCTTATTCTGTTATGCATTTGCAGAACAGGGATTGTTTGCAGGTATGGGAGAAAATTTATACGTGTTTGGTGGGATTGCCATTTTACTCCTTCTAGCTACATTAATCTATTCTGGTACTTTTCTTCTTGTAGGAATGATAGGGAATCGAGGATTGCTTCTAAGTTTCGTGGTTGCGGTTTTTGAGCTATTTATTATTAGCATGATATTCCTGAGCAATAGTCCCTATATTCCTCAAAATAATCTGTATAAAATTGCAAACGACTTATTGCCAGATCATTATGATATTGACACACCAAAAGATTTAACTTTGCAGAATGCATGGATATATGTAAGTATATTTCCAATAGTGGTATTCGTTGTAGGTGCTTTTTATCTTAGGATGCGAGAGATT
>JBHLME010000255.1:0-2519 GCA_048938445.1 Promethearchaeota archaeon | reverse complement strand
TTTCATTGGTTCTTCGAGAGATCTTAAGTCAAAAAATAAAAAGAGAAATAACTACAAGCAATAACGAAAACAAAATAAGAAATTAAGTAATTTGTCATATATTTGGAAAGGAATTTCCACCTAAACCAACATTTTATATAGACCTGTGGTTTCAAACCAAAATTAATATGTAATAATTCTTTATGTATTATTTATAACTTAATAAATTTTTTCTTAATCATCCAACCGCTCGTACAAATATTCATAATGATCTGCTTCCCATAGATCTGGAAATCTATATATTTTCTTGAAGAATTCGGGTTGTAAATCATATTTTGACATTTGTATATGTCTTTTCATTTTTTTATAGTCATAAACATGTGTATCATCATGATTTTCATGCATAAAATATTTGTTGCAACATCTATTAATCTGTTTTAAATATTCTTCCACTGTTTCTTGATCCATTTCTGTTAGGCTCATTGAATTAAAGAAAAAATTGATTGATCTATCTCTCAATTTAGATAACTCAAAATTAGGCATTAATATAATATCGTAAGAATCAAAAACATTATTTGATAAATCATCTTCACCAAATAACAAAAATCTTTTATTTGGATAAGCATTCATCAAAAAATAGGAAACAATTGTGATCATTTCAGGTAAATCAAAATCAATATATTTAACTTTTTTTCGTTCACTTTTTTTGATTAAATGGTATGCTACACCTCCAAAACCACCTCCAATTTCACAAATAATAGAATTATCTTCTTTCTTTAGTAATTCAAGTATCCGAGTAGCATAATAATGATGCCTAATTGTTTCAAAAGGAATTAAAATACTATTTATTTCCATCCCGAATGGATTACCAATTAAAGGGAATGATAAATCATTTAATTTATATTTATTACCTAAATACTCCTTCCATATGTGTAGATGATGACAAAAATTATAAATATATAGTTTTTTGTTTCTTTTTATACTACTAGGTTTTTTAAATTGAAGAAGATTAACAAAATCTGATATTAATTTGTATGAAATTTTCTGTTTTTTAAGTTGCCAATATATATCCACCATTCCCAAACCCCTAGACGCTTCGGAACGAAATATATTAGAATATATTTGCTTTAGTAGTTTAATATCTTCATTTTCTAATGCATTTGTTAATGTTTTATAATAAACATCTAAAATATTTTCCCATTCTCCTCCAGTTTGATATATAACTGGCACAGATTTCTGTATAATTTTAGTTTTTTTATAAGCAATGATTACCCTCTTTATTATCTCATCTTGTTTAAAATCATCAATTTGTCTTTTATCTCTCAGACCATTCTTTAAATATTGATAATATATTTTTGGTATTTTCCATTTAAATTCCTTTTTTCCTCCAATCTTCCTTATCAGTATATCAAGAAACATTTTTCTTATAGTTTTCCTTTCTTGAAAGATTTCTTTAACTATAGTCGGTAGCATTAATCGTCTAAATCTATATCGTTTTAGATCTATAATCATTTATAAAAAAACACCATATTTTGAACATAAATTTAATTTTATTGTACTAAATTCATTTTTAGTAAATAAAGTCGATTTTTATTAATATCGAAGATACAAAAGATATAAATTTTTTTATTGAGTATTAGGTGCTTTAATTTTTCGCATTTTTTAAAAGCCCAAGATCTCTAAACAGTTTTCCACTTTTTAAATCCACTTCTTATATATTTATTTCTATTATAAAAACTATATAAATAATTAAAAGTTACAAGGAAGCATTTTACATCAGATTTTTTAGTTTGATTTTTAGATTTGACTATTAATTGACCTAAATATCAAACTGGTTTGCCTTCAATAGCATTTGCACATGGTTCTTCTATAGTTACTAATTCTAGATTTTTGCTTTCTTTATTAAAATAATATTTTTACATGATCAAAAACATTACTTCAACAAAATTTAATTGCTTCGGCATTTCTATAATATTTTAATTCTCGCAAAAAACCATATCTAAATCTACCACGATTTTATAAGTAATTATATTAAATTCTTTTTAAAAATTAATTGCTTAGTGCCTCCTCATAAAAAGTTGATAAAAGCATTATCTATTAGATCTCGAGTTCTAGAATCATCAATTTAAATTGGCATTTGTTAAAATAACAACGTTTAAATAAAGAAAAGATAAAATGAAAGGCTTTATTATTTAATTTACATACATACTTTCTTCTAAAAAGAATATGATCGTTGAACTTTTAATAATAGGAAATGAAATCCTCATTGGTAAGACGCAAGATACAAACTCAAATTGGATGGCAAAAAGAATTACAAAATTTGGTCATAAGCTCAAAAGAGTTATAACTATTGGAGATGATTTAAACGAAATTTCAGACGCACTGCGATATATTTTGAGCAGAGAACCTGATATTATTGTAACTTCAGGAGGATTAGGTCCGACATTCGATGATATGACCTTAGAAGGTGTTAGCAAAGCATTAAATCGGGAATTAGAGCTAAATGAACATGCATATCATTCGATTAAAAAAGCTTATGA
>JBHLME010000146.1:0-10006 GCA_048938445.1 Promethearchaeota archaeon | reverse complement strand
AATTTTTTTTCTTATAGTAAGTAATAATATGGGAATTTCGCAAATATAAACTTCACTATGGTTTAAAAATAAATATTAGCTCTTAATTTAAAAATATATATGAAAATCATATTATTTCATGAATTTTTCATCATCAAAAGGTGCTTTTAACAAAACCACCATCTACTTGAATTACTGTTCCCGTGATATAGCTGGCTTTCTCAGATGCCAGAAACACTACTAGATGAGCCAATTCTTCAGGATTTCCTAACCTTCCCAGAGGAATTTGATCTGTCCAAGATTTTTTTACTTCTTCTTCAGATTTTCCTGTATTTTTTACTGTAATTTTTATTAATTCCTTCATTCGGTCAGTAAGATTCGGGCCAGGACAAACTACATTTACTAAAATATTATTTTTTGCATATTCATTGGAAAGGGTTTTTGCATATCCAACAACTCCAAGTCGTGTAGTGTTAGAAAGTACTAAGTTTTTTAATGGTTGTTTTACAGATACAGATGTAATCATGATTATTCTCCCTGATTTTTGTTTTTTCATGATTGGAATTACGAATCTCGTGATTTTTATTAAAGAACGTAAGTTTAAATCAATTGATCTCATCCAATCATCACTATTGATAGAATCAATTGATCCTGATGGAGGGCCTCCAGCATTATGAATTAAGATGTCTATCCTTCCAAATTCTTTCATTGTTTCATTAATGAGGTCTTTTATATCATCCTCAACTGTTAAATCTGCGACGATCGAATGAATTCTATTTTTTTTTTCCTTAATTTCAATAGAATTAACTGCTTTTCTTAAATTGTCTTCAGAACGGCTGCATATAACAATATTTGCTCCTTCTTCATAAAATTCTTTAGCACAAGCAAATCCTAATCCCTTACTTGATGCGAGAACTAAAGCACACTTATTATTTAATCCTAGATCCATGATATTTTCACACAATAGTATATTTTTTCTATATTTTTTTTTAATTCTCTTAAAATATTTTATTAACTAAAATTTTAATTTTACATTGTTTTATAATTTATATCATCATTGGTAAGAGAATAAAATGGGACTAGAAAAAATAAATTTAGATAATTATATAAACGATGAGAGACCTTTTTATAAATTATTTCTGATTGTAATAATTATCATAACCGTATCTTTAATGATAATTAGAGTTGTATATGCTGTAATTGATACAATATTTCCTTCAGAATATTTTACCAATATTCTCTTGCGTGAACTTTTTAATGGAAAGGATGTTGATTTTAGAGTTCTTCGCGATTGGATGACTAAGGGATTTTTTGGAATGTATTCACCTCAATTTGATTATGGATGTGGCCATTATTATCTTTATCATTGGTATTTTATCTTCTTGCCTTTTTATTTAATACCGCTATGGCCTTCATATTTTATTTGGGATATTTTAAGAGTATTCTCAACTATATATATCACTTACCGTTTTTATGAGATAACAAAAGATAAGAAAGAATGCGTGCTATTTTTAGTATTTTGTGCCATTGGATATGCTGTTGACATGTATTATAATAATACTAATTGGTTAATTTTATTTCTATTGGGAGAATCTTATATTCAACTTGATAAAGATAGAAAAATATTAGCAGGAATTCTATTTACGATTGCGACATATAAAATTTATGTTGTTATATTCCCCCTTATATTATTAATCTCGAAAAAAATAAAATTAAAAGAGTTATTATATTATATTGTTCCATTTGGTATTCTTATTATGCCTTATTTTATATATCCAAATTGGTTGTTTCAAATTCTTTATAATTGGAATTATTCTGTTGAACCGAATGTAAGTGAATTCTTGAAGGTTGTTAATGCCTTATTGAAATTATTCGAACCCGCTCAATTAATGTTTGTAAGTTTTATGGTATTATTATTAGTTTTAAATTTCAATAAAAACATTATTCATTCAGAAAAAGGGAGAAAAAGATTCCTTATCTTTACGATTATTGGTGAGACAATATTATTTATGACCTACTTAATATTTCTCGGAATATTTTCAATATAATGATTCAGACCGATAAAATTAACAAATTTGAAATTTTAGAATCCCATGTATTTTTCTTTATTTCATCCTTATTCCATTCATTTCTCAGAAGATATTTCTTAATTCGTTCGGATGAACTCCGTAATCTTTTTTTTATTTCAATATAACGAGGAACCATATAATAAGCTAAATGTTCATTCAAGTAATCGTAAATTTCTTCATAGCTTAATTGTTTTTGTCTTTTCAAGACTATACAAATTTTTATATCCTCTTCTTGATAATTTTCAGAAGGTACTCCAAAAGCAGCACTTTCTAAAATACTTGGATGGGCATTAGCAATACTTTCAATAAAAAAAGGTAATATTTCTTTACCTGCTTTTTTTATAATTTCATTTTTACGACCTACAAAATATATGAAACCATCATTATCTTTATATCCAAGATCTCCTGTACTGATATAGCCATCCTTTTTAAATATCATTGGAGTACTTTCTGGCGTTTTATAATATTCTAAAGTTAAAGGAAATGACTTTTTCGCTACAATTTCGCCGATATTATTAGCTCCTGGTGGCAGTTCTTTTCCTTCATTATTTACTATTTTTAATTTCCAAGCATAGTAAGGTTTACCTATTGACCCTATTTTTCCTCCCTTTGAACCTAGAAAATTACATGTAAAACCAATTGCTTCAGTAGCAGCCCAACCTTCAAATATAGTAAGATTAAATCTATTTTCGAATGAATTCCATATTTCTTTAGGAGCTTGACCCCCTAAAGCAAATCTGGCTTTATGATACCTATCAATATCCTTTGGGGGTTCATCCATTAAACTTTGTATAATTCCACCATAATAATAGATTAATTCTGCATTATATCTTCTTACATCATCCCAAAATATAGCTGCATCAAATCTCTCTGCAAGCACAATCGTTGCATTTAAAAAGATGGATGAAATAACAATAACTATTTGAGAAAATGCCTGAAAAAGTGGAGTTGGACAATATACAACTCGATCATCATCTTTTCTAAATATTCCTTGCTTTAGTAGTTTTCCAAAGATTTGTCCCGATAATACAAGAAGATGTTTGTATACAACCCCCTTAGGAGGACCGGTCGTACCCTCAGTGTAAATAATCCCCATTATATTAGTACTTCTGATATTTAGATCGGGATTCTTAATGTTATTAGTATTTATTTCGCTAAAATTCATATATTTATTATTATTAAAGCGATAGGTATCTGGAGCATTAAAAACAACAATTTTTTTCAATTTTATTAATTTTTTTTCTATCATTTTAAATGTTTTTAGAAATTGGAAGTCTACAATTAAAATTTCACTATCGCTGTGGTTCAGGATATATTCTAAGGAGTCACCTTCTAAAAAACGATTTACTGGAATGAATATACATTTTGCTTTCACGATTGCAAACCAACAGAAAATAAATTCAGGGCAATTTGGCAACATAATAGCAATATGGGTATTTTTTTTTACATTTATTTGTTTAATTAACTTTAAAATCCCGTGAGCAATGGAATTTACTTTCTCATTTGTTTCTTTATATGAATAAATATTGTCTTTAAATATTAGAAAAGGCCTTTTTTGATTTTCTATTGCTTTTGCTTCAATTAATTTCGGGAGAGTAGTATAAAAATTCTTATCCAATTTGTATTGTTTAATTAAATCGATTAATCTGTCTTTTTTACTTATAATTAATTTATTATTTTGAATCTCTATTGAAACTTCTTCCTTATCTATAAATGGAAATGAAGAATCTTTAGAGATCTTGCTTGGAACGTAAATTTGAACATACTCATATCCTCCACGTCCATTTTTACCATAACCTGATCTTTTTTTTACGATTTTACCATCTCCTTTAACATTTGGCATGTTTATTTCTACTCCCTTATAGTTCTATTAAATATTAAAATGGAAATTACAGTTGTAAATTACTATTAACCTTTAAATATTGTCAAACGTTGAAAATTTTTAAACGTAATAAATTAATAAAATGTGATTTATGAAATGATACAAGTCGATGTATTTTGGGTTTATGCGATAGGCGCAATGTTTGGATTTTCTGCATATAATCAGATTAAAAATGGTGAGAGAAAATGGTATGAATCAAAATATTTCTTATTTACAGTGTTTTATTTTGCAATTTTCTTTGTTCCAACAGCAACCTATTTACTTTGAGAATTTCCTCACCGGGAGAGTATGCATATCTTCTCCTCTCGTATTGATGTACCAACGTGGGTTACGGTCTTTGCGGCAGCTACAAATATCTTAATGGGTATAGTAGGATATAATATTACCTATTATTTAATTAAAAAAGGCAAATTAAACTTCGCTCTTCTTCAAACAATCATCGGATATTTCATTATGTTTTTCATCTTAGCTTATGGATGTGATGGAACTGGCGCTCAAAGATTTTTTTAGGATCCTTCACAAAAAATTGGTGCTCTATTTCAAACAGGATTATTCGTAGATATTATCACTTTTACTTATAGTAGCGTTGCAATTACTCTATATGTAATGGTTATAATTATATTACCTCCAATGATTTGGTTTCCTTTGAATTAGCTATTTAAAGGATACAAAGAGAATGATTTAATTAAAGATATAGCTCCTAAAAGCAAAATAAAAGTTCTTGGTTTAGTACTATTTGGAATATTTGGAATTGGTTTAGGTGGAGCGATTATAGCTTCATTTATTTGTTGGGGATTTTTAGCTTTAACAACTAATGCGATTATTGGAATGATTATTGGACTAATTATATTTTTAATACCAATATACTATTTCTTGGTGCGTAAAGATATGCCACTATAAATAATTTGATGAAAAAAATATACGTTGAGGACCATTAAAATAGGAAATTCTTCCATTTTTTTTCTATTTATAATTTATAAATACTAATTTAATAGGCTAGATAAAATTATTAAGGTAATCTAATAATTCGTATATTACGAAATATCCAATTTAGGTAGTTAAAATGGCTCGAAAAAAAAAGGAAGAAAAGCAGATAGACCTTGAACCTAAATATGCTGAATCTATTCAAGTAAAGCAACCTCAAGGGGTAATATTAAAAGATGGTAATAAAGAAGGATTATCAGTGTTAGTAGAACTTATCGAGGAAGTTGATGTAAAACAAGATCATTATAGTAATATCAATTCCATAGGTTTTAATGGTAAACTTTCAATAGAAAATCCAAGTCAAGTTGATCGATTATGGGATATTGATATTGTTTTTAAAAATATTGAAAGTACTAATCTTAAATCTAATGAAATAAAAATACGAGAATTAGGAATTAATGAAGATGAGAAAAGCAATACTCAAGAATTTCAATTAACAGGTGATATAAAAAATCTTGTTTTAATAAAAGAATACGTGAATACTAATCCCAATGCAGATGAGATATTAAATCCTACTGACATTAAAAATGATTTATTTAAATTAAAAGAAAAAGTTAGTGATGTGGAAGTAGAGACTATTGGAGTTAAAGAGGAAGAAATTAAAGAGCTGGTAGAAGACAAGGCGGAAGTTGAAGAAGAAATTTTTGAAGAAACAGTAGAAGAGATTGAGGAAGTTGGAGAAGAAATTCTTGAAGAAATAGATGAAGAGTTAGATGATTTTGATGATACTAGTGGAGAAGAGAAGGAGAAATCAAGTGAAGAATTAATAGATTTAGATAAAGATGTGGAATTCCAAGAAGAAGATGAAGAAAAGCAAGAGTTCGAACAATGGTCTCTAGAAGAGCTGCAAGAATATTGTGAAGATAATCTCATTGATATCCCCGATGAAGCTACTAAAGATGAAATTATTGAAAAAATTAGAGAAGCAGAGGAAGAAATGCTAGAAGGTGGGATGGATATTGATGAATTTAGTTTGGAATCATATGGTATATCAATTAAAAAAACAAATGAGATTACATTTGCAGTAGCTTTGCATAGTTTATATGAAAAAACAATAACTAATGTTAAAGTGGTAAAAAATATTCCACCTGAATTCAATAATGTTAATATCAGATCGAGTTCAATTGGTTCTGCAGAGATTGATAATAATCAAATAATTTGGTCAATAGAAGAATTGGAACCTGAAACCACTCAGATTTTAAAATTCACGTGTGATATATTTGTTGAGTCTTTAGATCCTGTAAAAACCGGAATGATTGATATCACATATAAAGCGAGTTCTTCTTTTTCAGGGGGATTATCAATTGAGAAATTTGAAGGATTTACACATAATAAATATTTCATAGATATGGTTGAAAAGGATGAAGAACCTGGAGTCTGGGATTGTAATTTAGTATTTCAAAATCTATCTGAGTTTATGATAGAACTCTTTAATGTTAATGTTAATGATCCTACTAATCCAGATCAAAATCTTATATCATTTCCTGAAGATCAATTCCCTAGACTTCCTGCAGGGGCACAATGGCTTTCTGAACATTGGGAATATGAAAGTGAAAATTATCCATCCTTTAAAAAGAAGTTAGAATTTAGGGTAATGCCAACGTTTCAAACTAACGTAAACGGTATCATTGCTATAGATGATATAGATTTAGTACTAGCAAGTATTACTGGAACGATTTCTTATGAAGCAAAAGAATTACCAATTGGAATTGAGGAGGAAGAAAATGTGATTATAATCCCTTCTTATAAGGAAAGCGAAATTGAAGCTCAATTAATTGTTGAAAATAATGGTTCTGCTCCATTGAATGAGGTCACTCTCACGCAAAAAGACTTTACTGATGAATTTAAACCTCCAAATTCTGAAGAACTAAAACTTTTATGGGATGGAAAGGAGATTGACTTGGATCCTGAATCAGTTATTATTAATAATGAGGAAATCAAGGTAACTTTAAATAATTTAAAGGATAGTCAAACAGGAATGTTTGAACCAAATTCGACTATTAAATTGATTTATCCCATATACGCTGAAAGCCCATCTAAAGATACTGAATTTGAAACGAATGCAATTTACACAGCAAATACCTATCCAAAGGGACCAGAATTAGAATTCATCCCAATTCCAGAAAAAATTCCAATTATTAAAGTTGTTCATATCAGAAGAAAATATCGTGTAGGAAAAGAAATAATTCCAATTGGAAATGAAGGTAATTATCAAATCATATTATCTTATCAAAATGTTGGTGAAATACCCTTGAGAAATTTTATCTTATTGGACAAGGTTCCTGATAATTTTAAGTATAAAAACTTTTCAATGGAACCAACTGAGATTACTGATGAGGTTGGAACTGATACTCTAAAATGGATAATTAAATCCTTAGAAAAGGAGGAGGTTCTGGAAATTAAATATGAAATCAGTGGTTCAGGAGAATATCACGCGAGTGATGCTCAATTATCCCCATAACTTTTTTTATAATTATTATTAAAAATAAAAATATTATTAAAAAAATATTAAAAAATTATAAATTAACAATTTTTTAGAGATATAGCTGAATTATCTTTAACAACGTTTTGAAGTAGGTTAAATGCTCTGCTAGATGTTGAAAAGGTTATTGCATTATAATTTTTTAACAATTCCATTAATTCTTCATCAAAAATTCGTACATAAATCTCTATTTGAGGAAATCGCAATTTGAACTTCGATGTAAGATAAAGTGCTTCATCAAATTCGGAATCTTTAATCCAACAAATAAAAACTTGGGAAACTGTGTTTAAATCTACATGAGGTCGAAAGTCACTCAAAAAACAAGCAAATTCATTTATTATGTGTAATTGTTCATTTTCTACAAATTCGATACCATCATTCTCGTCATCAAAGAGATAAACTTCTCTCTTAGGTTGCAAAGAAATGTGATGAGCGATTCGATGTGTTAATAAGTCTCTCCCAATAACTATTGCATTCCCTTTTTTATCCTTTATCCAATTATCTATATCATCCATTGTCCACTTAGATGTTGAAAATGGATATGCATTAAAGGGTGGATTTCTTAAATATTCCTGGATATGTTCTTCATGCACTCTAACATATATAGGACACTCCGGATTTAATTCACGGATCTTCTCAGTACATATTATAGCAATTCTAACCGCACTAACGGTTATAAAAACTTCTTTTGCTCGCTTAACACTTGCAAAAATAAGATTAGTAGTTTCTGTTGGATCACCAACCACAACTGCATAACCTGCATTAATTAAATCTTCAACTAATTCTTGGTTATCTTCAATAATACAAAAAGACCTTTTATTTTTAGAGCAATAATCAATAATTCTTTCACTTAGGTGGCTATAACCAATAATAACTGAATGCCTTCGTCTATGTTTAGCGAGAATCTTACTTGTAACAACCGGATTATATTTTTCTAATAATTCTCCAGCAATAAATCCAAAAACAATTACTTCTAATAAAATCGGGAATGCTAAGGTATAAAAATTTGAAAAATCTCCTACATTTGCAGATCTACGAATAGTGAGAGATAAAAGAAATATTGTCCAAATATTTTTTTCAACTTCAGTTATGAGAAAGTAGAGAAAACCAGCAAACCAAAATAAAGCTAGAAATAAAAATTGTAATTTATATTGCTTTAATTTAAGTTCTATTTCAATGAAAATGTTAATGATATTCATAAGCTATGATAAAAATCTACTAAATATAAAGGATATGATCCTAAATTACTTATAAAAGTATATGATCGAGTTAAAAAATTAGATGAGAAAAATTAAATTACGTTTAATCTGGCGTTAATTCATCTAAATCGGATAGATCTAAACCACTATCCAATGCTTCTGGGACCTCACTTAGGAATTCATCTAAAATCTCACGAAGTTCATCTCCAGAGCGTTTAAGAATCAGTCTAATTAAACCAATATTGATGTCCGGATCGGAAATCAAACAAAGAACACCTTTTGGCCCACATGATGCCGCAAATATCTTTCCTCCAGAAAACTCGCTCGTTACAATATCTAAATCTCCAAGCTCAAGATTTTTACCTTGCTCTTCACTAGCACAAAAAACGGCACTTGCTATTGCACCAATCCCATCAACATCTGCTGGGAAATAAGAGAATTTAGATACACTTGCGATAGTTAATCCTGTTCTATCAACTAAAATAACCTTTTTAATTCCGCTTTCGCTCTTAATTATCTTAGAAAGTATATTGTCGAAACTTTTAGTGTCAATACTTATTTTTAACACCTATTTGATATTTTAATGAAATAATTTTTGCATGATATTAATTAATTATATATACTATAAGTTTAAAAATCTATGTGAAAACAACATTTTACAATTATACTGGTAATCAATTGAATTTATCTACTTTTTTATCATTGATAATGAGGTAATAAACTTCATGTAAAAATGAAAATTAGAGGAGATTTTTTTCTTTAACTATATTCTTATAATGATCCCGTTCCCTTCTTAAAACTTTAACTTCTTTTTTCATGTCAATGATTTCATCTTTTAATTTTTCATTATTATTGTTCTGATTTTCGAGTTGTTCTTTAGTTTGTTTTATTTCCAATTTTAAATTTGTAAAAGTATTTAAGAAACGTTCATTTTCATTCTTTAATCGTTCGATTTCTTCTTCTGCAAATATAAAATCGTTCCTTAAATTTTCATTTTCTAACTTCATTGATTCAATTTCTTTATTCCCTAAATCAATTTCCTCTTTAGTTTTTACCATTTCTTGCAATTTTTCTCTGAGGTTATTAATTTCTTTGTCTTTTACTCCAATTTCTTTAGTTAGTTCATTAGATTTTTCAGCAATTTTTTGTAATTCGCTTTTATCTTCAACTTGTTGTTCTAATTCTTCAATTTTTTTTACTGCTTCTTCAAGAGATTGATTTAGGTTTTGTGTTTCTTTTTCTTGATTTTCAATAATTTCTTTTTGTTTGTCTGATTCTTCTTTTAATTCTTTTATTTTATTCATTAAATTTGCGTTATTTTCATTTAAACTTGCTAATTCTTCACTCCAATTTTCAAGTTTTTTTTCTTGCTCTTTAATTTGTTTTTTTAATAGGTTAATTTCATTATTGT